>CAYFYE010000044.1:0-20642 GCA_964347285.1 uncultured Acidimicrobiia bacterium
TCATCGTCACCCACAACATGCAGCAGGCGGCCCGGGTCAGTGACCGCACCGCCTTCTTCACGGTGCGCGTCAAAGAGAACGGCCAGCGAACGGGCGAGCTGGTCGAATACGACGAGACCGGAGTGATCTTCACCAACCCCCGCGAACAGGACACCGAGGACTACATCACCGGGCGCTTCGGCTAGCCCGACGGGAGGAACGATGGCGACAGAGCCCGGACCCGAGCGCGAAGAGATTCGGCATCGCTTCGAGGAGAGCCTCGACGCGGTGCGCCGCGACTCCGTGGCTTTGGGCAGTCTCGTCCTCGAGAACGCGCGGCGGGCCACCGAGGCGATGCTGAACAGCGACCTCGGTCTCGCCCAACGGGTCGTCGAGGCCGACGAGGAGGTCAACGAGCGCTACTCCGAGCTGGAGCGGCGGGTCTTCGAGATCCTGGCCCGCCAGCAGCCGGTGGCCGGCGATCTCCGCTTTCTCGTCTCGGTGACCCGCATGCTCTATGAGATCGAACGAACCGGCGACCTGGTGGTGAACTGCGCCACCTCGCTGCAGCGGACCGAAGGCTTCGAACTCTCACCGGCGACGCGCGGTCTCCTGGCTCGAGTGGCCAACGAGGCCTGCCGCCTCTGGTCCCGAGGCCTCGACGTGCTCGCCGACCTCGACGCCGAGGGGGGAGCAGGCCTCGAGAAGGAGGACGACGTCGTCGACGACCTCGTGGGCGAGTTCTTCGAAATCCTGGCGGCCGAGGCCGAGATGCACGGCCTCGAAACCGCCATCCAGATGTCCCGCATCGGCCGTTATCTGGAGCGCATCGCCGACCATGCCGTCAACATCGGCCAGCACGTCACCTACATCGTCACCGGCTCGTTCCCCGGCGATGCCCGGGCGGCCGACTGACTTAGCCGAACAGCCGCTGCCACAGCCTGCTGAGCAGGCTCGGCGAGCGGGGCCGGGGCAGCTCCTGGAGCACCTGGTCGAGATGATCGGGCGGTAGATCTCCGACGAGGAGATAGGTCCGGCCATCGGCCCTCCACAGCACCCGCACCTCGCCGGGAAGAAGGGTGCGGAGGTACTCGGCACCGCCGACCTGATGGCGCCAACCGTCCTCGAGATCGGCGGCCCGCCGCGATCCGGAAGCCTCGAACACCGAGAACGAGAAGAGCCCGTCGGTGTAGAACGACTGGGTCATCCCCTCCGGGGCCCGATAGCTGTCCGCCCGCCAGTATCCGGCGGCGGCGTCGGGCAGAGCCACCGAATCGAGAGAGGGAATCATCTCGTAGCCGTCCGGAGGGCCGGGCACGACGGGGAAGCTCCCGGCCGGGCCGAACTCCAGCATCGCGCTCAGGCAGTAGACCCGGCCCGCTCCGTCGTAGACCTCGCTGAACAGCGGTGCCCAGGATTGGGTGTCGAGGATGAGGCGAGTCCGCAGCCGGTCGCCCTCCATCACCCTCACCTCGGTGACCTCGCGACCCATGAACCCGGTATGGCGGGGACCGCTGAGCTGGTAGCGGGAGCTCAGGCGCCAGGCCGACCAGTCGGCCAGCCGGAAGCTGGAGAATCCGGCGGTGTCGCCGATCTTGCCGTCGCCGACCATGGCGTCGTGGCCGCCCCGGTGGAGCACCGTCATCCCGCCGCTGCGGACCACTCGGTAAATGTCGGCGGCACTCTGTTTGCCGAGCCGGCACGCCACCAGCTGCCGCCCGCTGAATTCGGATTCGGCCGAGCGCTCCAGGTAGTCCTCGAGATCTTCGGCCCGGGCTCCGGCGAACAGCGCCCCGGCGGTGAGGAACGCCAGCGTGGCGGCGGCGAGTGCCGCGGCTCGCCTCACGGCTCGTTCACCACAGAAATCACGTTGATCGGGATCAACCCGGGATCAACCGAAGCACGTGCCGAGTGTTGCCGCACCACGGCATCGAGGTCGAGGGGCGCCGGTTCGTCCGACCCGCTTCCGGCTATTGCAAAGCCCGCCACCACCGCTGCAGCGGCCGCCATCGCGCCCAAGCGACTCGCCAGGCGGCGCCGCCGTCGATGGGCAAAGGCTTCGAGGGAGACCGGCGAATCGAGGATGGGCAAGGAGCGGATCGCACTGCGCGCCGCGTCCACCCCGGCCATCTCGAATCGGCATTCCGAGCACCCGTCCAGGTGATCGACGACCAGGGCCCGCTCGCTCGGGGTCAGCTCTCCGTCGAGGTAGGCGGAAAGGAGGTCGCCGACGTGGTTCACCCGAGCATCTCCTTCAGCATCTTGCGTCCCCGATGAATCCTGCTCCGGACGGTACCGACGGGGACATCGACCGCCTGAGCGATGTCTTCATACGTGAGGCCGACCACATCGCAGAGCACCACTGCCTCCCGAAAGTCGTAGGGCAGCTTGAGGAGCGCCGACTGGACGTCCTCGCTGAGGCGGATGGAGGCGAGGACCTCGTCGGGAGAAGGCGAAGCGGTGCCGATTGTCCGATCGTCGTCGGGGAGGGGAACCGTCGGCCTCCGCTTCCGATAACGGATCGAGTCCACGAAGGCGTTGCGGGTGATCCGCCACAGCCAGCCGTCGAACGAGCCGGGACGGTAGGTACGAAGCCCACGTCGCACCCGGAGCAGCACCTCTTGAGCCAGATCGGCGGCATCGTCCGGGTTGCCGGTGAGCCGGTACGCAAAGTTGTAGATCTTACGACCATCGCGGCGCGCAACCTCCTCCCAAGTTGGGATTCGTTGCTCAGGCATTCACCAACCCACCAACGACTGCGGGCCGCGGTGGGTTCCCCCTATGCCTCCGCCGACTCGTCCTCGGATTCCTCCTCGATGCCCTCCTCGACACCCTTGCGGAACTCCTTGGCCGAAGCTCCCAGCGACCTGGCCAGCTGGGGCAGCTTGGTGGCGCCGAAGAGGAGCACGATGACCAGGACGATGATGGCAATCTCCCCGGGTCCGATTCGGACACCAAACATGGATTTCGCTCCTTTCGGCGTGAGTGTACTCCGGCGGGCGTGATGAGACCGGCGCAGCGCCGTCAGCCGACGGTAAGGGCGTCGACGAAGCCCTGGAGGCGCTCCCGGGTGACGAAGCGCACCCGCGGCTCGCGCCGTTCGCGCTCGTAAACCTCGAAGGGGCCGAACTTGTCGGAAACCATCAGCCCCCGGTCGGCTCCCGAGTTCATGAAGTCGACCACGAACTCGCGAATCGCCTCGGAGCTCACCTCGGGATAATCCCCTTCCCGGTGGGGAAGGACACGCAGATAGGTCCGGCTGCCACCCTTGGAGGCCATGAAGGAAGCCTCTTTGCCGCCGGGGGCGATCACATATCCTGAGAGCCGCAGGAGCCCGACGGCCAGGTCGTCGGGCGACAAGGCGGCCGGCTCGAGGCCCTGGGCCCGCAGCCCGGCCTCGGTGGCCGCGCTCAAACGTACCTCCTCGCTCAGGGGCCGCAGGCCCCCCTCGCGGGCGGTTTCGGCGACTCCGGGAGCCACCGTGGCCACCTCCGAGGAGTAGGCCGCCAGCGGATCGAAGCCGACCTTGGAGGCATGGGGGGCGAACTGGGAGGGCATCGCCGGCGGAGGGAGCTCGCCGGGAGTCTCGAGGTCGACCCGCCCCACCTCGGCCGGCTCGCCGTAGCGCGTTCCGAGAGCGATGACCCGGCTGACCTGAGAGATCGGAAGGTCGTGCCGTTTCTCTCTGACCACTTCGACGGCTTCGTGGACGAGCAGATCCCGCAGCACTTTGTCCACTTCACCTTCCGGAATCGGTACGTCGAAGTGCACCAGGGCCGATTCTCCCCGGACGTGGAAATCGGCGATGCGGGGATGGAGGCGGAAGGTCTCGGCCGCCTCGGGAGAGGCCGGCCGGCTCCCCGGGCCGAAAGCCCACACCAGGAACACGATGGCCCCCACCACGACGACCGCAGCGATGATGATGGCGATGACCACGTCGACCTCCGGTTACCCGGAGCGATTGTAGGGTCGCTTTGGGAAGGCCGGTCGGGTAGGTCGCTCCGCTACGAGGCCTCGCGGCGAGCCGCCAGCTGCCGCTCGCGACGGATCTTGCGCCGCTCGCGCTCGGACAGCCCGCCCCAGATGCCAAACTTCTCGCTGTTGACGATGGCGAACTCGAGGCACTCCTCCCGGACGATGCACTCCCGGCAGATCGCCTTGGCGGTCCGGGTCGACGCACCCCGCTCGGGGAAGAAGAGATCGGCGTCACCGCCTCGACAATTGGCCATGTCCTGCCACGACAGGTCGACCTCGAAGAGCTCTTCCATGAGCTTCTGCATCACGGACGGTCCTCCTCACATCCGTGTAATTACAGATTTGTAATTTACGGCGCGGGGAGGTCCGCTGTCAAATCGAGTTCAGCCGGGAACGGCGGCGTGACCATAATGCCGGTCATGACCGGGACGGCCGCCGCCTCGACCCCTCCCCCAGCCGCCCGCCTCCATGTCGGTCAAACCTTCGAAGCGGGACCGTGACCGCCACCGAAGCTCCCCCGGAAGCACCGTCGCGTCGCCGCTTCTGGCTGGTCGACATCTACCGGTCGGCCGTCGGCAAGAAGTGGGCCATGGCCCTGAGCGGCATCGTGCTCTTGGGGTACATCATCTCCCACATGCTGGGAAACCTGAAGGTCTACATCGGACCCGAGGAGATCAACTCGTACGGCGAAGCCCTGCGCGACCTGGGCGGGCACCTGGTTCCCCGCACCCATCTGTTGTGGATCATCCGCTTCGTGCTCATCGGGGCCTTTGCGGTGCACATCCACGCCGCCTTTGCGCTCACGGTGGAGAACCGGGCCAAGCGGGGTACCCCCCGATACCAGAGCCGACGCGACTATCTGGCGGCCAACTACGCCTCCCGCACGATGATCTGGACCGGGATCATCGTCCTGCTCTTCCTGGCCTTCCACCTCGCCGACCTCACCTGGGGCTTCGCCAACCCCGACTTCGTTCGCGGCGACGTCTACGCCAACCTGGTGGCGAGCTTCCAGCGGGTGCCGGTGGCGATCCTCTACATCGTGGCCAACCTGGCGCTGGGGTTGCACATCTACCACGGGGCCTGGAGCCTGTTCCAGAGCATGGGAGCCCACAACCCCCGCTTCGACCACTGGCGGAGATGGTTCGCCCAGGGATTTGCGGCGGTGATCGTGGCCGGCAACGTGCTCTTCCCGATCACGGTGCTGGTGGGGGTGGTCGACTGATGGAGCTCGACGCCCGCACCCCCGAAGGACCCATCGAGCAGAAGTGGGACCGGCACCGATTTGAAATGAAGCTGGTGGCCCCCGCCAACAAGCGCAAGTTCTCGGTGATCGTCGTCGGCACCGGGCTAGCCGGCGCCTCGGCGGCGGCCACCCTCGGCGAGTTGGGCTACCAGGTGAAGGTGATCACCTACCACGACTCGGCCCGCCGGGCCCACTCCATCGCCGCCCAGGGCGGGATCAACGCCGCCAAGAACTACCGGGGCGACGGCGACAGCATCTTCCGGCTGTTCTACGACACGGTGAAAGGCGGCGACTATCGGTCTCGCGAGGCCAACGTCTACCGGCTGGCCCAGGTCAGCCTGGAGATCATCGATCAGTGCGTCGCCCAGGGGGTGCCCTTCGCCCGGGAGTACGGAGGCCTCCTCGACACTCGTTCGTTCGGGGGCGTGCAGGTGTCCCGCACGTTCTACGCCCGGGGACAGACCGGCCAGCAGCTGCTCCTGGGGGCCTATCAGGCGCTGATGCGCCAGGTGGGGCTGGGAAACGTGGAGCTGCTCACCCGGACCGAGATGCTCGACGTCGTGATCGCCGAAGGGCGAGCGGCCGGAGTGGTCACCCGAGACCTGGTCACCGGCGAGGTCCACTCGCACACCGCCCACGCCGTCGTGCTGGCCACCGGCGGCTATGCCAACGTGTACTTCCTGTCGACGATGGCCCGGGCCTCCAACGTCACCGCCGCCTGGCGGGCCCACCGCAAAGGCGCGTTGTTCGCCAACCCCTGCTTCACGCAGATCCACCCCACCTGCATCCCGGCCGGCGGCGAGTTCCAGTCAAAGCTCACCCTCATGTCCGAGTCGCTGCGCAACGACGGACGCATCTGGGTACCTAAGGAGCCCGGCGAGCCACGGGCCCCCAACGACATCCCGCCTGAGGAGCGCGACTACTACCTCGAGCGCCAGTACCCCGCCTTCGGCAACCTCGTTCCTCGCGACGTGGCCTCCCGGGCCGCCATGCGGATGATGGATCAGAACCGGGGCGTGGGCCCGCTGCGCAACGGCGTATACCTGGACTTCGCCGAGGCCATCGCCCGCTTGGGCCGCGACGTCATCGAGGAGCGCTACGGCAACCTCTTCGAGATGTACGAGCGCATCACGGACGAAGACCCCTACCAAGTGCCGATGCGCATCTACCCGGCCCCTCACTACACGATGGGGGGACTGTGGGTCGACTACAACCTGATGACCACGGTCCCCGGCCTCTATGCCATCGGCGAGGCCAACTTCTCCGACCACGGAGCCAATCGCCTAGGGGCCTCGGCGCTCATGCAGGGCCTGGCCGACGGCTATTTCGTCCTCCCCTACACCATCGGTGACTACCTGGCCCCCTACCTCGGCACCGATCCGGTCCCCGTGGACCACGAGTCGTTCCGGGCCGCCGAGGCCGAGGTGGCCCAGCGGGTCGATCGGCTCCTCGGCGTCAACGGCAGCCGGTCGGTGGACTGGTTCCACCGGGAGCTGGGCAAGATCATGATCGAGCAGTGCGGCATGGCCCGCAGCGCCCCCGGCCTGGAAAAGGCGCTCAGCGAGATCCCGGCGCTGCGCGAGGAGTTCTACGCAGACGTCCGGGTGCTCGGCGACGGGGAGACGCTCAACCAGTCGCTGGAGAAGGCGGGTCGGGTGGCCGACTACTTCGAGCTGGCCGAGTTGATGTGCCGAGATGCCCTGGACCGCGAGGAGTCGTGCGGCGCTCACTTCCGCATGGAGCACCAGACCGATGACGGCGAGGCGCAGCGCGACGACGACAACTACGCCTTCGTGTCCGCCTGGGAGTGGCGGGGCGATGATGTCGAGCCGGTCCGGTACCGGGAGCCGTTGGAGTTCGAATACGTGCTGCCCACCCGGAGGAGCTACAAGTGAATCTCACCCTCCAGGTGTGGCGCCAGGCGGGACCGGATCAGCCGGGCCGCATGGTCACCTACGACGCCCCCGACATCAGCCCCGATATGTCGTTCCTCGAGATGCTCGATGTGGTGAACGAGCGCCTCATTGCCGGCGGGGAGGAGCCCATTGCCTTCGAGCACGATTGCCGGGAAGGGATCTGCGGCTCGTGCGGCCTGATGATCAACGGCCAGGCCCACGGCCCGCAGCAGGGCACCGCCACCTGCCAGCTCCACATGCGCAAGTTCTCCGACGGCAAGGTGATCATCATCGAGCCGTGGCGGGCGGCGGCTTTCCCGGTCATCAAGGATCTCGTGGTGGATCGCAGCCCCCTCGACCGGATCATCGAAGCCGGGGGCTTCATCACTGCCCCCACCGGCACGGCCCCCGATGCCAACCTCATACTCGTGCCCAAGGAAGCCGTCGACTCCGCCATGGATGCCGCCGCCTGCATCGGCTGCGCCGCCTGCGTGGCCGCCTGCCCCAACTCGGCGGCCCAGCTGTTCACGGCGGCCAAGGTGGCCCATCTCGGACTCCTCCCTCAGGGCCAGCCGGAACGGTACGCCCGTGTAGAGGCGATGGTGGAGGTCATGGAGGAATACTTCGGCTCCTGCACCAACCACGCCGAGTGCGAGAAGGCCTGCCCCAAGTCGATCTCGATCGACTTCATCGCCCTGATGAATCGCGACTACGCCGTCGCCAAGTTCAAGAATCGCAAGCTGGCCGGTCAGCGCAGCTAGCGCCCCGCTACTTCTCTCCCAATGCGGTGACGGACCCGGTCCCGGTGACCTGCTGGCCGACCACAGGGTTGCCGAAGAAGTCGACCGACCCCACCCCGGTGATCGAGACGTCGAGCTCGTCGACGGCCCAAACAGTGACCTCCCCGCTCCCGGGGATATCAACATTGGCGATGCTGCTCTCCAGTTTCCCGGCGTTGTAACCGCCGGCCCCCGCCACAACCACCGATTGAACGTCGACGATTCCCGACAATGTGATGTCTCCACCCCCTAGCAACTCCACCGACAGGTCGGCGGCCGACAGGTTGTCGATGCTGATCTCGCCGCCACCGGCCAGCAGCACGTCGAAGGTGTCGGCCTCGACCCGGTCCACCTCGAATGCCCCGCCGCCGAGCAGCTCCACCCCGGTGAGCTCGGCCACCCCCACCCGGTAGACGATGCCCCGAGACGGATCCACGTCGACGCCCTCGGAGGTGGCGATCTCGAGGGCACCGCCGGAGACGGTGGTTTCCAGGTACTGCATGAGATTGTCGTCGGCCTCGATCGTCAGCGACTCGGATGCTCCGACGGTGATGACCACCCGTCCTTCTCCCGCCAAGACGACTCGGTCGAACCCGGAGACGTCGCGTGATTCGGTGATGACGTCACCGGATCCTTCGATCTTCTCCGTCCCCTCGATGAGCCCGACCCCGTCATCGCATGCAACAACCAAGGCGGCCAGCAGGATCGGCATCACGAGACGACGACACGGCATGAGGACCCTCCCCTCGGTGATCTCGTAAACCACCTTGGACCCGCCCCCGGGCTCTTGCCAGGGCCGAACGACCACAACCGCCCGAGTCGGAAGCACCGAGGTTCCGACCGAGGTGGAAGAACCCGGAGGGTTCATCGAGGCCGAGGACTGCAACGGGCGGGAAGCCGACGGCGAGGGTCCCTAGTCCTCGGAAATGGTCGGAGAGATGAGGTCGGTGACGATCGACGAGACTGCTCGCGACGCCACGATCGGATCGTCGAGGCCCCGGACCCACACCAGCGTTCGCCGCCCCGGTCCTCGAGCCTCGGTGACCGGCTCGACCACCATGACATCGTCGGAGCGCACGTACTTGTCGTAGCCCAGGCTGATGAGGCGTCCCGACTGCACCCGCATGTGCCTACGTTACGCGCCCGTCGGGAAACGGGGGCTCCGTTTCCTCCCCCGGAGGGTCCCTCTTTCCTCTCCGGAGGGAGAGGTGGCCATGGCCCCCCTCGCCTCGTCGCTGCGCTCCTCGGCACTCCCAACCCCCCTACCCCAGGCCTCGCTCCGTTCGGCCTGCGGTACCTTCCCCCCCAACGCTCTCCTCGTTCGCTGGGGGGACCAACCCTCTCCTCGTTCGCTTGGGGGAGAAACGGCTCGGCCTGCGGTACCTTCCCCCCCAACGCTCTCCTCGTTCGCTGGGGGGACCGGGCTCGCTTCGCTCGCGGAGGGACGAAACGGTCTCAGCCCAGGAGCTGCCCCCGAAGGGCCTCCAGCCGCCGTCGCACCACGTCGGCGTCGGCTCCGGAGAGGGGCTGCAGTGGTTCCCGGGTGCGGCCGGGGCGCAATCCCGACACTTCGGCGGCGAGCTTGACGGCAGCCACGCCGCGAGCATCGACCAGCCGGGACAGCCCGGCAAGACGTTCCTGAGCATCGGCGGCCTTGGCGACCGATTTGCGGGCGGCGGCCACCACCTCGATCACCAAACGAGGCGCATAGTTGGCGCTGGCGGTGATTGCCCCATGGGCGCCGCCGGCAACACCCAAGGCCACTGCAGGCGAGGAGCCGATGAACAGGCGGAAATCCACGGGGGCGGTCGCCATGATCTGCTGCACCCGGACCGGCTGGCCACCGGAATCCTTCATGCCGACGATCCCCGGGCGGCCGGCCAGCTCCGCAGCCGTCTCTGCCGGCAGTTCGAAGCCGGTCACCCCGGGAACCGAATAGAGCAGCACCGGCAGTTCCGAGGAAGCCGCCAAGGCCTCGTAATAGCGGGCCACCGCTCTGGCATTGCCCCGGATCAGGGTGGTGGGGGTCATCACTAGCAGAGCGTCGGCGCCGCCGGCCGTCGCCTCTTCCGCCTGAGCCAGCCCGGCGCGAAGCGACTCGGCGGCCACTCCGGAAACCAGAAAGGCGTCGTCGCCCACCTCATCCCGGGCAACGTCGAGCAGCCGGCGCCGCTCGCCGGGCTCCAGGTACGGGCCTTCGCCGGTGGAACCGCCCAGGACGAATCCCTCGATACCCCGCTCGCGCAGCAGAGAGAGGTTGTGGCGATGGGCGTCCTCGTCGATTTCGCCGCCCCCATCGAAGGGGGTTACGAGGGCGGCCATGACGGTAGGGAGGGTTCGCATGACGAAAGCGTACAAGGGCGTGCCGACGTGGAACATACAGCAACACCACAGGGTCCGGGTACCCACCACTCGCTCTGATAGCCTGCGTCGAGAAACGGAAAGGAGGCCGAGCAGTGGCCGTCAAGTTCCTCACCGAAGAATGGATGCAAGCGGTGGCGGACGCCGCCAACGGCGACCCGGCGTTCACCAGTGCCGCCGAGAGCACCGAGGTCTCCCTGCAATTCCACGTCACCGAAGTCCCCGACGGCGACGACATCGACTACCACCTGGTCATCGGCGAGGGGGCCGTCGCTCTGGGCCCGGGCGAGAAAGAGGATGCCGACGCCACCGTGACCAATACATACGAGACGGCGGCGGCCATCTCCAAGGGGGAGCTGAACACGCAGACGGCGTTCATGACCGGGAAGCTCAAGGTGTCGGGGAACATGGCCAAACTCATGATGAACCAGGGCCCGCTGAACCAGTTCGCCAAGTCGGTGAGCGGGGTGGAAATCGACTACTGAGCCCGGTCTCTACACGCCAACAAGGGACGCCGATGCGGCCCTCGTTTGCATCCGTAGCGGGTTCGTCCTATTGGCTCGAGTCCCTGAGGTTCCGACCGGCCTCGTAGGTGGGGGCGTAAGGGCCGCTGCCTGAATGGGAGTTCCGGTTTCTGTTTTGCATCCGATCCGCGGGGAGCGGAAGCGAGCTTCGAAGGTAAGTCGGTGATTTGGACCTTCGCGCGCCATAGCTGGGCCTCGGTCAGCGCCGCATCCACGACGTCGGCCACTTCGCTCTTCGGCCGATCCGTGACGCGCCTCGGCAGGCTCGCCGGGCCTCAGTCGAGCTCGATCTTCTCCAGATCCTCCATCTTCTCGGCTACTGCGGCCGCCGCCTGCCTCAGAGCGGCCAGCTCGTCGTCGGTGAGGTCCAGAATGACGACCTCCTCGACCCCCTTTGGGCCGAGCCGGGCCGGAACTCCCAGGTACACACCGGATATTCCGTACTCTCCGTCTACCCAGGCACACACCGGCATCATCTCGCTGGGCCGCCCCAAAACGGCCAGGGCCATCTGGGCGGCTGCGGCCGCCGGCGCGTAGTAGGCGCTTCCGGTCTTGAGCAGCGCCACGATCTCGGCGCCGCCGTCGCGGGTCCGTTCCACCAACTGGTCGATCTCCTCGGGTTGGAGGACCTCGGTGAGCGGCTTTCCACCCACCCGGCACAGAGACGGAATCGGAACCATCGTCTCGCCGTGGCTTCCCAGGGTGAGGGCCTCGACGTCGAAGATGTCGACGCCGGCCTTCTCGGCGATGAAGTGGGCAAACCGGGCGCTGTCGAGGATCCCGGCCTGTCCCATGACCCGGGAGCGGGGAAAGCCCGAGATGTCGGCGGCCAGCATGGTCATCTGGTCCAGGGGATTGGTGACCACGATGAGCACCGCATCCGGTGAGTGCTTCACGACCGACCGAGTCACTTCGGCAACGATCTTGGCGTTCACCTCCAGCAGATCCATCCTGCTCATCCCCGGCTTGCGGGGAAGGCCGGCGGTGATGATCACCACGTCGCTGCCGTCCGTGTCTGCGTAGTCATTGGTACCCACCACCTCGGTGCGGTACCGCTCTACCGGCCGGCCCTGGTTCATGTCCAGGGCCAGTCCCTGGGGAAGGCCCTCGACGATGTCGGTCATGACCACCTGATCGACCTGGTCGGTGCTTGCGATCAGCTTGGCCGTCGTCGAGCCGTATTTCCCGGCGCCGACCACTGTGAGCTTGCTCATGTGGGCCCCTCTCGCTCGCTCTTTTTCAGGCTAGTGCCCGGCTCGATGCCGACGGCTGCTAACAAGGAGCCGATGCGCCAACTGCCGTTTGTCGGCCTGGCTCTTGTTCTGGCCGCCCTCGCCTGTGATGCCGGCGGTGCCGGGACCGGTCCCGTCGCCACGTCGGCGATGGACCCGGAAGTCGTACGAGCGGAGCTGGCGCCACCGGTGAGCGGGGTGGTGTGGAAGCGAACGATCGGCGATGTCGAGATCGTCGGCGTGACCGACCGGGCCGATGCCGCAGAGGTCGAGCTGATCGCCGCAGCCGTCGGCGAACTGCCGACCGAGTTGGTCGAGGCCGGAGAGATGCGGGCTCTGGTGCGCGCCGTCGAGGCGGACGCCGAGGCCGAGCCGGTGACCCTGGCCGTTGCCCGCGGCCCCGACATCTACCTGCTCGACCTCACGTTCGCCTCCAGCCCTCCGCCGACGCGGCTGGCGATGGCGGGAGTGTTGGCCCACGAGCTCACCCACACCGCCCAGTTCGCCGACATCCGGCCCGATTACCTCGCCGGGCTCGAAGGGCGCGATCTGGCAACCCTGGACGTCACCGCCGCCTCGGAACTGGTGCAGGACTTCGCCCGAGCTGCCGGGTGGCGTTCCGATGATGGAACCTGGTCGCTCCCCGACCCCTCGGGCACCACTCCGTACGGGGCTACCTCGCCCGCCGAGGACATGGCCGAATCGGTAGCAGTCCTGGCACTGGGACGACCGTGGCTGATCTCGCCGGAACGAATCGCCTGGGTGGAGGACTGGCTCGGCGTGGCAGCCTCCGACCTGGCGGCCGGCAAGCCGTGGGCGCCGCCAGGGAGTGTCGAGCTGGCCAGTCGCCAGCCGCTGTACGACGAGGACAAGGTCGGCGCCATCGACGCCGCCCATGTGGAGCCGCTGTATTGGGCGCTGCCGGCCGGGTCGACGCCGGCCGCCGACCTGGCCGCCGAGGCAGGTGCCCAGCTCAGACAGCGCGGGCTCACCGGCACCCTGGAGCCGGTGGCCGACGATCGCCTGCCTCGGTTCGGGGGACGATTCGTCCGCTCGGACGGTGTCTCCTACTGGGTGGAGCTGTGGGACTTTCGCAGCGCCGACATCGCCGGGGACATTCCCGAGCAACCGGTCCTGACCTATGTGATGCTGTGGTGATGGCCACGAGCCTTCGGCCGATCGGGGTTCTCACCCACCGATCCAGTTGCTGGGGCGGGCGGGGCCGGGTCGATGTCTGAAGTCGTCACCATCGACGGCGCCTACGGCGAGGGGGGAGGTCAGATCCTGCGCACCTGCCTGAGCGCCTCATTGCTGACCGGTCGTGCCTTTCACATCGATCGAATCCGGGCCGGTAGGCGACGTCCCGGCCTCCTGGCCCAGCACCTGACGGCGGTTCGAGCCGCAGCTGCAGTCGGGAAAGCCGCGGTGGACGGTGATCACCTCGGCTCCGATCGCCTCGACTTCGCCCCCACCGGTGTGCGCCCCGGTCGCCACGCGTTCGCAGTGGGTACCGCCGGAAGCGCCTGCCTCGTTCTGCAAGCGGTGCTGCCGCCCCTGCTCACGGCGGACCGACCTTCGACCCTCGAGCTGGGCGGCGGCACGCACAACCCGGCGGCGCCCCCCTTCGAGTTCATCGATCGCACCTTCCTGCCTCTGATCGGCCGGATGGGCCCTCGCGTCGGCGCTTCCCTGCGGCGCCCCGGTTTCCACCCGGCCGGAGGCGGGAGCCTGGTCGTCGAGGTCGAGCCGGTCTCCCGGCTCGAGATCCTGACGCTGCGGGAGCGAGGCGAGATCCTTGCGGTACGCGCCGAGGCCGTGGTGGCCCGGCTGCCCCGATCGATCGCCGATCGCGAGCTGGCCGTGATCGGCCGGAAGCTGGGGTGGGAGCCCGACATGCTCACCGCCGCCGAGGTCGAAGCCGATGGTCCCGGCAACGTCGTGACGGCAGAGATCGAATCCGAACACATCATCGAGGTGTTCACCGGCTTCGGCCGGAGAGGCCTGAGGGCCGAGGCGGTGGCCCAGGGGGTCGTGGAGATCGTGCAGCGCTACCTGCGAGCCGGGGTGCCGGTGGGCCGTTACCTGGCCGACCAGCTGCTGGTTCCCCTGGCGCAGGCGGGTGGGGGCTCGTTCGTCACGGTCGCTCCGACTTCCCACTTCCGCACCAACGCGTTCGTGCTGGAGCGATTCCTGGGAACCAGGATCACGACCTCGGCGCTGGACGGCGACCAATTCCTGGTGGAAATCGAGTAGGACCGCCGGGCGGCAGGGCAGATGGCCGGCGACGGATCAGCTCATCCTCTCCACCATGGCGGCGGCAAACTCGGAGGTCTTGACCTCCGTGGCGCCGTCCATCAGTCGGGCGAAGTCGTAGGTGACGATTCCATCGCCGATCGTGGCTTCCAGGGCGGTGACGATGAGGTCGGCCGCCTCGCGCCAACCCAGGTAGCGGAGCATCAGCTCCCCGGAAAGGATCAACGATCCGGGATTGACCTTGTCCTGGCCGGCGTATTTCGGGGCGGTGCCGTGCGTGGCCTCGAACACGGCGTGGCCGGTCTCGTAATTGATGTTGCCGCCGGGGGCGATCCCGATTCCCCCCACTTGGGCGGCCAGGGCGTCGGACACGTAATCGCCGTTCAGATTCATCGTGGCGATGACGTCGTATTCCCCGGGGCGAGTGAGGATCTGCTGGAGGAAGGCATCGGCGATGACGTCCTTCACCAGGAGCTTGTCGCCGGGCTCACCCCCCGAGTCCTCCCAGCTCACCGCCACGTCGGAGAACTCCTCGGAGACCAGCTCGTAGCCCCAGCCCCGGAAGGCGCCCTCGGTGAACTTCATGATGTTGCCCTTATGCACGAGCGTGACCGAACGGCGGTTGTTTTCGAGGGCGTAGTTGATGGCGGCCCGGGCCAGGCGCTTCGAGCCCGTCTCTGAGATCGGTTTGATCCCGATCCCGCTGTCGGGGCGTATCTCCCAGCCGTACTCCTCCTTGACCCAGGCGATGAAGCGGGCCGCTTCGGCGGTCCCCTCCTCGAGTTCCTTTCCCGCATATACGTCTTCGGTGTTCTCGCGAAAGACCACCATGTCGACCTGTTCGGGATGCTTGACCGGCGAGGGCACCCCCCGGTACCAGCGCACCGGGCGCAGGCACACGTAGAGGTCAAGGGTCTGGCGGATGGCGACGTTGAGGCTGCGGATACCGCCGCCGACGGGGGTCGTCAGGGGACCCTTGATGCCCACGAGATGGGTGCGAAAGGCATCCAGCGTGGCTGCGGGCAACCACTCGCCCGTCTCGTCAAATCCCTTCTGGCCGGCCAGCACCTCGGCCCACTCCACCCTGCGATCCCCCCCATAAGCCTTCTCCACCGCGGTATCGAAGACGACTCGGGCGGCGGACCAGATATCGGGACCGATGCCGTCGCCCTCGACGAACGGAATGATCGGATCGTCGGGGACGGCCAGACCGACGTCGGCCTTGTTGATGGAGGTTCCCACGTAACGCTCCTCGGGAAGGACTCCGATTATCCCACCTCGGCGAATCGCTCCGCCGCCGCCACCGTGTTGCGCAGCAGGCAGGCAACGGTCATCGGCCCCACTCCGCCGGGCACCGGTGTCACCGCCGACGCCTTGGAAGCCACTTCCTCGAAGGCGACGTCGCCCTTCAGACCTTCCTTGGTGCGGGTGATGCCGACGTCGACCACCACGGCCCCCTCTTTGACGAAATCGGCCGTGATGAGACCGGGCCGGCCGGTGGCCGCTACCAGGACGTCGCCCCACCGGCACACGCTGGGCAGATCGGGCGTGGCGGAGTGGGCCATCACCACGGTGGCGTCGGTTCCCCTTGCGTTGAGCAGCAGACCCAGAGGCCGTCCCACCAACAGCGATCGCCCCACCACGACCACGGTGCGCCCGGCTACGTCGATGTCGTAGAAGTCGAGGATCTCGGCGATGCCCTGAGGGGTGGCCGGCACGGGACCGGGCCGTCCCGCCGCCAGCAAACCGAGGTTGTAGGGATGCAGGCCGTCGGCGTCCTTGGCCGGATCGATCTCGGCGACGATGCCCATCGCATCGAGAGACTCGGGAAGCGGCAGCTGGACGATCATCCCGTCGATCGCCGGATCGGCGTTGAGGCGATCGATCAGCTCGAGAATCTCCCCGGCTGGAGTGTCGGTGGGCAGGTGGTGGCCAAACGACTTCATCCCGCAACGCTGGGCAGCTTTGTGCTTGGTCCCCAGGTAGACCTCCGAGGCCGGATCGTCGCCGACCATCACCGTCCCCAGGCCGACCGGCTTGCCCTTTTGGGCCAGCGCCGCCGTCCGCTCGGCTACTTCGTTCTGGACCTTGTCGGCGACCGGTCGGCCTTTCAGCACCCGAGCGCTCACGGCGGCACGCTCCCTCGGTTATCCCGACTTCTCCTCACGGGAGCAGCTTACGCAGCTCCGGTCACAGCGCTCCTATCAACAGGCTCAGGCAGGTCGGTCCCCCTTCGGCAGCCTCGAAAGAGCTGAGATCCACCGCCACCACCTCGAAGCCGGCCGCGGCCACCTGCTCTGCGGTACCGGGGGCGGAGGCGGCCATCACCACTCGCCCGGCCGCGGCGACGGCGTTGGCACCCCGCCGTTCTCCGGAAGCGACCTCGATGCGGCGCAGGCCCTCGAACGCCCCCACATCGACGTGCTCCGGGTTGACCAACAGGGTGTCGCCGCCCAGGTAGCAGGCGGCCGTCTTGAGGTGGAGTACACCCCGTACCGGCACCGGTGTGACCTGGTAACCGAGGGGTTCCACCAGCGAAAAGAGCTCCCGGATGCCGGCCTCGTCCGACCGCGGCCCGTGACCCACGAACAACCGGCGACCGATGCGGACCACGTCTCCGCCCTCGAGCACGCCCGGACCCCGCATGACGATCACCGGTCGGTGCCGGGACAGCTCATCGGCCAGCAGCCCCGACTCTTTGCGTCGGGAGGGGGGGCCGAGCCGGGCCAGCACCGCAGCCTCGTCCAGCACCACGGCGGGATCCTCGACAAATACCGCGTCGGGGAACCCCTCGACCGGAGGCAGCACCACCACTTGGCATCCGGAGGCCGTGAGCGCTCTGCGGTAGGCGTCGTGCTGGGCCATCGCAGAGTCGACATCGATTGGATCTCTCGGAACGAAGGTGCGTTCTCCGCGAGCCAGATCGGGACCGGGCAGGCGGGTGATGGCGATCAGCTCGCTCATCCGAATTCTCCCCGCAGCCCCTGCCACCCGATGAACAGGCCGGCGGCGATGAGCAGCGCCGCCCCGACTCCGATCAGGCGGCGGCGCCGGGTGTCGTCGAGCCGCTCGCCCCCCATCGAGACCCCCCAGGCGATCACGACCTTGCTGCCCACCAGCAAGCCGTAGAAGGCAGCCAGAAAACCGACGGCCCATCCGGGCGCCCGGCGCCAGGCGGCCACGAGAACCGGTCCGCCCACACTGACCCAGAAGATCCACGGATGGGGGCTGAGGACGTTGACCAGGGCCCCTCGCCAATAGTCGCCCGCTCCGGCGCCGACGTCACCGGAGCCGCTCGCGACCCGGGCCCGGCGCAGCGACCAGATGCCGATGGCAACCAAAACCGCCGCCCCGACCAGGGCCAGCCCGTTGAGGATGCCGGGGGCAACGGTGGCCAGCAAAACGACGGTCAAGAGAATGATCGGAGCGTCGGTGATCAGCGGCGCCATCGCCACCCGCCATCCGGCCCCGAACCCCCGATCGAGAGACGAGGTGATCACCAGGGCCTGGAGGGGCCCGGGGGAAATCCCGGCAGCCAAGCCGAGGGTGAAGCCGGTGACGAGTTCGGGCACCTCCTCACCGGCCGGCCGGAGCGGGCCCGACCTCCTTCTCAGGGAGAAGGATGCCGGCGAGGGGACCGGGTGGGGGTGCCGGGGCCGTCACCCCAGAACCTCCGCCACCAAGTCCCCGATGTCACTCGGGTAAGTGGCCACCGCCACACCGCCCGCTTCCAGGGCCTCCTTCTTGGCGGCCGCCGTGCCCACCGACCCGGAGATGATCGCCCCGGCGTGGCCCATCTTCTTGCCGGGAGGAGCGGTGAAACCGGCGATGTAGGCGACCACCGGCTTGGTGAGGTGCTGCGCAATGTAGGCGGCCGCCTCCTCTTCGGCCGATCCGCCTATCTCGCCGATCATGACCACGGCGTCGGTGTCGGAGTCATCTTGAAAGCGGCGCAGGATGTCGACGAACGACGAGCCGGGGACCGGGTCGCCGCCGATGCCCACGCACGTCGACTGCCCGATCCCTCGATTGGTGAGCTCGTATATGGCTTGATAGGTGAGCGTGCCCGACCGGGACACGACTCCTACCCTGCCCGGCTTGGCGATCTCGGGAGGCATGATGCCCACGTTGGCCTTTCCCGGCGAGAGGACTCCAGGGCAGTTGGGCCCGATGAGGGCGGCGTCGGACGTGTGTCTCAGGTAGTTGTAGAGCCGGGCCTCGTCTTGGGCGGGGATGCCTTCGGTGATGCACACGATGACGCCGAGGCCGCCGTCGGCCGCCTCCAGAATGGCGTCGGCGGCGAAGGCCGGGGGCACGAAGCACATCGCCGAGTCGGCTCCGGTGGCCTCGATCGCCTCCGAGACGGTATCGAAGATGGGAACCCCGTTGACGTCGGTCCCACCCTTGCCGGGGGTTACCCCGGCGACGAGATTGGTCCCGTAAGCCTGGTTGCGCAGCCCGTGGAACCGCCCTTCGCGGCCGGTGAGGCCCTGCACCAGGAGCCTGGTGTTCTCGTCGACGAGAATCGCCATATCAGCCCTCGCCGGCCAGATCGACGGCCCTCTCGGCCCCCTCGCGCATGTTGGCCGCCACGAGCACGTTCGCCGCTTCGGCTTCGGCCAGAATCCTCAGCCCCTCGGCGGCATTCGTGCCGTCGAGGCGCACCACCAACGGCCACGGCAGGTCGAGATGCTCCATCGCGTCGACGATGCCGGCGGCGACCAGATCGCAACGAACAATGCCTCCGAAGATGTTGATGAGGACGGTCCGCACCGACGGATCCTGGGTGAGCACTTCCAGCGCATCGGTGATCGTCTCCGCTCTCGCCCCCCCGCCCACATCGAGGAAGTTGGCGGCTGCGCCCCCGACGAGGTCGACCACGTCGAGCGTCGCCATGGCCAGGCCGGCGCCGTTGGCCATGATCCCCACCGTTCCTTCCAGCTTGATGAAGGCCAGATCGCGCTGGCGGGCCATCGCTTCGATGGGGTCGAGGTCGAAGGCGGCGCGGAATTCTTCGAAATCGGGGTGGCGGAAGAGGGCGTTGTCGTCGATGGTCACCTTGGCATCCAGGGCGACCACCTCCTCGTCGGCGGTCACCACCAGCGGGTTCACTTCGATCAGGTCGCAATCCAGCTGCACGAAGGCCCGGTACAGCTTGCCCAGGACGGCGACCGCCTCACGGGCGATGCCAGGGTCGAGGCCGGCCCGATATACCAGCTCCCTGGCCTGCCAGTTGCTGAGGCCCAGGACCGGATCGATGTGCAGCTTGGCCACTGCTTCGGGCGTCTCGGCGGCCACGGTCTCGATGTCGACTCCCCCTTGGGCGCTCACCATCCCCAGGTGCTTCTTGGCCGAGCGGTCGAGGGTGAACGAGGCGTAGTACTCGGCCTCGATGGCGGTGGCCCGCTCCACCCACACCCGGTGCACCGTATGGCCCCTGATGTCCATTCCCAGGATGGCTCCGGCATGAGCCGTTGCCTCTTCGGGGCCGGCGGCCAGTTTGATCCCGCCGGCCTTGCCCCGGCCCCCCACCTGAACCTGGGCCTTCACGACCACGGGGCCGCCCAGTTCCGCGGCGACCGTACCGGCCTCGGCGGCGGTGCGGGCGATTCGGCCCTGGGGTACGGGGACGCCGAGCCGATCGAACAGCAACTTGCCCTGATACTCGAGGAGGTCCACCGCTTTCTTATCGCTCCGTCACGTGGGCGTGGACCCAGTCGGTGATCTCGAGGAGCGGAGTCCCCGGCGTGAAGATCTCGGCCAGCCCGGCGGCCTTGAGGGCCTCGATGTCGTCGTCGGGAATGATCCCACCCCCGAAGACGACGACGTCGTCGACACCCCGCTCCCTGAGCAGCTCCACCACCCGAGGAAACAGCGTCATGTGCGCCCCGGACAGCACCGACAGCCCAACCCCGCCGACATCTTCCTGGATGGCCGTTTCCACGATCTGCTCGGGAGTCTGATGCAGTCCCGAGTAAATGACCTCGACCCCGCTGTCACGAAGGGCACGGGCAATCACCTTGGCACCCCGGTCGTGGCCATCGAGACCCGGCTTGGCAATGAGGACGCGAATCGGCATGCCCTCGGAGGTTAGTGAGTCCGGTGATCCCCTTCGGCTCGTGGGACGTATCGCTCACTCACCCGGAGGGCTAGTTGTGATGCCCGCAGACCTCGTCGACACGCGGTCGGTCCTTCCGCCCAAGCCGCCTACCGATGAGATGCAGAGGGTGGCGACCAATAGTCGAGGCCGCGCGCGGAAGTGCCGATCCCGGATACTCGGCGGAATGTGCGTTCGTGTCCCCGATTTGGTGATCGGCGCCACGGCGGGCAGGCCCCGGTGCTGGATCGACAGTCAGTGGTGGGGAATCGCGATGTGGCCCGCAGCTGCCAGCGGATGCGCC
>CAYFYE010000045.1:0-20377 GCA_964347285.1 uncultured Acidimicrobiia bacterium
TCGCCATGGAAGAGGGCCTGCGCTTCGCCATTCGCGAGGGGGGGCGCACCGTCGGAGCCGGCCGGGTCACGAAGATACTGAAGTAGGCGATGGGGACTCGCCGCTAGCGACCGGTTATGGCCAGCGACAAGCGCCCGCCCATCAACCTCGCCTGCGAGGAGTGCAAGCGGCGCAACTACGTCACCACCAAGAACCGCTCCAACACCCAGGAGCGGCTCGAGCTCAGCAAGTACTGCCCGTGGTGCCGGCGTCACACCACCCATCGCGAGCACCGCTGATCGGCCTATTGGGGCGGTGACCCTTTCGGCCCTGGCGGGCAAGCGACTGGGCCCGGTCCGCTACGCCGCCGCCCCCGAGCGGGTGGGCGCCTTCGTCGAGGCGACCAGTGACGATCCCCATCGCTGGTCCGAAGCCGTCCCGCCCGGATTCGGCGCTGCGGTGCTCTTCGCCCTGGCCCCGACGCTGCTGGCAGAGGAGTCGTTGGCGGCGTTCCCGACCTTGATCCATGCCCAGCAGCGCTTCTCGTGGTGCCGGGCTCTCGTTCCCGGCGAGCTCCTCGAGGTGAGCGGAGAGGTCAGCGGGATCCGTAGCCGGGGTCCGCTGCACTTCGTCGGTTTCGCGCTGCAGGCCGACGGCGATGGGCCATGGCTGAAATCAAAGTCGTCGTTTCTCCTGTCGGCCGGGCCGGCCTCGGCGGTTCCGGCCGAAGAGGAGGAGGAGCCGGGCCCATTCGAGCGGGCCCCGGTGGAGGTGCCGGCCCCGGCGCACCTTCCCGGAAGCGGCGAGTCTCTTCCTCTGCTGGCCAAGTCGGCCAGTCGGGCCGACCTGATGCGCTACGCCGCCGCTACCGGGGACTGGAATCCGGTGCACTGGGACCACGCCACCGCTCGGCGAGCCGGGCTGGCCGGAGTGGTCGCCCACGGCTTGCTGGTTGCCTCCTGGGTGGCCCAGGAGGCCGCTCGCTTCACCACCGCCGCGGCACCCCTCCGCGAGCTGGATGTCCGCTTCCACCTGCCCCTACGCCCCGGCGTCGCCGCCGAAGTCGGAGGCTCGGTGGGGGAAATCGAAGAGTCGTCGGCAACGTTGTCTCTGGTGGTGTCCGCCGCCGGATCGAAGCTGGCGGCCGCCACCGCCGTGATCCGTCGGGAGTAACGGAGTGACCACGCGTCGGGTCCAAGACCCTGGAGATGCCGATCTGGTGCACCGGGCCCGCCTCGGCGACGAATCGGCGTTCTCGGAACTGGTCAGGACGCACAAGGACGAGGTATTCACGTTGGCCCTGCGCATGGTGAGCAACAGGGAGCTGGCCGCCGATGTAGCTCAGGAGGCCTTCATCCGGGCTTGGAAGGCGTTGCCCGGTTTTCGGGGAGAAGCCGCCTTTTCGACTTGGTTGCATCGGATCACCGTCAACACCGCCTGGACCCAGCGCCGCAGGTGGCGCCGGCATCTGACTGCCCCGCTGCCCGATGATGCGCCGGTGGCCGCCGAGGGATTGACGCCGGAGGGAGCCGGCGAGCAGGTGGCTCTCCGCGGTTCATTGAGTCGCGAGCTGGCGCTGCTGCCCGAATCGCAGCGCATGGTCGTCGTGCTCAAGGACGTCTACGGATGGTCGCATCGGGAGGTGGCCGAGTCGCTGGGGATCACGGTGGCTGCTGCCAAGGTTCGGCTGCACCGGGCCCGGCGGACCCTGCGCCAGCAGCTGTGGGGCGAGCGATGATCCACGAACTCACGATGCGACGACTGTGCCGGCTCGTCGACGGAGAGCCGTCCGGCCTATTCGGTGATCACCTGGCCAACTGCCTGCGCTGCCAGGCGGAAGCGGTCCGCTACCGGTTCATGCTTCGAGCCCTGTCGGCCCGGCAACATGTCGTGACCCCGGCCCCGGAGGGATTCGAGGCGGTGGTGCAGGGCCATCTGGGTGAATCGCGCTCCGCTCTGAGAGATCTGAGGGACCTGGAAAAGGTCGCAGCAGGCGCGGCGGTGGCATTGGCCGGGGCGATGGTCCTGGTCCAATGGTGGCGGCACCGGGTCGCCTGAGCACCACTGCGCGCCGCACCGTTTATCATGCAGACGGCGGCCCGTATACTCGCCCGCGACCTCTAGGGGTGTAGCTCAATTTGGCTAGAGCACTGGTCTCCAAAACCAGAGGTTGTGGGTTCGAGTCCCGCCACCCCTGCCACCGCTAGGAGGAATGGGTGAACCGGCAACTCCGCAGAATCACCGAGAGAGAAGAGCGCCGCACACGCGAGCGGGGCCGCCCGCAGGCGCGCCAAAAGGAACGCACCAGCGTCCGTCAGTTCCTGCGCGAGGTACGCCAAGAGCTGAAGCGGGTCTCCTGGCCGACCCGACAGGAATTGTGGACGTTCACCGCCGTCACCCTCATCACTACCACCGCCCTGACCGTCATCATTTTCGCCATGGACTTCGCCTTCAAAGCGGGGGTGCTGTCCCTCATCCGGGAACTGCAGCAGTGAGCGAACTGCAGGACCTGCTGTCCGAAGCGGTGAAGGAGGCGCTCACGGGCGCCACCGGCGAGGAAGAGGCGGAAGAGCCCTCAGAGGAGGGCGAGCCTCGCGAAGCGGAGGCCGACTCCCAGCTCACCGCCGCGGCCCAGGCACTGGGCGCTCCTTCCGTCGCCGAGCCTTCCGTCGATGCGCCGGCCGGTGCTGCGACGGCGGACGCAGAGGCCGCGGCCGGCGAGATCACCCCGGCCGAGCCGGGCGGGGAAGGCGAGGCCGCGGTGGCCGTCGCCGAGACCGAGGTCGAAATCGAGGCAGCTGAGGCCCTCGAGGAAGAGGAAGAAGAAGAGGAGCAGGCTCCTTCCCCGGCCAGCCCGTACGACCTGCCCGGTGGGTGGTACGTCGTCCACTCGTACTCGGGGTACGAGAACAAGGTGAAGGCCAACCTGGAGTCGCGCATCAAGTCCATGCACATGGAGGACCGTATCTTCGACGTCGTCATTCCCATGGAAGACGTCGTCGAATTCAAGGGGGGGCGCAAAGTCACGGTGAAGAAGAAGGTCTTCCCGGGCTACATCCTGGTGCGCCTCTACATGGACGACGACGCCTGGTTCGTGGTCCGCAACACCCCGGGGGTCACCGGCTTCGTGGGCTCGGGGACCAAGCCGACCTCGCTGTCGCGAAAAGAGGTGGAGCGGATCCTCGGTGTCAGCAAGGCCGAGCGGAAGAAGGTGCCCCGCTTCAAGCCGGAGTGGGAGGTCGGTGAGACGGTACGGGTCGTCGAGGGGCCGTTCGCCGATTTCAACGGGGTCATCGAGGACATCAACATCGACCAGTCGAAGGTGCGAGTGCTGGTGGACATCTTCGGCCGGGAGACTCCGGTCGAGCTCAACTTCGAGCAGATCCAGAAGTACTAGGAGTCGCGGTGGCCACCAAGAAGATCGCGGCAATGCTCAAGCTACAGATTCCGGCCGGTCAGGCGAGCCCGGCCCCACCGGTGGGTCCCGCCCTGGGTCAGCACGGCGTCAACATCATGGACTTCGTCAACGCCTACAACCAGACCACCCAGTCACAGGCGGGGACCATCGTTCCCGTCGAGATCACGATCTACGAGGATCGCACCTACACGTTCGTTACCAAGACTCCTCCGGCCGCAGTACTGCTCCGCCAGGCGGCCCGGGTCCCCAAGGGGTCGCCGGAGTCGAATCGGGAGAAGGTGGGATCGGTCACCAGGGAACAGGTGAAAAAGATCGCCGAGACGAAGATGCCCGACCTGAACGCCAACGACATCGAGGCGGCGATGAAGATCATCGAGGGCACCGCCCGTTCCATGGGCCTCATCGTCGAGGGCTGAGCATCGGGCGAGTCCACCCACCAGTCACACGTGGGAGGCCCACTGGGCCGCCGGAACCACGAGGAGGCAACACAATGGGAAAGAAGCATGCGGCTGCCGTAGCAAGGCTCGACGCCGAGACCCACTATTCGCCCCGAGAGGCCTTGGGAATGGTCAAGGAGCTCGCCTTCGCCGGCTTTGACGAGTCGGTCGAGGTGGCCGTCCTGCTCGGAATCGATCCCAAACAAGCCGACCAGGCGGTACGGGGGACGGTTTCGCTACCCCACGGCACCGGCAAGGAGGTCCGGGTAGCGGTGTTTGCCGACGGTGAGGCGGCCGGCGCGGCCGAAGCGGCCGGTGCCGATGTGGTGGGCGGCAAGGAGCTCGCCGACGAGATCGCCGGAGGTCGACCCCTCGACTTCGACGTGGCGGTCGCGGCGCCCGACATGATGTCCGAGGTCGGCAAGTTGGGGCGCATACTGGGACCGCGCGGCTTGATGCCCAATCCCAAGGCCGGCACCGTGACTCCGGACGTGGCCCAGGCGGTCGCCGAGCTGAAGGCCGGCCGGGTCGAGTACCGAAACGATCGACACGGAAATGTGCATGCGGTCATCGGGAAGGTCTCTTTCGAGCAACGGCAGCTCGAGGAGAACCTGGCGACGATCGTTGCCGAGTTGCTTCGAGCCCGGCCGGCCCCGGTGAAAGGCCGGTTTGTCCGCAAGGTGACGCTGTCGTCCAGCATGGGTCCTGGCATCAAGGTGGACGTGGGTGCCCTGGACGAACTGGCGGCCCAGGCTCGCTGACGCCACAAATCTCTGGACAATCGTACGGCCAGGCGCGAGACTGAGGGCGGAGGGGCCCGCGGCCTGTGTCATCTGGAATTCACGTGCCAGGTGCGCGGAGCCAGCCGCTCGAGCCACCCTCAGGCCAGTCCCTACCCTGGCCGGCTGAGAGCGGAAGGGACGGACGGCACCCTGGCCCGTCGTCCGCCCAACTTGCTGAGGTCCGCAGTGCGGGTTGCGGGCCCCTTTCCGGGGCCGCTCGAGGCACCTCTTTTGGTGGTCCTTCCTCATCTGCCTGCTACCCTGCCCGCCGCTACAAAACCCGCCCGAGACCGCCGGTGCCCGAGGTGGCACAAGTCAGGCAGACGCCGGCGCAGGCCCTCCACCAGGCTCCCGTGTGTCTCGTGCCGGGAGCTTTGTTCGTGCCGTGAGCAACCGCTCGCTGAGCACGGCTGACCGAGGAGGCCCATATGGCGAGGCCGGAGAAAGTACAGGCGGTCGCTGAAATCAAACAGCGATTCGAGGACGCGGCAGCGGTGTTTGTCACCGAATACGCCGGTCTCAGCGTTCCCGAGCAGCAAGAGCTGCGCCGCGGCCTGCGTCAGGATGATGCCGAGTACAAGGTGCTCAAGATGACGTTGACCCGCAGAGCCGTCGCCGATCTGGCGTACGGCGAGGGCCTGGGACAATTGCTCACCGGACCCACTGCGCTGGCGTTTGCCACCGGGGATCCCGTGAAGGCCGCAAAGACCCTGGCCGGATTCGCCAAAGAGCACGACCAGCTTCGAGTCAAGGGCATGGTGTTCTCCGGAGAGCTGCTTCCTCCCGAGAAGGTGGGCCAACTCGCTGCACTCGACCCACGGGAAGTCCTGTTGGCCAAATTGGCGGGGGCGATCCAAGCTCCGCTGTCGAACCTGGCCGGATTGCTGGCTTCTTTCGGTCGCAATGCCGCTTCGTTGTTCCTGCAGCTCAAGCAGCTCAAGGAGCAGGGAGAGGCGGTTGCCGAACCGACCCCCGAAGCAGTGGAGGAGGCAGCCGAGGCCGAGGAGCCGGATGCTCGTGAGGCTGCCGGCGCCCGAGCCGATGAAGCTCAAGAACAAGAAGAGGAGCCGATCGGGGATTCCGCCCCGGAGGCTGATGGAGAGGAAGAACCCGAAGCCGCCGAGGCGGCCGAAGCAGAGGAGGCATGACGATGGCGAAACCCACCACCGAGGACCTACTGACCTACTTCGAGGAGATGACCGTCCTCGAGCTTTCCGAGTTCCTGAAGGCGTTCGAAGAGAAGTTCGAGGTCACCGCGGCGGCGCCGGTAGCGGTGGCGGCCGTGGCAGGTGAAGCTGCCGGGGGCGAGGCGGCGGCGACCGAGGAGAAGACCGCCTTCGACGTCGTGCTCGGCGCGACCGGGGACAAGAAGATCCAGGTCATCAAGGAGGTGTGCGCCCTCACCGGACTCGGGCTCAAGGAGGCCAAGGACCTGGTGGAGAGCGCCCCCAAGGCCGTGCTCGAGGGGGCCGACAAAGAGACCGCTGAGGCTGCCAAGGCCAAGCTGGAAGAGGCGGGAGCCACCGTCGAGCTCGCCTAGTTCGGTTGCCCACTCGGGTGGCCCCGCCGCCCTCCGCTACCCGAACGACGATGAGCGGTGAGCGAAGAGCATAAGGGACGATGAGCGGTGAGCGAAGAGCATAAGGGACGATGAGCGGTGCCCGAACAGCATAAGGGACGATGAGCGGTGAGCGAAGAGCCACAGACGAGGTTCGGTTGGCGGGACGCCTGGGAATACCTGGAACAGAACCCTTGACCTCGGGCAGCCAGGGGAGTAGGTTGTGTGCAACTGAATAGGCGCGCGCCACTCTGTTGCAGAGGCGTTGTTGCGCGCGCTATCATTCTTTCCTTGCTTAGAGGTGGGTGGCACGCGTCCCCGGTAGCGCGTGAATGAAGGAGGAGTCTGCTTTGGCTCGAGGGCACAATGACCGTGTTTCATTCGCCAAGATTCCCGAAGTACTACCCCTACCCGATCTCCTCTCCGTCCAGCATGAGTCGTTCTCCTGGTTCCTGGAGCGGGGTCTCCAAGAGATCTTCGCCGAGATCTCGCCGATCGAGGATTTCACCGGTTCTCTGGCCCTCGAGCTGACCGATCATCGCTTCGGCGATCCGACGATGACGATCGAGGAGGCCAAGGAGCGAGACACCAACTACGCCCGGCCTCTGTTCGTCACGGCGCGTTTCGTGAACAAGGCGACCGGCGAGATCAAAGAGCAGCAGGTCTTTCTCGGCGACTTCCCGATCATGACCGCCAACGGCACGTTCATCATCAACGGCACCGAACGCGTCGTCGTGAGCCAACTCGTCCGCTCGCCGGGTGTCTACTTCGATCAGAGCATCGACAAGACCTCGGACAAGGACATCTACACCGCCAAGATCATCCCCGGTCGGGGGGCATGGCTCGAATTCGACATCGACAAGAAGGACACGCTCGGGGTCCGGGTCGACCGGAAGCGCCGTCAGTACGTGACGACGTTCCTGCGAGCCCTGGGACTGGCCGAGACGAACGAAGAGGTCCTCGAGATGTTCGACGGAATCGAGGTGATCCAGAACACTCTCGAGAAAGACCCCGCCCACGATCGCGACGAGGCCCTCCTCGACCTGTACCGCAAGTTGCGGCCCGGGGAGCTGACGACCGTCGAGTCGGCCCGGGGCCTCATCAACACCCTGTTCTACAACCCCAAGCGCTACGACCTGACCCGAGTGGGACGCTACAAACTCGACCAGAAGTTCGGTCGGGGCACCGATCCCAAGTCTCTCGACAAGTACAAGCCCGAAACGCTGGGACTGCTGTCCGAGGACGACATCCTGGACACGATCAAGTATCTGGTCCACCTGTACGACGGCACCGATGGCTATCGGACCGACGACATCGATCATTTCGGCAACCGGCGCATCCGCACCGTCGGCGAGCTGATCCAAAACCAGATACGGGTCGGCCTGACCCGCCTGGAGCGAGTAGTGCGCGAGCGGATGACCACGCAGGATCCGGAGGCCATCACGCCCCAGACCCTGATCAACATCCGTCCCGTGGTGGCGTCGATCAAGGAGTTCTTCGGGACCAGCCAGCTCAGTCAGTTCATGGACCAGCCGAACCCATTGGCCGGGCTCACCCACCGCCGTCGCCTTTCGGCCTTGGGGCCGGGTGGGCTGTCGAGGGAGCGGGCCGGGTTCGAGGTGCGCGACGTACATCCGTCCCACTACGGGCGTATGTGCCCCATCGAGACTCCCGAGGGCCCCAACATCGGGCTGATCGGTTCGCTGGCCACGTACGCCAAGGTCAACCGATTCGGTTTCATCGAGACGCCCTACCGGCGTGTCGAGAACGGCAAAGTCACCGACAAGGTCGATTACCTCACGGCCTCGCAGGAAGAGACCCACGTCATCGCCCAGGCCAATGCGGTGATCAAAGACGACGGGAGCTTTGCGCACCAGCGGGTGCTCGTTCGCACGACCGGCGGTGAGGTCGAATATGTCAAACCGAGCGAAGTCGACTACATGGACGTATCGCCCAAGCAGGTCGTATCTGTGGCAACGTCGCTCATCCCGTTCCTCGAGCACGATGATGCCAACCGGGCCCTCATGGGATCCAACATGCAGCGCCAGGCAGTGCCGCTGCTGAGAGCGGAGGCCCCTCTGGTGGGTACCGGCGTCGAGGGCCGGGCCGCCCAGGATTCCGGCGACGTGTTGATCGCCGAGTTCGACGGCCAGGTCACCGAGGTCACCGGCGACGGCATCACCGTTCGGGCCGGAACCAAGACCCACACGTACCCGCTGCGGAAATTCGACCGCTCGAACCAGGGAACCTCGATCAACCAGAAGCCGGTGGTGAGCGAGGGCGACGCGATCAAGGCCGGCCAAGTCATCGCCGACGGTCCCTCTACCGAGCAGGGCGAGTTGGCGCTCGGAAAGAACCTGCTGGTGGCCTTCATGCCCTGGGAAGGGCACAACTATGAGGACGCCATCATCATTTCAGAACGTCTGGTGCGCGACGACGTGTTCACTTCGGTGCACATCGAGGAGTACGAGATCGAGGCTCGGGACACCAAGCTGGGCGCGGAAGAGATCACTCGTGACATCCCGCAGGTGGCCGAAGAGGTGCTCGCCGACCTAGACGAGCGGGGCATCATCCGCATCGGCGCCGAGGTGGGGCCCGGCGACTACCTGGTGGGCAAGGTCACCCCCAAGGGCGAGACCGAGCTGACTCCAGAGGAGCGCTTGCTTCGAGCCATCTTTGGAGAGAAGGCCCGTGAAGTCCGCGACATGTCACTCAAGGTGCCACACGGCGAACGTGGCAAAGCCATAGACGTCAAGGTGTTCCGACGGGAGGACGGCGCCGACCTTCCCCCGGGAATGAACGAACTGGTCCGTGTGTACGTGGCCCAGCAGCGCAAGATCGCCGAGGGAGACAAGCTGGCCGGCCGTCACGGCAACAAAGGCGTCATCGCCAAGATCCTTCCCGAGGAAGACATGCCGTTCCTGGAAGACGGGACCCCGGTCGACATCATCCTTTCGCCACTGGGTGTGCCCTCCCGGATGAATCTGGGCCAGGTCCTCGAAACGCACTTGGGCTGGGCGGCCGCCCAGGGCTGGCGCCCCTTCACCGGGCTCGACAGCCCTGCCGCCAAGGGCGCCGGGCCGTGGACCAAAGTGGCCACGCCGGTGTTCGACGGCGCCCGGGAGAACGAGATCGTCAGCCTGCTGGCGAACGCCCAGCCGAACCGCGATGGAGACACCCTGGTCGACGCCTTCGGAAAGGCAACCCTCTACCACGGAACGACCGGGTTGCCCTTCGACCAGCCGGTAACGGTCGGGTACATCTACATCCTGAAGTTGCTTCACCTGGTGGACGACAAGATCCACGCCCGTTCCACGGGCCCCTACTCGATGATCACCCAGCAACCGCTAGGGGGAAAGGCGCAGTTCGGAGGACAGAGGTTCGGGGAGATGGAAGTCTGGGCGCTGGAGGCCTACGGAGCCGCCTACGCCCTCCAGGAACTGCTCACGATCAAGTCCGATGACGTGCGGGGCCGGGTCAAGGTGTATGAGGCCATCGTCAAGGGCGAGAACATTCCCGAGCCGGGGATCCCCGAATCGTTCAAGGTGCTGGTCAAGGAGATGCAGAGCCTGTGCTTGAACGTCGAAATGCTCTCAGCCGGAGAGGAGGTTGAGCTCCGGGAGCTCGACGAGGACGCCTTCCGCACGGCCGAATCTCTCGGAATCGACATTTCGAGACCGGAACGAACCGAAGCGTGAACCAGGAGAGGATTCGACAGCTGGTAGCCGAAAGCTGCTGAGACACGGGAGCCCACTTGCAAGAGCAACTCTTCGACGAACTCAAAATAGGCCTGGCCACAGCCGATCAGGTGCGTGCCTGGTCGCACGGCGAGGTGAAGAAGCCGGAGACCATCAACTATCGGACACTCAAGCCGGAGAAAGACGGGCTGTTCGACGAACGGATCTTCGGTCCAACCCGCGATTGGGAGTGCTACTGCGGTAAGTACAAGCGCGTCCGTTTTCGTGGTGTGATCTGCGAGCGCTGCGGCGTGGAGGTGACCCGATCCAAGGTGCGTCGCGAGCGCATGGCCCACATCGAGCTGGCTGCCCCGGTGACGCATATCTGGTACTTCAAGGGTGTTCCGTCCCGGTTGGGTTATCTCTTGGACATGTCTCCCAAGGAGCTGGAGAAGGTCATTTACTTCGCCGCCTATCTCATCACCCACGTGGATGACGACAAGCGACAAAAGGACTTGTCCAAGCTCGAGGAGTCGATGCGTACCGAACTCGAAATCATTCAGCAGGAGTTCGACGAGTGGCGTGAAAATCGGCTCGAGCAATTGGAGCAGGAGCTCGGTCGGATGGAGGAGGGCGGCGCCAAGAGCGCCGAGATCAACCAGCGCCGGCGGGAAGTGGATCGCGAGATCAAGGATCGCGAGGAACGGGCCCATTTCGAAAAGGAGCTCGTCCAGGAGGCGTTCGACACTCTCAAGACGATGAAGCCCAAGGAGCTCATCGAGTCCGAGCAGCTGTGGCGCGAGATCTACGATCGCTATGGGGAGTACTACGAGGGCGGGATGGGAGCCGAGGCCATCCAGGATCTGCTGGGCCGCCTCGACCTCGAGGATGAAGTCAAAAACCTGAAAGAGGATCTCGGCGCGAGCTCCGGGCAACGGCGCCAGCGGGCCACCAAGCGGCTCCGGGTGGTCCTTCCTTTCAACGAAGGTCGCAACGACCCGATGGCCATGATCCTGCAGGCGGTTCCCGTGATTCCCCCAGACCTGCGTCCCATGGTCCAGCTCGACGGTGGACGGTTCGCCACGAGCGACCTCAATGATCTCTATCGACGGGTGATCAACCGAAACAACAGGTTGAAGCGGCTCCTCGACTTGGGGGCACCGGAGATCATCGTCAACAACGAGAAGCGCATGCTCCAGGAGGCAGTCGACGCCTTGTTCGACAACGGGCGACGGGGCCGGGCTGTAACCGGCCCCGGCAACCGGCCGCTCAAGTCGCTCTCCGACATGCTCAAGGGCAAGCAGGGCCGTTTCCGCCAGAACTTGCTGGGCAAGCGCGTCGACTACTCGGGCCGCTCGGTGATCGTGGTCGGGCCCCGGCTGCGGCTCCACCAGTGCGGCTTGCCCAAGGCCATGGCTTTGGAGCTCTTCAAACCCTTCGTGATGAAGCGGCTGGTCGACCTCGACCTGGCGCAGAACATCAAGGCAGCCAAGCGAATGGTCGAGCGGCACCGACCGCAAGTGTGGGACGTACTGGCCGAGGTGATCCGGGAGCACCCGGTGCTCCTGAACCGGGCCCCGACCCTACATCGCCTCGGCATCCAGGCCTTTGAGCCCGTGCTGGTCGAGGGGAAGGCCATCCAGATCCACCCTCTGGTCTGCGAGGCCTTCAACGCCGACTTCGACGGTGATCAGATGGCGGTGCATCTCCCGCTTTCCGCCGAAGCGCAAGCCGAAGCGCGGGTACTCATGCTGTCGATCAACAACGTGCTGTCGCCCGCCAGCGGACGGCCCATCATCACGCCCAGCCAGGACATGATCATCGGCATCTTCTACCTGTCCGAGCAGGTCGACGACGAGAAGGGGGCCGGGCGGGCGTTCACGAATGTCGACGAGGCTCTCATGGCGTATGAGCTGGGACAGCTCGGACTCCATGCCCCCGTTCGGGTGAGGCTTGGAAGCCTGGTGGGGGACCCGGAGCTGCACGCTGGATTGAAGGAGGCCTTGGGAGACCTCATCAGCGACGAGCCCCTCGACGGCCAAGCAGCCACCGAGACGACTGTGGGCAGGATTCTCATCAACCAGGCCTTCCCTGAGGATTTCCCTTACATCAACGATCGGGTCCTCAAGTCCGACGTGCGCCGGCTGATCGAAGAGGTCATCGAGCGCTACGACAAGGCCGTTGTCGGAGGAGTGCTGGACGGCATCAAAGATCTGGGATTCAGCTATGCCACCAGAGCCGGCTTGACCATTGCTCTCGACGACGTCAAGACACCGCCCGACAAAGAGAAGATCCTCGAGGAGTACGAGACCAACGCCGCCCGGGTCGAAGGCCTCTACCAAAAAGGGGTCATCACCGACGACGAAAGGCGCCAGGAGCTCATCGAGATCTGGACCGAGGCGACCGACAAGGTCAAGGACGCCATGGAGGCAAGCCTCAGGGAGGACCTGTTCAACCCGATCGACATGATGGTGCGTTCGGGCGCTCGAGGAAACGTCATGCAGGTACGCCAGATTGCCGGCATGCGTGGGCTGGTGGCCAATCCGCGCGGTGACATCATCCCCAGGCCGATCAAGTCCAATTTCCGCGAGGGCCTGTCCGTGCTGGAGTACTTCATCTCGACGCACGGGGCCCGCAAGGGGCTGGCCGACACCGCTCTTCGCACTGCCGACTCGGGCTACCTCACTCGGCGGCTCGTCGATGTGAGCCAGGAGGTCATCGTGGCCGGCGAGGATTGTGAGACCGATCGGGGCATCACGGTTGCCGTCCGCGATGAGCGCGGCCTGCCCATCCGCAACCTCCAGACCCGGATCTTCGGGCGGAGGCTGGCCGACGACGTGAAGGTGGAGCGCAAGCTGGTAGCCACCAAGGCGGGAGAGAAGCTGCGTCGGGGCACGATGCTGGGTCGGGCAGAGCTGGCGGCGATCGAGCAGGCCGAGGAGATCGATGAGATCCGGGTCCGCTCCGTCCTCACCTGTGAGGAGCGCCACGGCGTGTGCGCAGCCTGCTACGGGCTCAGCCTGGCCACGGGACGCCCGGTGGAGGCCGGCGAGGCGGTCGGCATCATTGCCGCCCAGTCGATCGGTGAGCCCGGTACTCAGTTGACCATGCGGACGTTCCACACCGGCGGCGTGGCCGGTGAAGACATCACCCACGGTCTGCCTCGGGTGACCGAGCTCTTCGAGGCACGCACCCCCAAGGGCAAGGCCGTGCTGGCCGAGCATGGTGGCAAGGTCAAGCTCGTGGACGACCAGGATGGGCGCCGCATTGTCGTCAAGGCCAAAGACGAAGAGTACGAGTACCCCCTGCCGCGCCGGGCCCGACTCCGTATCCACGACGGCGACGAGATCGAGCCCGGCACCCAGCTGACGGAAGGGCCTCTCGACCCCAAGGAAGTGCTTGAGGTTCAAGGTGTGAGGGCCGCCCAGAGGTATCTCGTGGATCAGGTGCAGGAGGTCTATCGGAGTCAGGGCGTCGACATCCACGACAAGCACATCGAGATGGTGGTCCGCCAGATGCTTCGCAAGGTCCGGGTGGTGGCGCCCGGTGACTCCAACTATCTGCCTGCCGAGTTGGTCGACGACCGCGAGTTCCGGGAGGCCAACCAGGAGCTGGTGGGCAAAGGCAAGGCTCCGGCCGAGGGGCGTCCCGAATTGATGGGGATCACCAAGGCCTCCCTGGCTACCGACTCGTGGTTGTCGGCGGCCTCGTTCCAAGAAACGACCCGCGTTCTCACCGAAGCCGCACTACAGGCCAAGTCGGACTACCTGCGAGGGCTCAAAGAGAACGTCATCATCGGCAAGCTGATTCCGGCCGGCACCGGTTCCGACGTCTACCAGGAGGTCGAGCCGATTCTGCCGGATGCCACGGTCGTCGGTGCCTTCGGGCTCGTCGGGGAGGGCGAACTTGCCGAGGAAGAGGTCCTCCCCGCGGATCCGGCCGAGTGGCTGGCGTCGCTGGGCGCTCCCGGCGCCGAAGGCACGCCGGAGGGGGAGTAAGCCGGCGGAAGACCGGCCCGGGTGCCGCACGAGTCATTCGGTCCATCTCGATCCACTCGATCGGTAGATTCGGTGGTGTGAGAGGGACCGGCAAGCCTGTTGCGCCGAGCGACTCCATGGGAGTGGCCGCGGCCAAGGTGCTGCGAGTCCAGTTCGAGCGGATGCTGTCCCACGAGCCCGGAGCTCGCAAGGGGGAGGATCCCGAAGAGGTCCACCAGATGCGGGTGGCGACTCGAAGGATGAGAGCCGCCCTGCTGCTCTTCAAGGATCACGTGGCCTCAGAAAGGGTTGGCCCGATCGGCAAACGGGTCCGGGAACTGGCCACGACGTTGGGCCTCGTTCGCGACCTCGACGTCTACCTCGAGGGCGTCGAAAGGTACCGGGCGGACCTCGGGGTGGAGCAGGCCGCCGGGCTCGAGCCACTGTGCGCCGCAGTGGCCCGGGAACGAACCGCCTCACAGGAGCGGCTCGTGGCCTACCTCGACAGGCGCCGCTACCTGCGATTGCAGAAGGCCTTGCGTCGTCTGATCGATGAGTGGGCTGCCGCAGAAGGCGGAGCGACCGTTGCCGAGGTGGCTCCCGGCGCAGTGTGGGATCGCTACCGGATGCTCCTCGACAAGGGGGCCGGGGTGGTGGACGGCTCCGATCTGGCCGCCCTCCATGCAGTACGCATCGGGGCCAAGAAGCTTCGCTACTCGCTGGAGTTCTTTCGGGACGCCTTCGGAGAGCCGGCCGTGGCTCCCATCGAGGAGCTGAAAGCCGCCCAGGATCACCTCGGTGAGCTCAACGACTGTCTCGTGGCCACGGTCTACACCTCTTCTTATCTCTCCACCGGATCGCTACGCGGCCCGGGACGCCGGGGCCGAGCCGTCGTCCTGCCCGGGGCGGCCGACTATCTGGCTTACGGCCAGCGGCGGGCCGCAGAGCTGGCGTCCTCGTTCCCGGCCTGGTGGCAGCGACTCGCCGGGTCCGAGTTCCACGACTCCTTGCAGGAGGCAATCCGGTGAAGAGCTAGGGCCGCTCCGATTGGGGCAGCTACGCTGTGGCGAGTGGCGGCCACAGTTCCCAGGCTGCGTCGAGTCCTCAAGGACAAGGCGCCGACGACCTCGATCGAACGCCGGCTGTGGGACCAAGGCAGAGACGTCATCGTCGGCATGGACGAGGTCGGTCGGGGGGCGTGGGCGGGCCCGATAAGCGTCGGGGCGGCGGTGATCCCCCGGGACCGCAGGATCTACAAGGTCCGTGACTCGAAGATGCTCACCGAAGCCGAGCGGGAGGCCCTCTTCGAGCGGGTGGCGGATTGGTGTGTGGCCTGGTCGGTGGGCCACGCCTCCAGTTTCGAATGCGACGAGTTGGGCATGTCCGACGCGCAGAAGCTGGCGGCCCGCAGGGCCCTCGACGGGCTGGGCTCGACCCCCGATGCAGTGGTCATCGACGGGCGGTGGGATTTCGTCGGCGGGGCCACCGAGCGGCTGGTGGGCGGCGACGCCGACTGCCTGTCGATCTCGGCGGCCTCGATCCTCGCCAAGGTCACCAGAGATCGCATCATGCGCGCCGAGGCGGAGAGTTTCCCCTGGTATTGCTTCGAGATGAACAAGGGCTATCCGGGACCTCGGCACAAGTCGGCCCTCCAGGCGTTGGGCCCGTCCTCCATACACCGTCGTAGCTGGGCATTCATGGACTACATCCCGTGGACCGGACTGCCGCGGCTGCGTCGCCCCGACTCACAGGGCCTGCTGTTCTGAGATCGGCTCCGAACCAGCCTGCTCATGGCCTGGGTGGCCGAGCATCTGCCGGCGCAAAGCGCACGACGAACCGCTCCCGCTCCGCCCGACCTCGAGGTGCGAATATATCGGTGTAGGCCTCCTCTCCGAGTCGGCCGGCGAAGAGCGCTCCACTTCCCGTGTCGGGCCCGTGCACCGCTCCGCTTGGCGGCGGGCCAACCCGGCCGTTGCCGTGTTCTGTGCGAGGATTGCGGCGTGGACGCCGGCGCCTATCTGAAGCGGATCGGTATCACCGGTGAGGTGACGCCCGATCTCGATTCGCTGGAGCGCTTGCAGCGGACACATCTCACCGCGGTTCCCTTTGAGAACCTTGACGTGTTCCATCGTCGCGGGGTGGCCACAGGCATCGAGTGGTCGGTGCCGAAGATCGTCGAGCGGGGCCGTGGTGGCTGGTGCTACGAGCTGAACGGGGCCTTCGCCGCTCTGCTCGAGGCCGTCGGGTTCTCGGTGACCCGCCTCGGCGCCACCGTGTTGCTCGACGCCGAGGTGTCGCCCGTCCCCGATCATCTCACGCTGCAAGTGAACCTCGAGCACCCCTACCTGGTCGACGTTGGATTCGGCGATAGCTTCATCCGCCCTCTTCTTCTGGACGCGGAAGGACCCCAAGACGGGGGAAGCGGGCGGTTCGGGTTTCGGTTCGAGGGGGAGTTCACCACGTTGCTGGAGTGGAGCACCGACGGGAGTCCCAAACCGCAGTACCGCTTCGATCAGAAACCGCGGGTGACCGCGGATTTCGACCAGCCGTCACACCGGTTGCAGACCGAACCGGCACTGGGCTGGACCCGGTCTCCGTTTGCCACCCGTCTGCTCGACGGTGGTCCTGATCGGGTGACCCTCCTCGAAAACCGCATCAAAGTCCGGCGGGATGGAGTGTGGAGCGAACACCCTGTTCCATCCGAGGAGTGGGCGCAGACCCTGCATCGCTGGTTCGGTCTCACCCCTTGACCGGGCCGCAGGATGGCCGCCTTCTTCGATCAGATCCATAGGCACGCAGCGGCGTATACGTTCCTGGAACTGACGCAGGCGTCGGCTGGTGGTGACGACGGCGGCCGCCGTTCACGAGGTTGTGACCACTGACGGGTCCCAGCGCCGGAAGGCAATCGGTCGGACGACGTGCCGGCCTCGAGTGGTTGGCTCGGAGTGGCCGCGACCTCATCGCCGAGCACGACCAACCACCAGCGTGAGCTGCGCGTTGCCGCGTCAGGTAGAGGTCACTGGTTTGATGGTCGCGACCATGAGACGTGCCGCGACGAGGCCCGGGAACCGACGCAACCCCGAACCCCTTCAGGTGCCCGTGTCCGCCGACCAGGTCGGTCAAACGCTGGCTCGTTACGTTCCTCACTGCTTGGCCTCGACGTCGGTCTCCGAGTCGACTGGCTCGAGGAGAACGACGGGGAGGATCCGTGTCGTCTTGGCCTCGTAGGTGGCGAGCGCCGGGAGCTGGTCGGGCCCACAACCCAGCTCGTTCGTCGGTGTCGGCCACTCCGGCCACGGCGGGATACGTGGGGGGCTGCCGATCGTGACGTCTACGTGAGGGCCGTCTTGGAGGTTGCGGAGCCATACCGGGCGATGGCCGGATCCAGGTCGGCCCCGCAGACGGCGGTGCGGTCGTAGAGCGCGGTCGAGGTCGGGATGGCGCCGAGGGAGTGGTGTGTGCTCTTCCGATCTTCGGCCGGTGGTGGTGAGCAGGAGGATGGGGGCGTTCCCCGATGCGGCCGCCCCCTCTTCGCCCGCCGATCCGGTGCACCCGAACGTGGGTGCTGGTGGCTGCTTCCAGGTTGATTCTCAGTGGCGACGCACTCCAGAGTTCGGTGCCGTCGTTTCGTGATGCCGTGAATCGGTGGGCGCGCGCTGTTCCGGTGCGCGGTCCCGCGAGTCGGTGGTGGCGATGATTCGGTTGGCGGCGTGGAGGCCGGTGAGGTAGGCGTCTTCGAGGCCGACGATGTTGTGGTCGCCGATCAGGTAGAGGTTGGGGCCTTGTTCGACTTCGAGGAGGTCGTCCCCGAGGAGATGGAATGCCGGGTTCCAGTGCTTGTGCTCGAGGACTTCCCAGTTGGAGAAGTAGCGGTCGAGGTCGGGATGGCGCCGTCGTGAGCTCAAGAGAACGGTGCCGCTCTCCTGGCGGGCGATGGCCAGGGTGGGGTCGGATTCGGGGAAGAGGTGGATGTCGGCTCGGCGGAAGGGGTCGCGCAGCGCTCCAAAGACGTGAAACATGTGGGCAGACACGGGTCGCTTGGCTGCGGGCAGGTCGAGGAGTTTCTTGGCCACGTCGGTCGGAGTGGCGATCACCAGGCGCTCGGTGGTCAGCGTCCCGTTGGCCTTGGTCTCGATGTCATATCCGGCTCCGTGGGCACTGAGTCCCGTCACCGTGTCGGCGGCGATGGCGTCGACGAAGCCGTTGACGAGTCGATCGAACCGCGGCGTGAACTCGTAGGCCCGGACGAGGACGGGGAGTGCGCCGAGGAGGAGCGTGAACGCCGTGATCTCGTGCAGCGATGCGAACGCAGTGCCGTGGAGGCCCGGTGCCAGATACCAGCGGGCCAGGTCGTTGATCCGGTGCTGAGCGATGAAGTCTGGCGCCGGCTGGTGGTAGAGCTCCAGCAGCATTGGGTCCTCGCGTATGGCTGCCGCCTGCCCGATGCTGATGCTGCGCCGTTTGAAGACGTTGTGGCGGGCACGGAACTCGGCGAGGAGGCGGAGGAATCGGGTCGCTTGTGGCAGGTGGAGCAGGAGCCTTGGGTCCCAATACGTGTAGGTATCGCGGCCGTAGTGTCGTTGGGTCACCAGCCGGTCGATGCGCCGTCCGAGGCGGACGTATCTGTTGACGTGGGTGCAGTCGGCGCGCACGTAGTAGGCGCCCAGATTGACCGCCCCGTCACGAGATTGCCGGATCCGGCCGCCGACGTCCTCCGAGATCAGCAGAAAGCGTCTCCCCGCCTCCTGGAGGCGCCGGGCGCATGCCAGGCCTGCGATCCCAGCGCCAACGATGATCGTCTCCGTAGAACCGCCGAGGCGCGGCGCAGAACGTTGCGTCTCGGGTGGCTGTGATGTCACCGGATGCGCCATCGCTTGCTCCTGTCTCGCCGGCGAACGCGGGGCGTTCCCCCGGCTTCAGGGGGTTTCACGCGGCTTTGGCGCCTGTCTGCGGCGGTGCTCGCTCGAGCGCCTCGACGATGCGTTTGGTGTTGTCGCGGAAGGCGGTGATGTTGCACGTACATCCACTTTGGCCGAGAAGTCCCCGGGAGCCTCTTCGAACATACGGTTCGATGTTTCGCCGAGCTTGGGTACGACAGACGCACGACTAGCGCGGCGACTCCAACGACGGCGCCCGTCTCAAGCAGCTTGGGTGCGAGTTCTCTCCTGGCTATTTCCCCTCTCGTAGACTGCTTGTCGATCAATGGGTGTTTTGGGTCGGTTTGCGTCCGTCGAGGCACCTACGAATATCCCCCGCAGTCTCCTTTCTGCAGTCCTCCACGCTTGCGCATCTGATTGTGCCGGCGCGGTGTTCAATGCATACGGTGGTCGCACCGGAACACCCAGTGGCAGATGGGAATGACGTCGTGGAGTAGGCAGGCGGCCAGGAAGAACAGAATCACCCCGCCGAAGATCCCGGCGATGAGCCTGGGACGGGCGTCGATCGTGTTCGTGACTCTTGCTGCGAACGCAGTCATGAAGACACCTCCTCACTCGTCTCGTCGTGATGTGGTCGTGGGTGGGCAATAGCGAGTGCTTGCCGCTCTCCGGGTCCTCTCGCCCTTCTTCGCCGGCCCATCCGGGCTGGCTCACGAACCGGGGCATCTCGTCCCAGCATCGATCGATCCACGTCGCGTTGGCACGCGCAGGACCGAAGCCGATCTTCTTCTCTCGTGTCCCGTCGGTCGTTCAAGGAGGTGTCCCTGCCTTCAGGTTTGGTGGCCCAAACGCAGACGCTCCAGACTCGCCTGACGAACGCATCAACGGCCCGTGACGCGTCGCCCCGAAGGCCCCTGCGCCGGCCGCGGCGCTTCAGCCATTGCGTCCTGAGCCACCTGTAGCCCGCGATCAGTGTGTGATGAAGACGAGGCTCCAACGCCCGCGCCAAATCGGTGAACGAGTTCACTTCTACTCGCACCATCGGGCACCCCCGCAGCCTTCCTTACCAAGCCGCCCCGCATCCATGAGCGGGACAGCGATCTCCTTCCCCTCATAGCGTGATATCGGCTCGAGGCCGGGTACAGGGGCTAACGGCCTCCGATGTGTGGCCACCCTCCTCGTTTGGGCCCTCAGAGGGCCCAAACGGCTCCGGAAGCGCCGGCGGTCAAGCGGGACGCTCTCGACCTAGCCAGCTGGAGCTTCGGGCACGGGACGCGCCAGCTCAGGATCCCCCTGAAACGCCTCCTCCAGGTCTTGGCGATTCGCAGCAGGATTGGGTCAGGCCGTCGCCGCCCTACGATCTGAAATCCGATTGGGAGGCCCTCCTCGGCGCGGCCGCAGGGCACGCACACCACGGGGTTGCCGGTGGTGGAGAACGCATTGGTGAGCCCGGCCAGGCGACATAGTTTGGCCGCTTCACACCGTTATGGATTCCAGCAGAGGTCCTCTTTGTGGAAAGGTCGACACGGTGGCTGCAGGACAGCCGCACAAACCAACGCATGAAGCACGGGTCACCATTTCTAGGCCACAACGACAGCGCATGGACCCGTAGGCGATCCGGCAGGGTGATGATGTGGGGGCCTGGTCGGAGATCCACCGCTGCCGGGTGGTG
>CAYFYE010000046.1:0-19625 GCA_964347285.1 uncultured Acidimicrobiia bacterium
TGAGCAGGATGATGGCCACGCCGAGATTGGGAACGAGGTCGTAGAGCAGCGCCAGTGTGCCGCCCAGGAAATCCAGCAACCCGTTCCAGATCGAACTCATGGCCGCTCCACCGCACGTCTCGGTACCGGGTCGTACCCTCCCTCATGGAACGGGTGGCAGCGCCCCAGGCGCCGCAAGCCCAGCCACACTCCTCGAATGAACCCGAACCGTCCTATCGCCTCATAGGTGTATTGAGAGCAGGTCGGGAGATACCGACAGCGGTTGCCCAGGACCGGCGACAAGGCCCTCTGGTAGAGGCGGATCAGGCCGAGGGCCCACCAGGCCGCCTGGTGAGGACGGGGTTTCCTTTCCTCGGTCAACTCGTGCTCTCCTCGGTTTCGGTGATGGCCTCAAAAGCCTCTGTGAGCCACCGCTGTAGGCGGTCGAACCCGACTTCGTTCACTTCCGCGGCGGCCACGACCACGCAGTCCATGCCCTGAGGCACCGGCAGCGCGGCCAGCGCTTCCCGCAACCTGCGGCGGGCACGGTTGCGCTCCACCGCCGTGCCGACACGCCGACCGGCGATCACGCCCACCCGGGACGGACCCGGAGCACTTGCCCGGGCGATCAGCGTGACCCCGCCGACCCGCCGACGTACCCCCTCCCGGAAGACTCCCTCGAACCGGGCCCGGCCCCGAAGTGCGGTATAGGGCCGTCCTTCAGACCGCGAGGCGCTTCCGTCCCTTCCGGCGACGTCGCTTGATGATGGCGCGGCCGGCTCGGGTGCGCATGCGCGCTCGAAAACCATGGACCTTGTGGCGGCGCCGCACGTTCGGTTGGTAGGTGCGCTTCATGGGGAGTCCCCGGTCGGGGGCTGCGGTTGTTTTCAGGTTACGGAGGCCCCCCAGCTATGTCAAAGAAAGTCCTGGCCGGCGCGCCAGACGACTCGGCCGTCGGGGAACGTGGACAGAACGCGAAACATTCTCTTCTTGGGCCGCGGCCCAGATCTGTGATCACGGGGGTCCGCACACGCCCAGTGCCTGGCGGAAATCCCTTGCCCGACCGAGAGATTTCGGAATCAAGGGTGGGAGGCTGCCCCAGATAGGGCGCGTTTTGGCGTTCTTGTGGCGCCTGAACCTCGGCCATATACTCGCTCCTCCCCGACGGCACTTGCACTTCCCCCGGAGGGCAGGATTTGGTCGGCACCAGGGGGAAGCCCCGGCGTCGGCCGGCACAAATACCGTTTTCCACACCTGTGGGCAGGGGTGTGGAAAAGGAAGGAAACGTTGAGACCGGCGGTGGAGCCGCAGAGGAAGCCTCGCCAGTGGGGAGAATTCCGCAAGATCCTCCGTAGTCGCGTCACGCCGGTGACTTGGCAGACGTGGCTTGAGCCTCTCGAGGTCGAACACACCGATGAGGGATCGGTGCGGCTGATCGCGCCCAGCGAATTCCACCTCCGCTGGGTCCGCGAGAAGTACATCGATGCAATCGAGCAAGCCGCGGCCGCCTCGTACGGCGAGGAAATCGTCATCCACCTCGACGCAAGCACCGAGCCGCTCCTCGATGCGTTCGAGGACGGGGAGGAAGAAGTCGTCGATGATCGGTTGGCGAGCGACGCCCCCACTGCCATGGGCGAGCTAGACGATTACGGGACTCTCGTGCCCAAATATCAGTTCGAGAATTTCGTGGTCGGCCCCTCCAATCGTTTTGCCCATGCCGCGGCAATGGCCGTCGCCGAGCGGCCCGGCCGTCACTACAACCCGCTGTTCATTTACGGCCATGCCGGGCTCGGCAAGACGCACCTCCTGCATGCAGTTGGACATCAATCTCGCGATCTCTACCCGACCATGCCGGTGCGGTACATCACCTCGGAGCGGTTCTTCAATCACTTCATCGATTGCATCCGGCGCAAGCGCATGGACGAATTCAAGAACGTCTATCGAAGCACTGCCGTGCTTCTCCTCGACGATGTCCAGTTCTTCGAGGGGAAGGAGCAGATCCTGGAGGAGTTCTTCCACACCTTCAATGCCCTCCACGAGGCCGGGAAGCAAGTAGTTATCAGCTCGGATCGGCACCCTAAGCACCTCTCCACCCTCGAGGACAGGCTCCGAAGCCGCTTCGAGTGGGGTCTCCTCACCGACATCCAGCCTCCCGACGTGGAGACCCGCTTGGCCATCCTGCGCCGCAACGCCGAGTTCGCTCCCCGAGCCGTTCCCGAGGCCGTCCTCGAGTTCATTGCCCAGCACGTATCGACGAACATCCGGGAGCTGGAAGGAGCCCTCACCCGGGTGACTGCCTATGCCGCCCTGACCGGCCAGGGGATCGACCTGGCCATGGCCCAGGACGTCCTACAAGACCTCGTCGAGCAATCTACTGAGACCCGGCCCATCACGGTTGACGAGATCATCGCTGTCACGTCTGCCTCTTTCGGTGTCTCTACCACCGATCTCCTCGGCCCGAGCCGGAAACAGCCTCTGGCGCGAGCTCGTCAAGTTGCCATGTACCTGTGTCGGGAACTTACCGACCTCTCGCTACCAAAGATCGGACGCGAATTCGGGGGCCGAGATCACACCACGGTCTTGCACGGAATCGACAAAGTGAAGCAGATCATGCAGAGTGACAAGCGGGTCTTCGACCAGGTCACGGCCCTATCCCAAAGCCTGCGGAGAACGTGATTCTTGTCCCCAGTTCCCGGTTTGGTTTCAGCTTCCCTGTGGAAGGCACCTCAGGTGTCCCCACTCCTGTCCCCATCCACTTTGCCGTTGCATGCAGGGCCTTTCCCCCCTTGCTCCCAATGTCCCCAGGGCCTACTACTACTACTCCAGATCAAACGAATCTCTCAGTAATGGAAAGCGGGGGATTGTGAGATTTCGCGCCGAACGGGAAGATCTCGCCGACGCCCTGGGGCGGGCCTCGCGAGCAGTGAGCACACGCTCGCCGTTGGATATCTTGCAAGGGGTCTTGTGCGAGGTCGAGGGGTCGAGGTTGAAGGTCACCGGTACGGATTTGGAGTTCACGGTGAGGACCACGCTCGAGGTGGAGGTCATGGAGGGGGGGCGAACGGTCGTGCCTGCTCGGCTAGCGGCCGAGGCGGTGCGCAAACTCCCAGCCGGGGCGGTCACGATGGGTGCCGAGGAGGGTGTGGTGACGATCAGGGGGAGCGGACCCGAATTCGCGTTGCGGGAGTTGAGTGTCGAGGACTTTCCGGCAGTGGGGGTGGAGGAGGAAATGGACGGAGCCGCGATGGATGGTGACACCCTTGTGAGTGCAGTCAATCAAGTGGGCGTGGCTGCCTCCGGCGATGAGGCGCGGCCGATATTGACGGGGATCTTTTTCGAGGAAGAGGCGGGAAGCTTGCGGCTGGTGGCTACCGACTCCTATCGATTGGCGGTGCGCGATGTTCCTGGGGTGGTTCCCCAGAACGGGCTCGTGCCAGTACGGGCGTTGCGGGAACTCGGGCGGACCGTGGGGGCTCCCAAAGTGACGGGAGCCATCGGAGAGCGGACCGCTTCATTCGCTTCAGAGCGAGGAACCATGTGGGTTCGACTCATTGAGGGGACCTTCCCCAATTACCGCCAACTCCTACCCGAGGCTTACTCCGGGAGGCTGCTGGTGGGGAAGGAGGCCCTGCTCGAGGCGGTGGGTCGAGCGGCGCTCGTGGCCGAGGATCACATCCCCCTGAGGCTGGCCTTGGTATCCGAAGGCGTCGACCTGAGCGTGCAACGCCAGGAGGTGGGCGGCGAGAGCGAGCATGTAGACGGCACCTACGAGGGCGAGGACATGACCATCGCCTTCAACCCTCGATACCTGGCGGACGGGGTGTCGATGGTGGAGGACCAAGAGGTTGTTCTCGACGTGGTGGATCCACTCAAGCCGGGACTGATTCGCGGCGCCGAAACAGAAACCTTCAGGTACCTGTTGATGCCGGTCCGGCTGTGAGCCATGCGCCTCCGGTGGCTCGAGGCTGAACAGTTTCGCTCCTACGCCGATCTCCGCTTCGAGCCCGATCCTGCCGTCAACATCCTCATCGGTGAGAACGGGGCCGGCAAGAGCAATCTGATCGAGGCGGTGTCGTATTTGGCGCGCCTCCGATCCTTCCGGCGCGCTCCCGACGACGCCCTGATCGCTATCGGCGCAGCCGGCGCGGTGGTGCGGGGCGAGTTCACCAACGGGGGCTCCACGGCTCTCGTGGAGGCCGAGCTGCCCCGCAGTGGGCGCCGCCGGATCTTGCTGAACGGGAAGAGGCCCCGCCGCCACGCCGATGTCTCGATGCTCATACCCACCATCACTTTTCTTCCAGACGACCTGGCCTTGGTCAAAGGGGGGCCGAGTTACCGCAGGGAGTATCTCGACGAGGTGGCCGCTCTTCTGTCCCCAGTTGCTGCCGGGGAACAGGAGGAGTACGCCCGACTCTTGCGGCAGCGGAATTCGGTGCTCCGTCAGCAGGGGAGACAAGCCGATGAGGAGGCGTTGGAGGTTTGGGAGGCGGGGCTGGCCCGAACGGGAGCGGCGATTCTGCGGAGACGCCTAGGAACCGCCCGTCGGCTTATTCCCGTCCTGGATGCCGTCTACCGCGAGATCGGTCCCGGCGGCAAGGAGGTCCGGTGGCGGTACACGAACGCCGGGCTCGGGGAACTCGCCGGCCTCAAGGCTCCCGACGACGCTGACGCGCTGTTGATGGCCCGGCTACGGGCGGCCCGACACCTCGACATGGACCGACGCGTCACTACTGTCGGTCCCCATCGGGACGAAGCGTCACTGCTACTGGAAGGGAGCGATGCCCGGACACTGGCCAGTCAGGGCGAACAGCGGACTCTGGCCGTGGGACTGCGCCTGGCTTCCTTTGACCATGTCCTCGAGCAAACCGGCGAGCGCCCCATGCTCTTGCTCGACGACGTGTTTTCCGAGCTGGATTCGAAACGGGCCTCGGGCGTGGTCCGCCGGCTTCCGCATACACAGGTGTTCGTAACCACTGCTCAGGAGGATTCGGTTCCCGTCGAAGGTCGGACCTGGCATGTCGGGACGGGGGGCGTCCGGTGAATGAGCCTCGACCTCTGGACGAAGCCCTCGATAAGGTGCTCGGCGACCTCGGGGTGGCCCGCCCCCTCGACACCGTCGAGCTGATGGCTCACTGGGACGAGCTGGTGGGAGAGCCCTGGGCGGGGCGATCCCGACCGGTTGTCCTGGAGCAAGGGGTGCTGGTGATCGAGGTCACCGACCCGATCGCTGCCTCGTTGCTGCGTTACCGCCGGGAGGCCCTGATCTCCCATCTGGCGGACCATTTGGGTGCCGGTCTGGTGACCTCGGTGCAACTGCGGCGGGCTCGGCCGCAGCCCTGAATGGCGCTACTTGTAGCAGTCTCTGTGACCGCGGAGAGAGGTCTAAGCCTCTAAGGGTGGGTCCCTTCCAGATTCGCCCTCATCAGCACGAAAATAGGCTTCTACCAGGGGTTTTATGCACTTCGATAGCCATCGGAAAGGCCGGCTTCCGTCTATACTTACACGCGTGTCACACCCCTGACACATTCTGTACCCGCTCGCTGCCGGAGGAGACCCGTGGCCAAACCCAAGACCGCTGCCGCCTCCTATGAAGCCAAGGACATCACGGTACTCGAGGGCCTCGAAGCAGTGCGGCGGCGCCCGGCGATGTACATCGGAACCACGGGGCCCCAGGGCCTGCACCACCTCATATGGGAAGTCGTCGACAACTCGGTCGACGAGGCGATGGCCGGGGAATGCAACCGCATCGAGGTGGTCCTGCGCAAGGACGGCGGCGTTGAGGTTACCGACAACGGCCGCGGCATTCCGGTGGGAAAACACCCCAAGACCCGCAAACCCGCGCTCACCACAGTTCTCACCACCCTCCATGCCGGCGGCAAGTTCGAGTCTGGTGCCTACACGGTCTCTGGAGGCCTGCACGGGGTAGGGGTGTCGGTGGTCAACGCCCTGTCCGATCGCCTCGAGGTCAACGTGGTCCGCGACGGCTTTCAATGGTCTCAAGCGTTCGAATCCGGGAAGCCGGTCGCTCCCCTCGAGAAGGGAAAGGCCGCCAAGCGCACCGGCACCACAGTGGCCTTCTGGCCGTCCCCCGACGTCTTCGAAGAGGTCGAGTGGCACTACCCGACGGTGGCGTCTCGCCTGCGCGAGCTGGCATTCCTCACCAAGGGTCTGGAGATCACCCTGCGGGACGAGAGGGACAAGAAGCCCACGGAGGAGAAGTTCCAGTACAAGGGGGGGCTCGTCGACTTCATCAAGCACCTCAACTCGGCGCGCGACCCCCTGCACGGTCAGGTCGTCTACTTCGAGGACAAGGGACAGGATGCCGAGGTCGAAGTGGGACTGCAGTGGACGAGCGGCTACACCGAGACCGTTCTGAGTTTCGCCAACAACATCAACACGCACGAGGGTGGCACGCACGAGGAGGGGTTTCGCAAGGCGTTGACCAGGGCGGTAAACGATTTTTCGCGAAGCCGCGGCATCCTGAAGGAAAGAGACGACAACCTGCAAGGCGAGGACGTTCGAGAAGGCCTCACTGCGGTCGTTTCAGTGAAGGTGCGCAGTCCGCAATTCGAGGGGCAGACCAAGACCAAGCTCGGTAACACCGAGATCAGGTCCTACGTGGAGGTCGCCCTCAACAGGATGCTTCCCGAATGGCTCGAGAAACACCCCGGCGACGGGCGCCGAATCACCGAGAAATCGGTGGCGGCCGCCCGCGCTCGCATGGCCGCTCGCCAGGCCCGCGACCTGACCCGCCGCAAGAGCCTGCTGGAGTCAACCGGGCTTCCCGGCAAGCTGGCCGATTGCTCCTCACGCGATGCCGCCGAAAGCGAACTGTTCATTGTCGAGGGGGATTCGGCCGGTGGCTCGGCCAAGCAGGCCCGCAACAGCGAGTTCCAGGCGATCCTGCCGATACGGGGCAAGATCATCAACGTCGAGAAGAACCGAATCACGCGCGTCCTCCAAAACAACGAGATTCAAGCGCTGATCACTGCCATCGGGACCGGCATTGGTGAAGAATTCGACATCTCGAGGGCGCGCTACCACAAGGTCGTCATCCTCACCGACGCCGATGTGGATGGAGCCCACATCCGCACGTTGCTGCTCACATTCTTCTATCGCCACATGAGACAGCTCATCGACGCCGGTTACGTGTATATCGCCCAGCCGCCCCTCTACCAGGTCAGAGACGGCAAAGGGCTGCAGTACGCATATTCGGATGCCGAGTTGGCCGCGCTCAAGGGAAAGAACAAGACGCGCAAACCAACCATCCAGCGCTACAAGGGCTTGGGCGAAATGAATGCCGCTCAGCTCTGGGAGACCACCATGGACCCAGAGGTGCGGGTCCTGCTCCAGGTTGGTTTGTCCGACAGCGCATTCGCCGAGGAGGTTTTCTCCACCCTGATGGGAGACAACGTGGAGGAGCGACGTCGCTTCATCCAGCAGAACGCCACGGATGTGCGATTCCTGGATATCTAGACGGCAGGTGAATGATGGCTAAGAAGCAAGGCGGTGGTCGGACGGCCCGTGTCGAGATCGAACGGGAGATGCAGGACTCCTTCTTGGAGTACGCCATGTCGGTCATCGTCTCGCGGGCGCTCCCCGATGTACGCGATGGCCTCAAACCGGTCCACCGGCGGATTCTCTATGCCATGAACGATTCAGGCATCCGGCCCGGGACTCCGTATCGCAAATGCGCCCGGGTGGTCGGCGATGTGATGGGCTGGTACCACCCGCACTCCAACGACGCCATCTACGACGCCCTGGTCCGCCTCGGTCAGGACTTCGCCTCTCGCCAGCCGCTGGTGGATCCGCAGGGCAACTTCGGCACCGTCGACGATCCCCCGGCCGCCATGCGCTACACCGAGTGTCGGCTCGCCCCGTTGGCCATGCGCCTCCTCGAGGGCATCGATGAAGACACCGTGGACTTCCAGGACAACTACTCCGGCGAGCGTCAGGAGCCGGTTGTTCTCCCGGCCCGCTTTCCCAATCTCCTGGTGAATGGCTCCACCGGCATCGCTGTCGGTATGGCCACCAACATTCCCCCTCACAACCTGTCGGAGGTCACCGACGCTGTGCTGTACGTCCTCGAGCACCCGGACGCCTCCTCCGAGGACCTGCTCCAGTTCGTAAAAGGCCCGGACTTTCCCACCGGGGCCTACATCGTGGGTGCCGGAGGGATCAAAGAGGCGATGCTCACCGGCCGAGGGTCGATCAAGATGCGTGCCGTGGCCGATGTGGCCGAGGTGCGAAAAGGCCGCACGGCCATCGTGGTCAGTGAAATCCCCTACCAAGTCTCCCGGGATCGCATCATGGAGAAGATCGCGGACCTGGTGCGGGACAAGAAGGTCACCGGTGTCGCCGACCTCCGGGACGAAAGTGATCGGGACGGCACTCGGCTGGTCATCGAGCTCAAGAAGGATGCGGTGGCCCAGGTAGTGCTCAACCAGCTTTACAAGAACACCCAGCTGCAAGAGAGCTTCGGGGTGAACATGGTGGCCCTGGTCGACGGGGTGCCGCGCACCCTCAACCTCGCCGAGATGATCGGCTACTACACCGATCACCAGATGGAAGTGATCGAACGGCGCACATCGTTCCGATTGGAGAAAGCCGAAGCACGAGCGCACATCGTCGCCGGACTGCTCATTGCCCTCGACAACATCGACGCGGTGGTAGCACTGATCAAGGGCTCCAAGGACACTGATGCGGCTCGCCAGGCCCTCATGAGGCAATTCGAGCTCTCCGAGGTCCAGGCGAACCACATTCTCGATATGCCGCTGCGTCGGCTCACCGCCCTGGAGACCTCGAAGCTGCGGGAGGAGGAGGCCGAGCTGGCCAAGACGATCAAGTATCTCAAGGACCTGCTCGAGAGCCCCAAGAAGCGGAGAGAGCTGATCGGCAAGGAGCTGAACGAAGTACGTGACGAGTTTGCCACCCCGCGCAGGACCAGAGTCATCCCCGACGAGGGAGAACTGTCGCTCGAGGACTTGATCGCCGACGAAGAACTGGTGGTCACGCTGACCGCCGGAGGTTATGTGAAGGCCGTGGCCGCCTCGACGTACCGTCGCCAAGGGAGAGGCGGCAAGGGCGTCAAGGCCACCAAGCTCTCTGAAGACGACGCGATCACCCGGGTGCTGCATACGACGGCCCACGCCTACTTGCTGTTCTTCTCGAACAAGGGGAAGGTCTACCGGCTCAAGGCTCATGAGCTGCCCCGCAAGAATCGGGCCGCCAAAGGCGTCCTCGTCCATTCGGTGCTGCCGCTCGAATCCGAGGAGCGCATCGAGGCAGTGGTCGATACCCGCGACTATGAGTCGTACCGTTACCTGTTGATGATCACCAGGAGCGGCCAGGTGAAGAAGACCAAGTTCTCCGAGTACGACTCCCGCAATGCGGCCCTCATCGCCATCAATCTGGCCTCCGACGATGAGGTGGTGGCGGTGCGCGCCACCAACGGAAACAGCGACGTCTTGTTGTTCACCACGAAGGGACAGGGCATTCGGTTCTCCGAAAACGACGTGCGAGCCACCGCCAGAGACACGATGGGCGTGCGGGGGATCAAGCTGCGCCCAGAGGATGCGGTGGTTGCAGCCGCCTCAACCATCGAGAGCGACCAGGTGTTACTGGTGACCACCAAGGGCTACGGGAAACGCACCGAGGCGAAGTTGTTTCCCAAGCAGAAGCGGGGAGGCATGGGCGTCAAGGCGATCAAGGTCACCGACGCCCGCGGGGATCTAGCGGCTGCCCTGGCGGTGCGAAAAGGAGCCGAGATCTTCGTCGTGTCATCGGACGGCGTGGTCATCCGCACCGCCGCCGATTCGGTCAGTCGGCAGAAGCGTGATGCAACGGGGGTCAAGGTCATGACGCCCGGCGAGGGGGCCTATGTGACGTCGGTTGCCCTGGTACCGCAGGAGGACGAATCCTGATGAGGAGAAGTGGAGGGGCTGCCGGGCCAGGGGCCCTGCGGCGGTAAACTCACACTTCCGAGGAGAAGCACCATGGCACCAGTTCGACGGGTACGCAGGGTTGTTCGCCGGATCGATCCATGGACCGTGCTCAAGGTCTCCTTCGTGTTCAACGCCATCATGGCGCTTGCGTTCGTGTTGGGATCGGTGATCTTCTGGTCGATCTTCGTCAATGCCGGCGTCCCCGACAAGATCACCGATTTTGCCGAGCGGCTGACGTTGACATTCGAGGCCGACGGCGAACTCTATTTCCGCGTGGTGCTGCTACTGGCGGTGATCTGGGCCATCCTCATGACCGGCCTGGCGACCCTCGGTTCGGTCCTCTACAACCTGATCGCCGACACCGTGGGCGGCGTGGAGGTCGTGGTGCTCGAAGAGGTGATTACCACTCCGGTCACGCCTGGGGGCAATGTGGGGATTCGGCCCGCCCGCCGGCCGGCCACCCGCCGGGCGTCTCCTCCCCGGCAAGCCAGCGCCACCCCCCGACCGCCGGTACCGGCCACCGACCAGCCGGCTGCCGCCGCCACGGTCGAAGCCGCCAAGTCGGAGTCACCGCCTGCTCCGGCCGCACCGGCGCAACAAACACGGCCAGCCGACGCCACCGGCTGACTGGAACAACGGGCCGGTCAATCCGCCGGGTCAGGGAGCTCGATTTCGTAGTCGATCACTACCTCATCGCCGCCGCCGTCCGCGACCTCGAGGTCGCCACCGATGCGGGCTCGCTCGATGAAACACAAGCTCTCGGCGTCGTCGGCGCACCACACCAGGTTCAGATCTGCCGTAAGACGCCCTTGGCCGGGGGTGAACGTGGCGGGGAACATCACCGGAAACTCGGTACCGGTCAGATCTGCCGTGGCGGCGTTGAGTGTCACAACCGCTCCATCGATGAGCCACTCCACACTGGAGGGCGCCTCCTCGTTGACTTTGTGGCCGGGGGGCAGGGTGAGAGCAAGGACGATGGTTCCTGCGCCGGGGGATACTCGGAAGGCAGGTAGCTCAAAGACGGTCCCCCGGTATTCCCCGTCGCCGCCCGGCTGGAACGCCTCCAGGCCTTTGAGGACGAGGGTGGTGGCCTCCTTGGTCTCTACGTCGACGATGCGGACCACGTGGTTGTTGGTGTCGGCCACATAGAGGTGGCTCCCCGCGAAATCTATGCCGCCGGGCTCGTAGAAGAGGGCATCGGCGCCGTCTCGCCAGCCGGAGTCTTCTCCCAGGAACGTCACCGCCGACTGCGCTTCCGGCTCGACGACCTTGATCTTGGAGTTGTAGGTGTCGGCAACGAACAGGCGGTCGCCGGCCCAGGCGACCCCGAGCGGATGCTGGAGCCGCACCTCGGTGCCGACGCCGTCGACGTCCCCGAAATCAAAGAGCCCGTTCTCGGCCCCGACCAGGGTGTCGACCGTGTTGTAGCGGGTGTTGACCCATCGGATCGAACTGGACTCGGAGTCGGCGAAGTAGATACGGTCCCCACCGTCGAACGCCAGGCCGCTGGGCTGGGCGAGCTGCGCTTGGCCGGCCGAACCGTCTCGATCGCTCTCGCCGCCGTCGCCGGCGAAGGCCCCGGCCAGGCCGGTTGCCAGGTCCATCGACCAGATCTGATGGCTGCCTGCCATGGCGATGTAGAGGGTGTCTCCGTTCAGCGCCAGGTCCCACGGGGAACGAAGGGGAATGTCGGGGGCCAGCCCTCCCGTCGGGGGATAGCCACCCGGGGCCCCGGTACCGAGAAGAGTGGTGACTTCGCCGTCGGCCAAGTCGATGGAGCGGATCGTGTGGTTTCCCGTGTCTGCCACATAGAGGGTGGATCGGTCGGGGGAGAGTTCCATACCCTGGGGAGACCTGAAGCGGGCCTCGAGACTGTTCCCATTCCGGAGCCCTGCCTCGCCGCTCCCATACACCGCCAGCACCTGTCCATCCGGAAGCGCGGCTGCCACGATGCGATGATGATTGGTATCGGCGATGTAGGCGACGGTCTCGTCGGGGGCCACCTCGACCTTTCCCGGGAACGAGAGCAAGGTTTCTGGGAGGCCCTCGCTCTCCAAGCGCAGGGCCAGCGGGGTGCGGTCGATCTCGCCTCGGGCGTCGAACTCGGCAACCAGCGACTCGATGACCGGCTGCACCACGTCGTAGACGCCTTCACCGCTTCTGATCCCCACGACATTGCCGGCCGGATCGATCACGGCCGTGGTCGGCCAGGCGGTGGCGCCCCACAGCTGCCAGGTCTCGAAATTTCGATCGTTCACGACGGCGTGCTCGAGGTCGTACCGGAGGATCATCTGGCGGATGTTCTCGGTTGCCGATTCGTTGTCGAACTTGGCGGAATGGACCCCGATGACCACCAATTCGTCGGGGTACTCGGCCTCGAGCTGCTTCAGGTCGGGGATGACGTGGATGCAGTTGATGCATCCGTAGGTCCAGAAGTCCAAGATGACGACCTTGCCCCGGAGATCGCCGATGGTGAGGGGCCGACCCCCCGTATTGAGCCAGTCCAGGCCCTCGGGAAACTCGGGAGCGGCCACGGTCCCCGCGAAAGATTCCCCCTCGGCTGATCCCGGCTCGGCAGCTCCGTTTGGTCCGGCGGCGGCAGGTCCGTCGGGGCCAGAAGGCGACGGGCCGGATTCGCCCTCCGAGGCGCGGGTGCAGGCGGCGCCCAACAGCGCCAGGGCGGCGACGGCGATTACCAAACGCTTCACGGAGTCACCCTGTGCAACGCCGCAATCGGCTGCATCGTTCCGCCGTCAGCGAGATCGGCGCCGTTGAGGCTCCTTCACTGCATAGGTGGCCACCGCCAGGCCCATCTCCAGGGCCTTGCCCAAATAGGGCTCGGCACAGTCGGTCGGTAGGGCGGTCCCCGACGGGCAGTGGCCGAGGCTGACGGTGGCAGCTCCGGCGGCGAGCGCAATTGCCTCGAGATGAGCGGCGAGGTCCGAGACACCTACCACTCGTGACACCACGCCGTCTTCGAGAATCCCCGTGACCCGGGCCGAAGCAGCCGCCCAATCGCCCTCGACGGGGGCCACCAACCGGCGAGTCGGAACACGGTCGGTGGCGTCGGAGGCTACCTCCCGACCCCACAGTGCTCCGACCGGGTTGGGGAAGGGGATCGCCTCACCTCGGCGCAGGGGCCGTCCCGGAACCGTCCAGGCCAAGACCTCCTCGAGGACGTGGGAGGTGCGAGCCACCTCATGGGAAGCCAGAGTGGGCGTTATGCCCTCGGCCAATGAGCAGCCGACGAGGAGCGTCGTCACGTGTTCGGCAAAGGCCTCACCCTGTTCTTGGGCGTCGCTGGTCCAAGTCACGCAGGAGGCCTGTGCCGCCAAAGCGGCCTCCACTGTCGTCGCCGGGTCGGCGGCGTCGGTGACCACCACGTCGTAGCCGTCGGGGCTCTCGGCAGGCCGGATTCGGGGGTCCTTGGTTTTGGGCTCGGCTCCGCCGAGAAGGCCCAGCTCGGACAGCCCGGTTTCGTTGAGGAGGATCAGTCCGGCGCGTCGGCCGACCTCGCTCGTGGCATGGAGGGCGATCCTCAATGCTCGACCGGCTCCCATGCCCCCTCATGGGCCGGGGGCGAAACGGGGCGCCTCCGGAAGAACGCCAGGGCGGTGGCCAACGCGGCGAGGATCAGCAGCCCGCGTCGCACCACAGGATCCATGGGCCGAGTGTAGGGGACAGTCGCCGACACCAGTCGCTAACCTCGGGCGCCCGGCTCGATGCCGGGAGGCGCGGTGGTCCCCAAAGAGGGGCGCAAGAGCGAAGTCCGGTTGAACTCCGGCGCTGTCCCGCAACTGTGAAGCCCTCGTCAGAGGGACGAGCCAGGTCGCCTGCCATCGCAGTAGTAGGAGCTCTCGGAGGAAGAGCGGATTACCTCGGTGGTCTCGTTGCCTCCGACCGGACGAAAGGATCGAGGCCGTCTCTCGCTTCCTCGCCGTTGCGGTCGCGGCGCTATGGCTGGTGGCCTGCAGCCAGACCACACCGGCGGCGCCGATGGATTCCGGAGAGGCCGGGGAGGAGGGGTTTCCGGTCACCGTGGTCGGCGATGCCGGTCCGGTGACGATCGAGGCCCGGCCTCGACGAATTGTCTCCCTTTCGGCCACCCACACCGAGATCCTGTACGCGATCGGGGCCGGCGGGCAGGTGGCGGCGACGGATCTCACCTCCAACCACCCCCCGGAGGCCGACCGCACGCCGAAAGTGGACGCCTTCAACTTCGACGTGGAGGAGGTGGCCGCGCTGGAGCCCGATTTGGTGATTCTCGCCTTCGACTTCACCGGAGAACTCGAGGCGCTCCGGACTGCCGGCATCCGCGCCCTGCTGTTGGGCCCGCCCGATTCGATCCAGGAGGCCCTCGACCAGATGGTTGCAGTTGGCACCGCCACCGGATGGAGTGAAGCCGCGTCCGCACTCCAGGAGCGGCTGGCGGACGAGATGGATGCCGTATTTGAAAACGTAGCGGGTGGTGGGCCGCTGTCCACCGTGTATCACGAGGTGGACGCCAACCTGTTTTCGGCCAACTCGGCCTCGTTCATCGGGAACATCTACGACCGCTTCGGGCTGCAGAACATCGCCGATCGAGTCACCGATGAGTTTGCCTCCGGGTTCCCTCAGCTGTCCGAGGAGTTCATCCTCGCCTCCGACCCCGACCTGATATTCCTCGCCGATGCTTCTTTCGGTGAGAGCTTCGAAACGGTGGCGGCTCGGCCCGGCTGGTCGGAGTTGACTGCGGTTCGGGAAGGACGTGTCATCGAGTTGGACGGCGACATTGCCGGTCGCTGGGGTCCCCGCACGGTGGATCTGGTCCAACTGATCGGGGAGGCGGTGGCCGATCTCCATCGCGACCGGGAGGCGGCGTGAGCGGTTACCGGCCGAGCCGGCTCCGTCCCACTCTCATCGCCGGGGGTACGTTGGCAGTCGTAGGGGCGCTGGCGTTGGGGGTGTCGATAGGCAGCGTTGCCATCTCTCCCGGGAAGGTTTTCTTGGAGATCGCCGACCATTTTCCGCTTGTGTCGTTGGATTCGGGCCTCTCCGACCGAGAGGCCGCCATCGTCTGGCAGCTGCGGGTCCCCCGGGTGGCGCTGGGGGCCCTGGTCGGCGCCATGTTGGCGGCGGCGGGAGGCGCCTATCAGGGGGTATTCCGCAATCCGCTCGCCGACCCGTTCCTGCTGGGCGTGGCCGCCGGCGCCGGGCTCGGAGCGACTCTCGTGATCGCTGCCGGCTTGGGCGTGAGTGGATTCGCGGTGCCGGCCGCTGCCTTTGGAGGCGGAGTGGCCGCGGTGGCGTTCACGTACGGGCTGGGAGGGATGGGTCGAGGCACGAGGTCGGCGGCCACGTTGATTCTCGCCGGGGTGGCGGTGGCGGCCTTCTTCACGGCCATGCAGACCTTCGTCCTGCAACGGTCGACCGACACCATTCGGGAGGTCTATTCGTGGATTCTCGGCAGGCTGGCGACCGCGGGCTGGAGTGAGGTACGGGTGCTATTGCCGTACGTGGCGATGTCGGTTGTGGTGCTGTTGATGGGCCGTCGGGTCCTCGACGTCCTGGCTGTGGGCGAGGAAGAGGCGGCCACGCTGGGCCTCAATGTGGATCGAGTGAGGCTCGTGATCGTGGCGGCGGCGACCCTGGGGACGGCGGCGGCAGTGGCGGTGAGCGGCTTGATCGGCTTTGTGGGCATCATCGTGCCCCACGCCGTCAGGTTGGTAGTGGGGAGCAGCTACCGGGTCGTGTTGCCGCTGGCGGTAGCCGGAGGTGCCGCTTTCTTGGTGATGGCCGATGTTGTGGCACGCACCGCCATCAGTCCGGGAGAGCTCCCGATCGGCGTCGTGACGGCCTTTATCGGAGCTCCGTTCTTCGCGGTCTTGCTGGCCCGGGCCGGTAGGGCGGAATCATGAGTGCCATCATCTGTCACGGTCTGGAGGCCGGATACAACGGCCGCCGGGTGCTCCACGATGTCCATCTGGAGGTAGCCGCCGGCGAGTGGGTGGCGCTGATCGGGCCCAACGGCGCCGGCAAGAGCACGCTCCTCCGGGCCCTGGCCGGGACCTTGCCGGCAGACGGCGACGTCCGGTTGGGCGGCGCCCCGGTGGGGGCGTTGAGCCGGCGTCAGGTAGCCCGGAGCGTGGCGGTAGTGCCCCAGCAGCCGACGATCCCCGAGGGGATGAGGGTGCGGGACTACGTCCTGTTGGGTCGCAATCCGTACCTGCCGTTCTGGGCGGTCGAGAAACCGTCCGACCTGGAACGGGTCCTCGATACGCTCGAGCGCCTCGACCTGGGCGAGCTGGCCGACAGGCCCTTGCAGCGACTCAGCGGCGGCGAGCTGCAACGGGCTGTGCTGGCCAGGGCACTGGCTCAGGACGCTTCGATTCTGCTCCTCGACGAGCCCACCTCGTCCCTCGACATCGGCCATCAGCAGCAGGTGCTCGAGTTGGTCGACGGCCTACGGCGCGAGCGGGCCCTGGTAGTGCTGAGCGCCATTCACGATCTCACTCTGGCCGCCCAGTACCCGGACCGGCTGGTCCTCTTGGACGATGGCCGGGTAGTCGCCGATGGGTCGGCCGAGGAGGTGGTGACGGTCGACCGGGTCCGGACCCACTTCGGGGCCTCGGTTTCCATTCTGCGGGACGACGAGGACCGTATGGTGGTTGCTCCGCACCGGGGGAGCGGCCCGGTCGCGGCGGCCCACCGCAGCCGGCCGGAACACGAAATGTCGTAGTTGTGGGGACGTCCTAGACCCACGCCTGGAATGCGGCGCCCACTGAGTAGCTGAGGATGGCGCCTCCCACGCCGATGCCCAAGTTCTCCAGGCCGCTGGTCCAGGGGTTCTTGAGGGTGGCCCGGGTCTTCAGAGCACCGACGAAGAACAAGCCCACGAGGGCGAGCGCGGCCGCCACCGCCAGGGCCACGCCGGGCCGATCCATGAAGAAGAAGGGCACCACGGAAGGAAGCGATCCCGCCAGAAAGAGAAGGCCGGAGGCGGTCATGGCCCGGTACGGAGAGCGCCGCTGCTCATCGACGACCCCGAACTCCAGGGCCATCATGACCTTCATGAACGCCTCGTCGTCTCGATCCAGCTCCTCGACGATTTGCTCGACGACCTTCCCGTCGAGCCCCATGTCGCCGAACATGTCGCGGATCTCATTGCGCTCATGCTCTCGGTGGTATTTGAGGTGTTCGCGTTCCAGTTCGATTTCACGCTGATAGACCTCGTCCTGGCTCTTGGTGGCGATGTACTCACCGGCGGCCATCGATATGGCCCCGGCCACCGCCCCGGCCACCGCCGAGAGGAAGACCTGCCGAGACGTGAAACCGGCCCCAACGACGCCGGCGACCAGCAAGAACATCGATACGAGGCCGTCGTTGACGCCGAGAATGATGTCTCGCATGTACTGGAACGTGGGACCGAGGTGATCCCGATACGGCGGGGTCGCCTCCTCGCGTACGATGTCCATGGAGCGGGAGTGTAGAGAGCCCAGACACGGGGCCGCCGAGATCGTCGTCGATCATCCGATTTTGCGCCGAACGGGAAAGGGCAAGGAGGTCAGCAGGATGGCCATCGAGGACGTCGAATCGCTTCGCCGGCACCTCCAGTGGGCCATGAGCGTCGAGCTGTCACTGGTGCCGGTGTACCTCTACGCCATGTACTCGATCGTCGACGAGCAGTCCGAGCCGTACAAGCTGATCCGCAGCGTAGTGGCCGAGGAGATGTTGCACGGCGTTCTAGATGCCAACATGCTCGTCGCCATCGGCGGTGACCCACTCTTCTACGACCGGACCAACCTCCCCGACTACCCGGTAGCGATACCCCACCATCGGCCGCCGCTGGTGCTCCAACTGGCACCGATTTCACCGGAAGTCCTCGACCTTTTGGTGACGATCGAGAAGCCCAAGGCGATCGGGGCGATCCCCGAGGATGACGACTACGAGACCCAGGGCCAGTTCTACATGGCGATCGAAGAGGCCTTCGATCGGCTCGACGACGGTCGCCTGTTTGCCGACCCCAGGCCCGAGCGCCAAATGGCCAGCCCCACCTACTACCAGCCGGTCGAGTTCGACGCCGACGACAGCGGGGGACTCCACGCGGTCGTGGACGCCGGCTCGGTGCGCAAGGCCATCGAAACGGTCATCCACCAGGGGGAAGGCCTCCACGACGATCTGTGGGCCGACCCCGAGCATCGAGAACTCACCCACTATCACAAGTTCCTCCAGATCGCAGAGGGAGAAAGTCCGGTGGGCGACCTGTGGCCGGTGCCGGCCAACCCGAAAGCGGTCGATTGTCCCGAGCCCCTACGGCGAGTCGTCGACCTCTTCAACGCCTCGTATGCCTATCTGCTCATCACCCTCGACGAGATCTACCGGCCCCTCGACGACGCGTCCCGGGACCTACTGGTGCAGCGCCTCTATCGGCTCATGACCGGCGTGCTGAGCCCGCTGGCTCGCTTCTTGGTGTCCCGGCCGGTGGGCGACGGCCGCCACGGCGCACCGACCTTCGAGATGTACGAATTCGCCGATCCGGCCGGGGCCCGTGAGGAGCTGTTGGCGCTGGCCGATACGACCGTGGGCGCCTTCCCCGATCTCGAGGGTGTCGTCAAGCAGATCTACCAGCCGTAGACCTTCATCCCCACTCGGTGGCTTCCAGGCCCTCGGCGAACTCTTGAAGACGAGCGGTCACCTCCTCGACCTCGGCCACGAGCCCACTCTCATAGGCGGACCGTTCACCGCTGGTCAGCCCGCCCCACTAGAGGACCAGGGCGTCGACGGCACCTGTGAGCTCGTCCATCCTGCGCCGGAACTCGCCGTTGTCGGATCCACCTGCGGTCATCTTGCCTCCGGGATTGCGTACGGCGGGATCGGTCCCGAGCGGCACTCTATCCGGTCGTGCCGGTCCGGCGCGAGGGGGCTTCGCCTACACTCCCGGCCGTGGCCGAGGTAGCAGCCATTCACGTCGCTGCGGAGAAGGGCTCTCCGGTGACGGCCGTCGAGCATGTCATCTCCGTGGCCGGGCGCGGCCTCATCGGCGACCGCTACTTCGATCTCCATCCCGATCGTCAGATCACCGTTGTGGCCACCGACGAGCTCGATGAGGCGGCCGCAGAGCTCGGGTACCCGATTCCTCTCGGATCGACTCGACGCAACGTGACTGTTTCGGGCATTCGGCTGCCCCGGGAGGCAGGCAGCCGTCTACGCCTCGGAGAAATCGTCGTCGAGGTCCACGACGACTGCGCTCCCTGTGAGGTCATGGAGACGTCGGTGGGGCCGGGAGCGCGTGCCGCGCTGCCGCAGCGCGCCGGAATCGTGGGGCGCATCATCCAGGGGGGGATGCTCCGCGTGGGAGACCCGGTGAGTCTGGTCGACGCCTGAGGGGGCCGGGGCGATGTCAGCCTGGTTCGGCCGACGTGAACTGAGCCTCGGCGACCCAGCGCACCGTGACCGTGACCGATCGTCCCAGCTCGGTCTCCATCTCTATCGCCAGACTCTCGACCGGGGGTGGCTCATTGGCCCCGGCGACTACCACATCCACCGCCGAACGAGACACATCGATCGAGACCACGTCGAGGGATTGGTCACCGATCCACTCTGTCACGGCCGCTCCGGCTTCGGACTGATCGAATGCTTGGGAGCGGATCCGCTCGCCACTAACAGCGAGCACGATGACGATGAGCACGGCCAGCGTTCCCACGAGGGTCGTGCTGGACCGCA
>CAYFYE010000047.1:0-19247 GCA_964347285.1 uncultured Acidimicrobiia bacterium
CTCCGGATTGCACGGCCTTGGACACCGCCAGGGTCATGCCCCGGTCCTTGAAGGAGCCGGTGGGGTTGAGCCCTTCGAACTTGAGGAAAACCGGTCGACCCGCCTCATCGGAAAGGGTCGCAGCCGGAATCAGCGGGGTGTTGCCCTCCAGCAGCGTGACCACCGGGGTCTCGTCGTCCACGGGAAGGCGTTCCCGGAACGCCTCGATGACACCCGGCCAGGGAGCGCTCACACCTCGTCGCTCTCCACCCGGATCACCGCCGCCACCTTCTTCACCACCGAAAGGCCCTCCAACGACTCGACAGCCTTGCGCTGCCGAGCCTCCGGAGCGCCGTGGGTGACCATGAGCACGGTGGCCTCTTCTCCCAGTCCCTCCTGCCACACCGATTTGATGCTGACCTCGGCGGCACCGAAGGCCGCAGCAATCTGGGCCAGGACACCGGGGGCGTCCACCACATGCAGGCGCACGTACCACTTGGTGCTCACCTCGCTGAAATCGAGGATCTCGCCGGGAGAGAAGCGCACCCTTGGCGCCGCATGTGACCCCGATAGCAGCTCACGAGCGGCATCGATGACGTCGCCGAGGACGGCGGTGGCAGTGGGCTCTCCACCCGCTCCAGGGCCGGCGAACAGCAGCTCATCGACCCAGGGACCCTCGACGAAGATGGCATTCGTTGCTCCCCGGATGGCCGCCAGGGGATGGCCGAGACGGACCATCGCCGGATGCACGCGAGCACTGACTCCGGACCCGGTGCGCTCGGCGATCGCCAGCAGCTTGACGACGTAGCCCAGCTGATCGGCGAACTCGATGTCGATCGGCTCGAGATCCTCGATGCCCTCCCGGTAGATACGCTCACTGGGTACCCAAGTCCCAAAGGCCAGACTGGCCAGAATGGCCGCTTTGGCTGCGGCGTCGCCTCCACTCACGTCGGCGCTGGGGTCGGGCTCGGCATAACCCAGCTCCTGGGCCTCGGCCAGGGCCGCTGCGTAATCGGCCCCCGCCTCGCTCATCTGGGTGAGGATGAAGTTGGTGGTCCCGTTCACGATGCCCAGCACCTTGGTCACCTGCTCGCCGGCCAGCGTCTCGGCCAGGGGCCGGATGATCGGGATTCCGCCGCCCACGGCCGCCTCGAACAGCAGCGGCACCCCCGACTCTCCGGCAGCGGCTATGAGCTCGGGGCCTCGCAGCGCCACCAGCTCCTTGTTTGCCGTCACCACCGGCTTGCCCGCTCGAAGCGCTCTCAGGACCAGCTCGCCGGCCGGTTCGGTGCCTCCCATGACCTCGACGACCAGCCGTACGCCCGGATCGTCGATCACCTGCCCCGGGTCATCGGTGAGCACTCCTGGGGGAACCGCGAATGAACGGGTCTTGCCGGCGGTGCGCACCGCGACCCGCCTCACCTCGAGATCGAGACCGGTTTTGGCTGCAATCGAGGCGCGTTCGTCGACCAATCGCCTGATCACGGAGCCTCCGACGGTACCTGCGCCGAGGATTCCGACGCCGACTGAGCTGCTGGCGGACATGGTGCGGCGATGGTACCGGCGGCAACGGGCCTCACGTTGTCGGGGCTCGGTCGTCGACCGTCAGCGGGGCAGACCGAGCGAAGAGTTCCTGCCTCGAGACCTCATCCTGCCCAGCCTCACATCTCCTCCGGGGCGGAGATGCCGAGTATGTGCAGCACCGCCAGCAGGGTGTTCTTGGCCGCTTCGACCAGCCAGAGGCGGGCCTGGGTGGTCTCGACGGGGATCGGCCGCCCGCCGCTCTCGCCGATGACACGCACGTCGGTGTAGAACTTGTGGAAGGCGCCGGCCAGCTCGTGGCCGTAGGCAACGACCCGGTGAGGAGCCCGGCGCAGGGCCGCCTCCTCCACTTCCTCGGGGAGCCGGTCGATGTGACGAAGCAGTTCTATTTCGGCGGCATGGGCCAGCAGCGAGAGATCGGCTTCTTCGAGTGGTCCCCTGCCAACCTCTCGAGCGGCGGCGAACCGCTCCAGGCTGGCTACCCGGGCGTGAGCGTATTGGAGGTAGTACACGGGGTTGTCCATCGACCGCTTCTTGGCCACGTCGAGGTCGAAGCTCACCGCAGTGTCTGGGCTGTAGGCGGAGAGGAAGTAGCGGGTGGCGTCGCGGCCAACCTCCTCAAGCACCTCGCGGAACGAGACGAACTCACCGGCCCGCGTCGACATCTTCACCTCTTCACCGCCCCGCAGCACCTTGACGAGCTGGGTGATGATGATCTCCAGCGTGTCGGGGTCTCTACCGAATGCTCCTACCGCCGCCTTGATTCGCGGCACGTAGCCGTGGTGGTCGGCCCCCCAGATGTTGACGAGGGTTTCATAGCCCCGGGAGTACTTGTCGTAGTGGTAGGCGATGTCGGGGGTGATGTAGGTGAAGCTGCCGTCGCCCTTGATCAACACGCGATCCTTCTCGTCGCCGAAGTCGGTCGTCTTGAACCAGGTGGCCCCCTCCGACTCGTACACGTAGCCGAGGTCCCGCATCGCCTCGAGGGCCCGGGCCACCTCGCCCCGCTCCACCACCCATCGCTCTCGGAACCACTCGTCGTCGCCGAAGTGAACACCCGCCATCTCGAGCGTCTCGCTGATGTCACGCAGCGCCCGCCCGAGGCCCCATGCCCTGACCGCTTCGAGGTCACCGACGAGATCGGCCCCTCGCTCCTCGGCCAGCTCCCGTCCCCAGTCCTCCAGGTATCGGCCCCGGTAGCCCTCCCCGGGAAGGTCGGCTTCCCGGCCTAGGGCCTGGAGATAGCGGGAATGGAGGCTGGCAACGTAGAGATCGATCTGGGTGCCCGCGTCGTTGAGGTAATACTCCCGGCCCACGGCAAAACCGGCGTAGCCGAGCAGATTGCACAAGGCGTCACCGAGCACCGCGCCCCGCCCATGGCCGATGTGGAGGGGCCCGGTGGGGTTCGACGAGACGAACTCCACCAAAACCCGCGATCCGGCGCCCAGTTCGCTGCGGCCCCAGTCGGGGCCGCCGGCCGCGTTTCGCAGCACCTCTTCCAGCCAGGAGTGGGCGAGGTGGAAGTTGAGAAAACCGGGCCCGGCCACTTCGACCCGGGCCACGTGGGGAACGGCGGGCAGGTGGCGTGCCAGGATCTCGGCGATTTCACGGGGCGACCTGCCGGCCGGCTTGGCCGCGGCCAGGGCGAGATTCGAGGCCCAGTCGCCGTGCTCGTGCTCCCGGGGCCGTTCCACTTCCACCGGAACGTCGACGACCGGCAGCTCGCCGGCAGCAGCTGCTCCAGTGAGCGCCGTCTGGAGTGCGTCGATGAGGGCAGCCGGAAACATCGGGCGATGGTACGGCATCGGCCGTCGCCGGGAGCGGCGATCACGGATCTCCCCACCGCCGGGGCAGGGGCCGCCGCTCGGCCCACGAGTACCATGACCGTCGGCCCCCGTAGCTCAGGGGATAGAGCGCCGGCCTCCGGAGCCGGGTGCGCAGGTTCGAATCCTGCCGGGGGCGCCCTTCGCACGCCCAGAACCGGCGGCTACCCGGTCTGTGCACTCGCCGGCTCCGGCATCTCGTGAACGACTCCCCCGGCTCCCGTCCGGGGAGCCGGCCCGGCCCATCCACGCCCCCGCCCCGAGAGGCCGACCAATCACGATTTGCCGGGTATTCGCCACGACACAGACCGCCGCGTCCCGTACAATCCCTTTTCGCGATCTGTCGGTACTTGTCTTCTCTCTCCTGGTGTTGGTGATCCGATATGCGAGCCATCTGGAAAGGCGCCATCTCCTTCGGCCTGGTGACGATCCCGGTGGGCCTGTACACGGCCACAGAGAACAAACGGCCCAAGTTCCGCCAGCTGCGCGACGAAGACCACAGCCTGATCCGCTACAAGCGGGTAGCCGACCGGGACGGCCAGGAAGTGCCCTACGAGAACATCGTCAAGGGCTACGAGATCGACAAGGGCCGCTACGTGGTGTTCAGCGACGAGGAGCTGGAAGCCGTGGGCAAAGGCATCGCCGGCACCGTGGAGGTGGTCCAGTTCGTCGATGCCGCCGAGATCGATCCCATCTACTACCGGGCCTCCTACTACTTGGCCCCCGAGAAGGCCGGGCTCAAGGCATACAAGATCCTCCTCGAGGCGTTGCGTGACAAGGACGTGGTCGGGCTGGCCCGGGTTGCCATCCGGGAGCGAGAGTACATCGCAACCGTGCGAGCGGAGGAGGACGTCATCGTCATGGAGACGATGTTTTGGCCCGATGAGATTCGCGAGCCCCGCTTCGACCTCCTCGAGGAGGAGGTCGAGGTCACCGCCGAAGAGCGGAAAATGGCGGAGATGATCATCGACAACCTCACCGCCTCATTCGATCCGTCGATGTGGCAGGACGAATCCCGGGAGGCCGTCGAGGCCATGGCACAGCAGAAGCTCGAGGGGGAGGAAGTGGTGGTTCCGGAGGCACCCCAGCCCACCGGCGTTGTCGACCTCATGGATGCCCTCAAGGCCTCGGTCGAGGCGACCAAGGCCAAGAGGGCCGCCGGCTAGCCGCGCCGGCGCTGATTCGTCTGCTCGCCCTCGGCCTGCTCCAGCACCCGTAGCTGTTCGACGACGCGTATCGCCACCAAGACGAGCACCAGCGTCGTGGCGGTGGCGAAGGCCTGGGCGATGTCGAGAAACGACATGGCGTTCCATCGGGTCGACGCCGGTCCTGCTTTATGGGGAGTTTTCGCGCTCTGGCCGGGGGCCCTCGGCCTCCCAGGTGACCGACAGGGGATCGTCATCGGTGAAGCCGACGAAACGAGGGGCCCGCAACCGGCCCGCCGACGTCCACTCCTTGTAGCCCACCATCGCCACCAGCTGAGGTTCCACCCACACAGATTCCGTTGGGAGCTCGGGGTGGCTCAGGAAAGGGCACCGATCGGATCGCATCTCGTCGAGGGCGGCCCGAATGGCTCGCAGGACGTCCGCGCCAAAGCCAGTTCCGACCGAGCCGATCCAACGCAGCCCCTCGTGGCTCCGGAGGCCGACGAGGAGCGATCCGAAGGCACCGGCGCGGGCACCATGGCCCGGAGTGAACCCTCCTACAACGGCCCGCACCCGAAGCACCCTGGAGATCTTCCGCCAGTGGTCCGAGCGCTTCCCGGGTAGGTATGGGGTGCCGAGTCGCTTGGCGACGATGCCCTCCTGACCCCTTCCGATGACGCTCCTCCACAGTCCCATGCCATCACCGATCACGGTCTCGCATCGTCCTATGGAGGTGTCTGCAACGAGGGCATCGAGCCGCTCGAGGCGGTATTCGATCGGTCGTCCGATGATCTCCCGGTCGTCGTAGAGCGCATCGAACGCCACAAAGGTGACCGGAAAACGCTCGATGCGATCCTTCCTGGGCGCGCCCATCCTCTGTTGCATGAGCTCGAAGGACGACCGACCGGACGCGTCGAGCACGACGAGCTCGCCATCGATCACACAGGGCCGATCCGGGGCCAAGCCGCCCAGCTCCGGATAGGAGGCGGTGACGTCGTTGCCACGCCTGCTGCGCAGAACGATCGCCTTCCCATCCCAATACAGAAGCGAGCGGAAGCCGTCGAGTTTCTGGTCGAACAACCACCCCTGGTCACTGAAGGGCTCGGGCCACGGCGTGGCCAGCATTGGCTGGTAGCGCGGCAGGATCACTCGGCCCCGAGCGCCTCCCGGACCAGCCGATTGACGAGGGCCCCGTCGAGGCGGTCGTCGCCCGACTTCATGATGTGCCCGGTCACCTTTCCCCCCAACTTCGGGTCGTCGACTCCCAGCTCGGCGATGGCCTCGGCCACGATCGCCCTGGTCTCTTCCTCGCCCAACGCCTGCGGCAGCCATCGGGCCAGGTACTCGACCTCGAAGGCGAGCTTGGCGGCCTGAGCGGCGCCGCGCTCACCGGCCGCTTGAAACTCGTCCCGGGCCTTGGTCATCTTCTTGGAATAGGAGGCGATCACCCGCCGGCACAGATCGTCGTCGACATCACCCGAGAAGCCGGGCGCCGACTTGGCGATGGAGATCTCCGTCTGGATCGAGCGTATGACGTCGGATCGCCTCCGATCGCGAGTGCGGATGGCGTCCGTGAGCTCGGCGGCCAGCTCCTCGGCGATGCTCATGTTCGGAGGGTACCCCACCGGATGCCGAGGTCCGAGAGCGCGAAAACTACCCGTCAAAACCTCTGGTCTGGCCGCAAGCGGCTCGGTAGCATGCCGCGAGCGCGGTCCACCACGCTTTTATTTTGTCGGGCTTTGTGAACGCATTCACAAGTCCCGTTTCGAGGGAGGAACTGAAAACCATGCTGGCCGTAAAGGAGTGGCGCGAATTAGCCGCCTGCCGAAACAGCGACCCCGAGTTGTTCTTTCCGGTGGGCACCACCGGCCCTGCGCTCGGGCACATCGACAGCGCCGTGACCATCTGCAAGCAGTGCCCCGTGATCGACGAGTGCCTGCTCTACGCCTTGGAAACCAACCAGGAGTTCGGGGTATGGGGGAGCTACCCCGAAGACGACCGTCGCCGGCTACGCAAGCGCTGGCTGGCCGAAAAGCGGCGGCGGGCCAGCTGAGGCCGATCGCCCCGCCCATCGACCCTGGATCAGGTCCGACGGCTGCGGCTCCCTGACGTGGAGCCCGGCCGGTCCTGACGGAGGACCGGAACCGCGGCCTTGGGCCCCTCGACACGCTCGGTCGGGCCGTGGGCGCGGCGCCCTCCGCCGGATGATTACTCGTCGTGAGGGGCGAAACCGATTCCGGGCCGCTCGGGAGGCTCGACGCCGAAGTAGAGGATGGCGGCGACGCTCACAACCGTTCGCCCTCCCCCCTGCTCCTGAATCGAGAGCAGCTGCTCCCCGGCCTCGAGGGTATGGCGGTATTCCTCCAGCACCGCCTCGGCATCAGCGACGTCGACGTCGAGCTCTTTCGTGGCGTTGGCTATGCCGATGCGAAGGTGCACGGTCCATCCTCCTCTTGGCCTGCGCTCGATCGTAGCCCTGCGTCAACGGATCACCAGCTCGGGGTGGGTGCGCACCTTGGGGCGCCGCTGCACCACCGCGGCGGCGATGTCGCGAAACGCTTCGGCCGCCTCCGAGTCGGGAGCGGCCGCTGCCACCGGGAGACCTTCGTCGGCACCGCGACGCAGGGCGGGGACCAGCGGCACCCTGCCCAGCAGGGGCACGCCGAGCTCGGCCGCCAGTGCTTGCCCACCGCCTTCTCCAAAGATCTCGTAGCGCGTGCCGTCGTCACCCGTGAACCAAGACATGTTCTCCACCACCCCCATTACTTCCTGGTTGACCTTCTCCGCCATCAGGGCGGCCCTCTTGGCGACTCGCTGGGCGGTCGGCTGCGGCGTCGTGACGATGATGGCCCGGGCTCTCGGTAAGAACTGAGACAACGAAATGGCCACATCTCCGGTACCGGGGGGGAGGTCGATCAGCAGGTAGTCGGGCTCACCCCAGAGAACGTCGGAAAGGAACTGCTCGAGGGCTTTGTGCAGCATCGGTCCTCGCCAGATCACGGCCTGATCGGGAGGTACGAAGTAGTCCATCGAGATCACCCGCACGCCGTGAGCCTGGGTAGGCAGCAGGGCTTCTTCGATCACCCGGGGCTGCTGGGCGGCTCCCAGCATCTTGGGAATGGAGAATCCCCACACGTCGGCATCGACGATCCCCACGGCGTAGCCGGCCTGGGCGAGGGCGACACCGGTGTTGGCGGTGACGGAGCTCTTTCCGACCCCTCCCTTGCCGCTGGAAACGGAGATGACCTGTGTGGGCGACTCCGGCCCGCCCACACGAATACCGCCCTCTCCCTTGATACGGCTGATCACGGCCGCTCGCTGGTCGGGGGGCATGTCTTCGATCTCGACCTCGGCTCGCTCGATGCCGTCCACCGCCGTGGCCGCCGCCGCGACGGCCTGCGCCAGGACCGAACGCAGCGGCGAGTCGAATACGAGCATGGCCACTCGAATCGCTGCCGAGCCGTCCGACGACACCTCGACGTCGAGCACCGCATCCAGCTTCTCAAGGGGGGTATGAAGCTCCGGATCGCGGACTGCGCCGACAGCAGATCGAACGGATTGTTGGTCACTCATCGAGGAGCGCGCACTATAGGGGGACGTCGCCGTGATCCGGTCCCCTCCCAACGCACCCTCGGAACCTGAGAGGCAATTGGATCTCGTATCGGCGTCAAGACGCTGGTTGGGATGGGGCTAGTACACGGGGCCCGTCCGGCTGGTCGAGCTCGATGCCGACGCCGGCAACTGCGGGATCTCGACCGTTTCGTTGCCACTGCTGCACGCTGCCAACAGGCACTCCGCCGGCGAGGACGGCGATGAGGCGACGACGATCGGCCTCATCCGCTGACCGGGGTACCGTACAGTTCGATCTCGACTTGGCGAACCGCCTCGTCGACCGGCGCCTGGCACTCCAGGTCCCGCATCGCCACTGCGATCTCCTCGGCCTGCAACTCGTTGAGGGCGTCGAGCCTGGCACCCGTGAGCTCCTCCGGATCCTCTCCTTCGCTCACGACATCGAGACGCTCTTCGTACTCCTCGATGATCTCGTCCTGGTCCTCATAGTCGTAGCCTTCCTCCTGCATGCAGTCGATCCACTCCTCTTCGGCGGCCTGCACCCGCGGATCGAACTCCACAAGGATGTCCTTGGGGTTTACGAACGTCGCGGCGAGCATCTCCGGTGGGAATACCTCCTCTACCGCGGACCTGGTGCAGCCCCCGGTGGAAGAGAAGTCCTCGTCGTCGAGGGTGATCGCAAACGTCGCATCCGTGTCGTCGCCGAAGAGGGTGCGGTCGTACGCGACCTGATCGGCTTCGGACAGCTCGTCGTAGATCGCGAGGTTCTGCGGGCCCAGCCCCACTTCCCTCGCCGGGAAGTCGAAGCGAGTCGAGATGCCGTATCCCCACTGGCTCTTGTACTCCTCCCGGCTCATCGTTGGAGCCGTCCGGAGCCACTCTTCCACCTCCAGGATGGCCGTCACGTCGACCGGGACGTACTCGAAGCCGGCGTCGGCCATGCAGGAGGCGATGAGCGACTCGGTTGCCTCCACCTTCTCGGCGAACTCCTCGTCGGTGAGGCCAAAGGCCTGGGTGCCGGGGAGGTCGGCCGGGAGGGTAGTCGCGGCCTCCGAGCCACCATCGTCGGCCTCCGACGTATCTGTGCCTTCAGATCGCCCACAAGCGCTCGTCAACAGGACGAGGATCGCCGAGATCGCAAGCAACGCCTTCACCCTTTCCTCCTTGTGTGATATCGGGCTATGCAAGCTCATCTAAGCTGAGTCTGCACTGAAAGTGTTCGACTCGCGCTCAGCTCTCCTTCAGCTTGGCTACTTCATAGTGAGATAGATGAGACGAACCCGGCAACTCGCAGTAGCGACCATTGTCGCAATCGTGGCGGCGGCGATCGCAGGATGGGTCGCCGGTACGAGGATTCAGTCTCCGGCCGAGGCCGCCGCCCAGACGGCTGCGCCGGAGCCTTCTCCCATTCTGGTTCCGGTCGAGGAGCGGGAGCTCTCTACCGACGTCGTGACGCGGGGCACCGGACGCTTCGGTTCGCCGCAGGCGCTGATGCTGGCGCCATCCGCCCTCAAGAGCGAGGCCGGCGTGGCCACCAGTCTCCCCGAGCTGGGGGCGCAAATGGCCGAAGGTGACCTGCTGCTGACGGTCTCGGGGCGACCGGTCTTCATCTTCCAAGGGAACGTACCGTCGTTTCGTGATGTCGGCCCTGGAGTGCGGGGTGAAGACGTGCGGCAGCTCGAGGCGGCCCTGGCCCGGCTGGGACTCGACCCCGGGCCGGCGGATGGGCTCTTCGACGAAGCAACCGGCGAGGCGATGACCGAGTGGTACCGGAGCAAGGGCTTCGAGCCGGTGATCGCCACGGACGAACAGCTGGCCGAGATCCGCTCGTCCGAGACGTCGTTGATCGCCGAGGCCACCGCGGTCGGTGGCGTTCAGGTTCCCGCCGACGAGGTGGTATTCGCGCCGTCGTTCCCGCTGCGGGTATCGGAGCTACCGGTGCCAATCGGCGCCACCGTCGATGGGCCGGTGGTCCTGGTGACGGACGCTGCAGTCGCCGTCGACGGGTCGCTGCCCATCGAGAGCGCAGGCCTCGTGACCGAAGGCATGACGGTCCTGATCGACGAGCCCGACCTGGGGATCGAGGCTACGGGAGTGGTGGGCTTTGTCGCTGAGGGACCCGGGACCAATGACCTCGACGGATTCCACGTGTATTTCGAGGTCGTCGTCGACGAAGCCCCGGCCAACCTCGTCAACGCCTCCGTTCGCCTCACCATCCCGACCGAGTCCACCTCGGGGCCGGTGCTTGCAGTGCCCATCAGCGCCCTGTCGCTGGGGCCGGATGGGTCGTCGCGTGTCCAGCGCCGGGCCGGCGACTCGCTCGAGTACGTGGCCGTGGAGCCGGGGCTGTCGGCGAAGGGTTATGTGGCAGTGGCTCCCATCGAGGGCACGCTGCAACCGGGAGATCTGGTGGTGGTGGGTTTCGACCGGCAGGCCTCATGACGGAACCGACCCGGCCCCGAGACGAGCCGGCGGAGAGCAAAGTCGAGCTCGGCCGGCCCAAGAGGAATCCCCCAGCGCGGTGCAGCCTCCCACATGGCACGGAGCAGCTCGGGAGGTGACGGCCGGACAATGCGCGTCTACGAGCTAGCCCGTGAGCTCGATCGCAAATCGAAGGATGTGCTGGCACGCGCCCGAGAGCTCGGCATCGAGGTGACCGCGGCCTTGTCCGGTCTACACGAGGAATATGCCGAGCTGCTGCGAGCGTCGTATGCAGAAGAGGCCGGGACGCCTGCTCCCTCCTCCGACGGCCCCTCGGAGACAGAGGCCACCTCCGAAGCCGAGGCGCCGACCGAACCTGAGGCCGAACCACCGCCGCAGGCGCCCACCGAGGCAGAGGCGGAGCCGGTGCCGGAGCAAGCAGCCGGGGAAGCGGAAGTTGGTAGGGGGATGGAACCGCTCGAGGTGCCGACCGGGGTCACCGTCGCCGAGTTCGCCGATGCCATCGGCGAGGGGCCGGGGACGGTCAAAACGGAGTTGGAGGCAAAGGGGAAAAGGGTGACGGCCGACTCGCCGCTACCCGTCGATGCCCTCGAGCTGTTGGGGGAGGCCTTCGGCTACCAGGTGCGCGTGACCGAAGCTCCCAAACGGGAAGCGGAACAGCAGCCGAAGCCTCCGGCCCCGCTCGTCGAGCTCGAGGCTGTGACGAAGACCTATGGCGCCGATCCCCCGGTGCGGGCGTTGCGCGATGCGACGCTGAGTATCGATCGCGGTGACTGGCTGGCCGTCGTCGGTCCCTCCGGCTCCGGCAAGTCGACCCTGCTGCACATCATGGGCCTCTTGGATCGCCCTTCGACCGGGCGCTACCTGCTCGACGGCACCGACGTCGGCGCCCTCGCCGACCGCCAGCGGGCCGGTGTGCGGAGCAGGGACATCGGCTTCGTCTTCCAGACGTTCCACATGATGTCGCATCGGTCGGTCACCGAGAACGTGATGCTCGCCGACGTGTACCGGCGCGGATCGCGGCGAGATCGGCGAGACCGCGCGTTGCGGGCACTCGAGCAAGTTCATCTGGCTCACCGTCGCGACTATTTACCGTCGCGGCTCTCGGGGGGCGAGCGCCAGCGGGTCGCGATCGCTCGAGCGATCTTGGGCGAACCACAGCTGTTGCTGTGCGACGAGCCCACCGGCAACCTCGACGTCGCCACCGGGGCGACGATTCTGGACCTGTTCGGCGAGATGTATCGGGAGGGGCTGACCATCGTGATGATCACCCACGACGACGATGTGGCGACCCGGGCGAGGCGTCGGGTCCGCATCGTCGACGGCCGAATCGATGGGATGGAATGATCGAGCGGAAACGATCGTCCATGGCTCCCGCCGACATGGTGAGCGAGGCCGTGGCCGGTCTCCTCGCTCGCCCGGGGAGAACGGGGTTGACCATCCTCGGTACCGTCATCGGGTTGGCCGCGCTGGTCGCCACAGTCGGCCTCTCGCAGACGGCGGGTAACCGCATCGTGGGCCGGTTCGACGAGCTGGCGGCGACGGAGATCTTCGTCACTTCCAAGCCCCCCGCCCTGAACGCCCTCGACAGCGATCTTCCCTGGGACGCGCCGGCACGCCTGGAACGGCTCGAAGGGGTGGTCGCGGCCGGGAACATCAGCGTGATCGATGTCGGCGAAGCACTGGTGACGACCTCACCCGTTCGCGATCCGGCCCAGCGCACCGACTTCAAACTCAGCGTCCAGGCGGCATCCCCCGGGCTCTATCGAGCGGTTCGGGCCGAGCTCGCCACCGGCATGCTCCCCGACGAGCTCCACTCGCGGCGAGGCGAGCAGATCGCCGTCCTAGGGGCGAGTGCGGCAGACCGTCTCGGGATCACCAGCCTCGAGCAACTGCCCGCGATCCGCGTCGGCGACGATGTCTTCCTGGTCGTCGGCATTGTCGACCAGGTCGCCCGCCAGTTCGATCTCCTGGGCGCCGTGATCATCCCGGAGGGGACGGCGCAGCGGCTCTACCGCCTCTCCAGCCCGGAGAGGGTCGTCGTCGAGACCAACATCGGAGCCGCCTCGGTCATTGCCGCCCAGGCGCCGCATGCCCTGAGGCCGGACAACCCGACCGGCCTCAAAGTCGCCTTCCCGGCAGAGCCGCAGCGGGTCCGGGAGGCGGTCCAGAGCGATCTCAACCTGCTCTTTCTCATCCTGGGCAGTGTGGCTCTGCTCGTGGGAGCCCTCGGCATTGCCAACGTCACCCTGGTCTCGGTGATGGAGCGCACCGGGGAGATCGGCCTACGCCGCTCGCTCGGTGCCACCCGCCGCCACATCGCGATGCAGTTCCTTCTCGAGAGCAGCACGATGGGAGTCGTCGGCGGCGTGCTCGGGGCTGCCGCCGGCACGCTCATCGTCGTCGGGGTGGCGGCGAGCCAGTCGTGGACCCCGGTGCTGCATCCCCTCATCCCGATCGGCGCACCCCTCGTCGGCGGGCTCATCGGCTTGCTCGCCGGCATCTACCCCTCGCTGCGGGCCGCTCACCTCGAACCCGTCGAGGCGCTGCGGTCGTCGACCTAAGTCGACCCTCCTCGGCCGGAAGTGCAGGCGAGGGATCACGGGACATCCTGTCCGAGACGATCTTCCCGAGGGCCGGGTTCACGCGGTTTGAGAGCGAAGCGAGCCGGGCTACCCCCTCCTGGACCGGCAACATCCTCCCTGCCGGTTCCCGATACGATTGAGGCCAGAAACAAGGACGGTGAACCAGGCAATGGCACTGCTCGATCAGGCCGAGGCGAGCACGATCTACCGCCGGTATCCAGACCGCATTGCTCACGCCCGAGAGCGTTTTGGGCGACCGCTGACGTTGGTGGAGAAGGTGCTGTACGCCCATCTGGCCGACCACACCGTGGCCGATCTGGAACGAGGGATCACGTACACCTACTTCAACCCGGACCGGGTGGCCATGCAGGACGCCACCGGGCAGATGGCACTCCTCCAGTTCATGCTGGCGGGTCGGGACCAGGTGGCGGTCCCCACGACCGTCCATTGCGACCATTTGATACGTGCCCACGAGGGGGCGGGCGACGACCTCGAGACGGCTCTGGCCGAGAACTTCGAGGTGTACGAGTTCCTGAGAACGGCATCAGAGAAGTACGGCATCGGATTCTGGAAGCCGGGGGCGGGAATCATCCACCAGGTCGTGCTCGAGAACTATGCCTTCCCGGGCGCCATGATGATCGGCACCGACAGCCACACCCCCAACGCCGGCGGACTTGGCATGATCGCCATCGGGGTCGGCGGTGCCGACGCCGTCGACGTGATGGCCGGTCTCCCGTGGGGACTGCGCTATCCCAAGCTGATCGGCGTCCATCTGACCGGGTCGTTGTCGGGCTGGACGGCGCCCAAGGACGTGATTCTGAAGGTGGCCGAGTTGCTCACCGTCAAGGGCGGTACGGGAGCCATCCTGGAGTATTTCGGACCCGGGGCGGCGTCGGTCAGCGCCACCGGCAAGGCGACCATCACCAACATGGGAGCGGAAATCGGGGCCACGACTTCGGTCTTTCCGTACGACGAGCGTATGTCCGCCTACCTGCAGGCCACCGATCGGGGGGCCGTGGCCGAACTGGCCGATGGCTACGCCGAGTTCCTCACCGCCGACCACGAGGTGGCCGACGACCCCGAGCAGTTCTACGACCGGGTCATCGAAATCGACCTCGATGCCCTCCAGCCGCACGTAGTCGGGCCGCACACTCCCGACCTGGCCCGTCCCATCTCCCGACTCGGGGCCGATGCGGTCGAGAGCGACTACCCGGTCGAGATCTCCAGCGCCCTCATCGGTTCCTGCACGAACAGCTCCTACGAAGACATGGGTCGGGCTGCCCATGTAGCCGAGCAAGCCATCACACACGGAGCCAAGGTCCAGACGCCCCTCCTGGCCACTCCGGGATCGGAGCAGATCAGGGCAACGATCCAACGGGACGGCCAGCTCCGGGCCCTGGAAGAGATCGGAGCGGTGGTGCTGGCCAACGCCTGCGGTCCGTGCATCGGGCAATGGAAGCGGAACGACATCTCCGAGGGAGAGCGCAACAGCATCGTCACCTCGTACAACCGCAACTTCCCCCGCCGCAACGACGGCAACTCGGAGACGCTGGCCTTCATCGGAAGCCCGGAGGTCGTGGTCGCCTTGGCTTTGGCCGGCCGGCTCGACTTCAATCCGCTGACCGACGAGCTCGCCGGAGCCGAAGGGCCCTTCCGGCTGGAGCCGCCCGAGGCCCCCGAGTTTCCCCAGGCCGGCTTCGATCCGGGCGAATCCGGCTACATACCGCCCGCCGGCGACGGAGGTGTCGTCGACGTCGTCGTCGACCCTGGGTCGGACCGCTTGGCCTTGCTGAAACCGTTCCCGGGCTGGGACGGCCGAGACCTCGAGAACCTGGCCGTGTTGGTCAAGGCGCAGGGTAAGTGCACCACCGACCACATTTCCCCGGCCGGCCCCTGGCTGCGCTTTCGGGGCCACCTGGACAACATCTCCAACAACATGTTCATCGGCGCCCACAACGCCTTCACCGGCAAGTACGGGTCGGGCCTCGACATCCTCGACGGCGACTACAAGGACTTCAGCGAGGTGGCTCGACATTACCGAGCCGAGGGATTGGGCTGGGTGGCGGTGGGTGACGAGAACTACGGGGAAGGGTCGAGCCGGGAGCATGCCGCAATGGAGCCGCGCCATCTGGGGTGCAAGGCGGTCATCGCTCGCTCGTTTGCCCGGATCCACGAAACCAACCTCAAGAAGCAGGGCATCTTGCCGTTGACGTTCACGGACCCGGCCGACTACGACAAGGTCGGAGAGCGGGACCGGATCTCGATCATGGGGCTTCGCGATCTGGCACCGGGCCGTACGCTCAAAGTGGTGATTCGCCATCCCGATGGCTCCAAGGACGAGATCGAGGCCGACCACACGATGGCCCAGGACCAGATTCCGTGGTTCCGCCACGGAAGCGCTCTCAACTACATCGCCGCCCAGAATCGCCGGGAGGTGTAGGTAGGCGGCAGCCCCCGCTAATTTTGGCGGGACACGCCATGAACCCCGACACGACGCCGGTCGAGCCCGACCAGGGCCAACCCACCGGCCGCCGTCACCGCATCCTCCCCTGGGCGCTGGCCGCGGCAGCGGTCGTGGTCGGCGCGGCCATCTGGGCCACAACCACCGGCGCCGGCAGCGATCCGAACGGGGAGAGCGATCGTGTGGAGCAAGGGCCGATCGAGGCGGCACCGGTGCCGGAAGGGCCCATCGGGGCAGTGGACCCCTTCTTCGCCCATCCCTTCGAGGCCGATCTGTTCGACGGCACCACCTTCCGGCTCACCGAGCACCTCGCTTCCGATGGTCGGCCGGTGTTCCTCAACCTGTGGGCGTCGTGGTGTTTCCCTTGTCGGGAGGAGATGCCGGCCATCGACGCCGTGGCTGCCCGGCATCCCGAGGTCTTCTTCCTCGGGGTCGCCGTGGAGGATGATCCAACCGCAGCCGAGGACTTTGCGGCCGAGATCGGGGTGGACTACACGCTCGGCATCGATGAAACCGGTCTGGTCGCCCAGATGTACCCCGCTCTCGGACTGCCGGCCACGTTCCTGATCACCCCCGACCAACAGGTGGTGGGGCGCTTGTTCGGGGGGGCCAGTGAGCAGACCTTCGAGGAGTTCCTCACCAACCTGAACCGTTGAGTCAGCGACCCGTCCACTCGGGAACGCGCTTGTCCCGAAAAGCGGCGATCCCTTCACCGGCGTCCTCGGTCAGGGCCGCGGCGGTCAAGCCGTTCTGTAGGAAGTCGAGAGCGGCGTCGAAGGGCATGTCTTCAGCGGCATAGAAGGCGTCCCGGCCCAGTCGCAGCGTTGCGGGACTCTTGGCGGCGAGCAACTCCACCACCTCGTCGACCACTTCGTCCAGCTCGGCAGCGGGAACGACACGGGTCACTACACCCAGCTCCTGGGCCTCGGCCGCCGACAGCCGGCGCCCGGTCATCATCAGCTCCAGTGCCGGCTTGGGACCCATGGCCCGCACCAACGCCGGCGAGATCATCATCGCCCACAGGCCGACATCGATCTCAGGGCTGCCCAAGGTGGCGTGATCGGCGGCAATGACGACGTCGCACATGGCGGCAACGCCGAACCCGCCTGCCAGGGCATGCCCGTTCACCCGGGCCACGGTGGGCTTGCCGGCCCGGCGCAGTGCCCGCAGCAGATCGGCGAGCGCACCTCGAGCTGCGTGCAGAGCGATTGGCTCCTCGACAAAGCCGCCGGAGAGGTCGCCGCCCGCCGAGAACGCTCTGTCTCCGGCACCGGTGATGACGATCACCCGCACCTCCGAATCGGCGGCGGCCCTGTCCACGGCTGCTCGCAAATCAGCCATGACCTTCGTGGACAGCGGATTGTGCCGCTCGGGATCGTCGATGATGACTGTGGCCTGCGGCGGGTGGGACTCGTAACGAAGCACGGGGCCTCCTCGATGGGAAGCCGAGAGCCTACCGGCCGAGCTCTCCCCAACCCGGCGCCGGCCCTCCACTGGTACCGTGCCTCCCATGGCCTGGATCGCCATCGTGCTGGTGGCGGCGATCGCAGTGGCACTCCTGAGAGGGGGAACGCTGAGGAATCTCGCCGATATTCCTCTGCGGGCTTGGTGGCTCCTCGTCTTCGGTGCGGCGATGCAGGTCGCGGCCGGCCTGCTGCCCGATGACCAGACATGGTCCACACGAGTCGGTGTCGGCCTGATCCTGTTCTCCTACATCCCACTCTTCGCCGTGGCGCTCCTCAACCGTGCCCAGCCGGGGATGTGGCTGGCCGGTGTGGGCATCCTCATGAACTTCACGGTGATCTCGCTGAACGGCGGCATGCCGGTCCTTCCCGAGGCGGCGGTATTGGCAGGCGCCGAGAGCTCCGACCTGGTGCTGAATGCCAAGCACGTTGTTCTCGACGAGGGGACCCGTCTGGTCTTCCTGGCCGACGTGATCCCGCTCCGCTTCTTGGGTCAGGTGATATCGGTGGGTGATGTCTTCCTCGCCCTGGGCCTGGGACAGTTCCTCGAAGGACAGTTGCGTCGCCCGACCCGCTATTTCCGGCGTACCGGCACCAGTCGGCCCGGCTCGGCGGCCGGTCAGTAGGCGATCGTCCCACGCCGGGCCAGCACCCGCCGCAGGGAGCTCACCACCTTGGGATCGAAATCGTATGCCGCCCCCCGGTGCAACACCTCGACGGCCTCGAGAGGATCGAGTCCCGTCTCGCTCACCGCCTGGTCGAAGGCGCTCGCCACCTTGATCACGCGGGAAGCCGTGGGGAGAGCCTCGTCGCGCTCTTCGCCGGGCTGACGGAACGGATGGTGCTGTTGGCGGACGGCGCCGACCACCCGTCGCAGATATGGTGCTTCGGCGATGATCTCGGCCCCCCAGCGAGCGATGTCCTCGTCCGTATAGCCGGCCTTGAGAATGGCCGGCTCGTTCAACGCAATCCGTCCTATGTCGTGCATCAAGGCGGCGTATTCGAGCTCGGCCACGCGGCGGGGCTCCAACCCCAAGTCGCGGCCTATCGCCTCGGCGATGGCGGCCGTGCGTGCGGCGTGTCCTTCGATGGCCAGCCCGGCCGCCTCCGGAATGCGGGCCAAGGCCCGGATCGTCTGACCGTAGGTCACCCGGGTGCCCTGATAGCGGACGAAGGCGAGGTGGCTGAATCCGTACGACATCCCGGCCATGGGAATAGCCCACCAGCGCAGTACCGGAAAGGCGAGCCCGAAGAGAGCCCCGGCCGCCACCAGGCCCACCACGACCGGCCAGTCCTCGAGCCCGCGCAACCACAGGTAGCGGAAGGCGAAGTGGTCTCGCTGGTAACCGGCCACCGCTCGAACCAACGCCGAAACCATGTACCAGGTCAGCCCGGCGGCAGCCACCGCCAGCAGCTCGGCGACCTGCTGCGACAACCCGGCCTGATCCCCTCTTGCAAGCGCCCCCTGGAAAATGAGCCCGTAGCCGGCCAATCCCAGGGCGGTGGGAAGGAACTTGGTGGCCCCATCGGAAGCGCCCAACACCACCAAGCTCGACGCCAGCAGGCCGAGCGAGTAGATGGCCCCGACGGCGAAACCGTCTGGGGCCAGGAAGGGGACCGCCGCCGCCACCGCCAGCCCGATGTCGAGGGAATCGCCGGATGGGGTGGGGACCCGAATGAGCTGGGCTGCTCCGAGCAGCGCCGCCCCCAGCAGGATCCCCCATAGGGGAGCTTCGGAGGCGGTCGCCAGCACCGAGCCGGTGCCGGCGGTGGCGGTCCACACCACCAGGGACACTCGATCGAGGCCCGAGCTAGCCGTAGATCCGATAGGCATTGGCATCCGTTTCGGCAAGTCTCCTGGCCTCCTCCTCATCGGCAAGATCGAGCGATCCGTAGACCTCACCGGTCCGTTCCAGACCCCGGATCAGCGCCTTCACGGCCTCCGGATCGAATTGCGTGCCGGCGTTACGCCTCAGCTCTTCGAAGGCGTACTCCTGGGTGAGCGCCATGCGGTAGGAGCGAGTGCTCGTCATGGCATCGAATGCGTCGGCCACCGCCAGGATGCAGGCCTCTTCACCGGGCGAATCGCCGTGGACGTGGCCCGACCCTCCGTACCCGGAGCCGTCGAAGTTGGCGTGATGGCTGGAGGCGATCAGCACCATCGGTTGCAGGAAGTCCACCTCGGCCAAGAGATGTTCGACCGTGTGGACATGCGCTTGCATGACCTCATACTCCTC
>CAYFYE010000048.1:0-18542 GCA_964347285.1 uncultured Acidimicrobiia bacterium
CCTGGCCGGCGGTGGCGTTGACGGCGTTGACCCAGTTCACCGCATGGGGATTGCCGGGGTTCTCCTTGACCCAGCCAACGTAGGCCTGGTCGAGTGTCGAGGCGTACAGGTGGCAGAAGCAGGCGTCCTTTCGCCCGCCAGGTATCTCCGGGTCGACCGTCGCCGGGTTGGGTACCGGCTCCCAGATCTTGGCCCGGTACACCGCGTAGCTACGGCCGGCGATGGCCTGGGCCTGCAGCACGGCCGCCGACCACGAGGACGGCACCTCGCCGAGGCCGTAGAGGTACTGCTCCAGGTCGATCTCGAGCGCAACGTGAAAGGTGTTGTCGGGGGCCGGGCGGATCCGGATGGCGGTGCCTCGGGCATAGGTGCGGTTGATGTTGGGCAGCTCGATCTTGACGTTGGGCTGGTCCTCCCAGGTGAAGGCCGCCCGGCACTCCCCGGGGTTGCCTACGGGGAGAAAGGCGGCCCCGTCGAAGCGAGAGAACTGGCACTGGTTGAGCCCGGTCACCTCGAATCGCCACAGCTCGCCGGCCTGGGGCTGAGCCGACTGCTTGGGGCAAGGGCCCTCACCGTCGCCGGCCTGGCACAAGGTCACCGGTCCCCCGAGGGGCCGGAAGTCGACGACGGTCTGGTCCTGCTGGAGGCCGATCCACAGCGGGTTGGGAAACGAGGTGACGGCGGCGGCGTCCTGGACCGCCGTGCCGGTGTAGTAGTACCCGGTGATCTGGGCTGCCGAGTAGCCGGCGGCGTCGGCCAGGGCGCGGGCCCCATACTGGGTCATGCCGATTCCGTGACCCCATCCGGCACCGGTGAAGGCGACCTCTTCGTCTGCGTGGGCCGGGGCCGCCCACAGCACCAGGGCGGTGAGCAACGCCGCGGCGACCGACAGCGGGCGGATCAGGATCGTGGGGGGCATGTGTGATTCGATCGGCTCTCGGTTGTCGGTAGTTGAACTGACTACGCCCGAAAACCCCGGGGAACTCTACTCGCCCCGGGTCCGATCACCGGTTTGTCACTCGACCGTCCACGTTCCGGTAGAGGTGATCAGTTCGTGCAGGTCACCCGGGCCCTTGGTCGCCTGGGCCTCGACCAGCTGGCGAGCCACCATGTCTTCGTAGGCATCCCGTTCCACGCTCCGGAACACGCCGACCGGGGTGGGGCCGTGCGGACCGTGGGAGAGCCGGCTGAGGGCGAAGGCGGCGCTGGGGTCGACCGCGTGGGCATCGTGGACGTGGATGGTGTCCAGGCCCACCTCGGCCACCTCGACGATGCGGGCCGTGCCGTCCTCGATGACGATGCCGTGCTCGCCTTCTTTGCCGAAGACGACCGGGCGGCCGTGCTCGAGATTGATGCGGTTGGCTTCCCGCTCGTCGCGGCCGGTGAGCTCGATGAATGCCTTGTCGTTGAAGACGTTGCAGTTCTGGTAGATCTCGATGAAGGCCGAGCCCCGGTGCTGGTAAGCCTGTTCCAGCATCTCGGTGGTGTGGTCGCGGTCCATGTCGATGGTGCGGGCCACGAAGGTGGCCTCGGCCCCGAGCGCCAGGCTGACCGGATTGAACGGGTAGTCGACGGTGCCGAACGGGCTCGACTTGGTGATCTTGCCCGCCTCGCTGGTCGGAGAGTACTGGCCTTTGGTGAGGCCGTAGATCTGGTTGTTGAACAGCAGCACCTTGATGTTCACATTGCGCCGCAGGGTGTGGATGATGTGGTTGCCGCCGATCGAGAGGGCATCGCCGTCCCCGGTGACCACCCAGACCGACAAGTCGGGATTGGCGGTGGCGATGCCGGTGGCGACGGCCGGGGCCCGGCCGTGGATGCCGTGCACTCCGTAGGTGGCCATGTAGTAGGGGAACCGGGATGCGCACCCGATCCCGGAGACGAACACGAACCGCTCCTTGTCGACGTCCAGGCCGGCCATGAAGTTCTGCACGGCGGCCAGGATCGTGTAGTCGCCGCAACCGGGGCACCAGCGGACTTCTTGGTCGGTCTGGAAATCCTTGCGCTCGTATCTGGTGGCGGCGTCGGTCATCGCTGGGTCATCTCCATGATCTTGTCCTCGATCTCGGCCGCCTTGAACGGCACGCCCTGCACCTTCCCGTAGCCGACGGCCGGGACCAGGAACTGGTCGCGCACCATGCGGACGAGCTGGCCTCGGTTCAACTCCGGCACCAGGATCGTCCGGTGCCGGTCGAGGATCTCACCCAGGTTGGCCGGGAAGGGGTTGAGGTGGCGCAGGTGAACACGGGCCACCTCGGCACCGTGGCGGCGGGCGTTGCGGACCCCGGCCAGCACCGCCGCGTTGGTCGATCCCCAGGAGAGGAGAAGGAGGTCGGCCGTCTCGTCCCCCTCGACGACTGCCGCCGGGATGTCGTTGGCGATGCGCCTGACCTTGTCTTCCCGCAGCCGGGTCATCAACTCGTGGTTGACCGGGTCGTAGGACACGTTGCCGGTGAGCTCTTCCTTCTCGAGGCCGCCCACCCGGTGTTCCAGGCCGGGGGTGCCGGGGACCGCCCAGGGTCGGGCCAGTGTCTCGGGATCGCGCAGATAAGGCAGGAATTGGCCGTCGCTGTTGGGCTCGGTCGCGAAGGGGATGCTGATGTCGGCCAGCTCGTCGACCTCGGGCAGCAGCCACGGCTCCGAGCTGTTGGCGATGTAGCCGTCGGACAACAGGAGGACCGGGGTCATGTACTTGAGGGCTATGCGGGCCGCCTCGATAGCGGTGTCGAAGGCATCCGACGGCGAGGCGATGGCGATCACAGGAACCGGAGCCTCGCCGTGACGTCCATGCATCGCGAACAGGAGATCGGACTGCTCGGTCTTGGTGGGCAGGCCGGTCGAAGGGCCGCCCCGCTGGATATCGATCACGATCAGGGGAAGTTCCAACATCATGGCCAAGCTGACCGTTTCGCTCTTGAGGGCCAGCCCGGGTCCACTGGTTCCGGTGGCGCCCAGGCTTCCCGCGAACGCGGCCCCCAGTGCCGCCCCCGCCGCCGAGATCTCGTCCTCGGCCTGGAAGGTGCGCACCCCGAAGTTCTTGTAGCGGGCCAGCTCCTCGAGGACGCTGGAGGCCGGCGTGATCGGGTAGGAGCCGTAGAAGAGGGGAAGCTTGGCGGCCTGGGCGGCGGCGATCAATCCCCAGGCCAGAGCCTGGTTGCCGGTCACGTTGGCATACGTTCCCGGCTCCAGCTTGGCCGGTTTCACCTCGATCGTGTGCTGGAACGCCTCGGTGGTGATGCCGTAGTTGTATCCGGCCTTGAGGGCGGCGATGTTGGCCGCCGCTACATCGGGAGTCCGGGAGAATTGATGGTCGACCCAATCGATCGTGTAGTCGAGGGAACGCCCGAATACCCACGAGAGCAGACCGAGTGCGAAGAAGTTCTTCGACCGCAGCACGCCCCTCCCAGTGAGGCCGGTGCCGGCAACGGCCTCCTTGGTCAGCTCCTCCATCGGCGCTTCGAGCAGCGTGTAGTTGTCGAGGCTGCCGTCGGTGAGAGGGTTGTCCTCGTAGCCGGCCTTGTGGAGGTTCCGCTCCTGGAAGGCGTCGGCGTTGGCGATGATGATCCCGCCCTTGCGGACGTCGCCGAGGTTGGCCTTGAGGGCGGCCGGGTTCATGACCACCAGCACGTCGGGCTCGTCCCCGGGAGTCAAGATGTCCCAGTCGGCGATGTGGACCTGGAACGATGAGACGCCGGGAAGCGTGCCGGCCGGGGCGCGAATCTCGGCGGGGAAATTGGGAAGCGTCGAGATGTCGTTACCGAACAGTGCCGAAATCGCGGTGAAGCGGTTGCCGACTAGTTGCATTCCGTCCCCGGAGTCGCCGGCGAAGCGAATCACCACGTGGTCGCGGCTGGTCACCTCCGGCGCGGGGGCCTTCGATTGAGTGGTCACGGTGGCTCGATCCTTCGCGTCTGGAACGTCGAAAAACGGGGTAATCAGCGGGCCCGACCATCATACCGTCGGCCTGGTCCGGCCCAACCAATCGTGATGGTCTCACGTCTCGGGAGGCTCAGGTGGGCGACCGACCGCCACCAGACCGGCGGCCTCGAGGGCCAGCCCCACCGCCAGGAGGCGAGCTTCGCCCCAGCGGGGTCCGATCAGTTGGACCGGGGGAGCCGGTCGGCCGGCGACATTGAGAGGGAGCACCAGGGCCGGGACGCCCATGTGGTTGACCAGCGCCGAGAACTGGGGCAAGACGCTCCGGTAGTGCCGCTCCACTCCGTCCACCGTCATCTCGGGCTTTCCGATGACCTTGTGCAGCGCCGGCACCGCCGGCGTGGCCAGAAGGTCGAAGCCGGCGAACAGCCGATCGGCGGCTTGGGCGAGGGCGGTCCGCCATTCCAGCCCGGCCTGGGCGTCCTCGGCCGTGGCCGTGGCTCCTTGCGCCAGCCGTTCCCGCACCTCGGGCCCGTAGCGCTCGGGATTCTCCTCGTACCAGGCCCGGTGGACGGAGAACGCCTCGGGAGCGGTGGCCTCCCAAACCCGGCCGGGAGCCTGCAGCTGGGGCGCGTGCGGCTCTTCGACAAGCGCACCGTGATCGGCGAGGGCGTCGAGAAAGGAGCTGAGGGCACCGGCGATGATGGGATCGGTGGGCTGGTCGACCCACGGGCGGGGCACGCCCACCTTCAAGCCGGTGAGGGGGGCCGGTCCCGCGGGGTACTCCACCTCTCGATTCACCGACCACGGGTCGTGCGGATCGAAGCCGGCGATGGCGGCATACACCAGGGCGGCGTCGGCAACGGAGCGGGCCAGCGGCCCGACGGTGTCGACCGACGAAACGAGGGGGAAGACACCCCGCAACGGCACCCGGCCGTGGGTGACCTTCAGGCCGACGATGCCGCACAGCGCCGCCGGCACCCGCACCGACCCCCCGGTGTCGGTCCCCAGCGACACCGGAGCCATGCGGGCGGCGACGGATGCCGCCGATCCTCCCGACGACCCGCCCGGAGATGTGTTCGGGTCCCAGGGGTTGCGCACCGGGCCCCACCAGTCGTTCTCGCTGGAGAATCCATAGGCGAACTCGTGGAGGCCGGCCCGACCGATCGAAACGGCCCCGGCCGACTCGAGACGCTCGATCACCGGGGCGTCCTCCTCCGGGACCTTTCGATAGAAGGAAGAGCCGCAGGTGGTGGGCACACCGGCCTCGTCGATGAGATCCTTCACGGCTACCGGGACGCCGGCCAGGGGACCGAGTCTCTCACCCCGGCTCCGGCGCTCGTCGAGTCGGGCGGCCCGGGCGACGGACCGCTCGGCGTGCACGAGGGTGAAGGTGTTGAGGAGGGGCTGCAGGCGCTCTATGCGTTCCAGGTAGGCACCGACCACCTCCCGGACCGAGACCTCTCCGGAGGAGACGTCTGCGGCGAGTCGGCCCGCCGACCGATCGATGAGGTCCACCCGATCAGCCGGTGGGGGTGGCCGTCCAGGTGAGCGGCCCGTCCTGCGGGAAGAACGACACCCAGGGCCGGCCGGGAGGCACCGCCATCGGTGCGCCTTCCTCGTCGCGCAGCACGAAAGGCTCTTCGATCACGTCGCGGCTCCAGGTGCCTTCCTGGACCTTGCCCTCGGCGAACACATAGGCGGTCCCGTTCCCCACGGTCTCCATGGCCGGTACGGCGCTGCCGGCACCGGTCGGCGTTGCGGTGTACAGCGTTCCGGTGAGCACGACGAGGATGTCGGTGCTGATCTGCTCCTCGTTTCCCTGCCGATCGATCACGTTGTGGGGCAGCTCGTTGGTGTAGCGCACGTACTTCTGGCCGTCCCAGATCCACAGCACCCGGTTGGCAACGTCCCAACCGACGTTGACCTCGACGGCCGGCTCGGTGCCGCCGTAGGGGCCGATCTCGAAGAACACGCCGGGCGGGTCGTCGGGATAGCCGCGCTGGTCGGCGACCTCACGGAGCGCCATGGTGTCGCCGTACAGGTTGTGGGGGGCGAAGCGGCTGTCGATGCGGAATGTGCCCGGCCCTTCGCCGATGAGCTTGATATCGGAGCCGACGATCAGCTGCTCGATCCAGGGCTGCGCTCCAGAGATGATCATGACGGGCTCGAAAGGCCGGATCAGAGTGGGGTCGGTGGGCCGCCCGCTGCGGATGGGGCCGAGATAGTCGGTGTCGTTGTCGTGAAAGACGGCGATGAAGCGACTGAACCCGCCCTCCACCAGCAGTTCGTAGACCCAGTCGGCCTCGTCGATGCCGGATTGCGGCTGGGCGTTGGGGTGGTTGTCGATCTTCACGGCCAGGACGCGACGATCCAGTTTGGCCGGATCCTCGGCTGCCAGGCCGTTGAGCGGCGAGACGGGTCCGGTCGCCACCGTCGTCGTGGTCGTCGAGGACGTCGTCGTGGTCGTGGTCGGCGCAGCGGCGGTCGTCGTCGTGGTGGTGGTCGTGGTCGCGGTCGAGCCTCCTCCGGCAACGAGGACGATGATGACGGCCGCCAGGGTCACCCCGGCGGCAGCACCGCCCCCGTAGAGGAGCTGGCGACCGCGTTCGAGGCCGCCGTACCAGTCCCAGAGATCTCGGATGCGCTCGGGGAGGGACCGGAAGAAATCGGCGACGGCCCGGAAGAAGTCGGCGATGCGGCTCACGATGCGGGAGTGTAAGGGGACGGGCGACCACTTCCGTCGCTTTCAGGAGGCTCGACTCAGGGCGGCGGCACCAGGCGCAGCTCGTCGTGGGTCGCCGCCTCCACCTCGTCATCGGCCCACGGGATGGGGAGCCCGTCTCCCTTTTCCCACAGGCCGAGCTGGTCGGCGTAGTGGGGCGAGTAGGGGTTGCCGGATTGGCCTCCGGGGAGCACAAAGCGGCACCGCTCCCAGTCACCCACATCGATCGTCATGCGCAGCGAGGCGATTGCTACCGTCGTCGGGCCGGCCGGCTGGAGGGGATCCGGACCGGCCTGGCTGACGGTGTTGGCGTCTCCCCCCCAGCGCAGCGGGCCGAGGTTGAAGATCTGGTCGAGCGGGGGACGCTCGGCGAGGGGATGGCGCAGGACCAAGGGCCGGACCCGCCCCCAGGTGCGTTGAGCTCGGTCTCCAAAGGAGCCCAGAGAGCGAGTCGCCTGGGCGAGGGCGCCGGCGATCTCCTCGTCCCATCCCCGGGCGAACCATCCGGTGGGCCGTTCCCTGAGCAGCGTCACCAGCAGGCCGGCCCGGCGGAAGGCAAAGAGGCTGAAGGGGACGATGGAGGTGAAGCCCCGCCCCAGGGCCCATTCGGCGGAGCCGGGCGCTTTGGCGAGGACGATCCGTCTGTCCAGTTCGGCCAGGAGCAGTTCGAACAGGGCCGCCTCCTCGGAGTCGGCGCCGACCACGCCGTCCCATTCCTCCAGGAGCCGGTGGACTTCATCCAGATCGGCCCGGCCGGCTATGGCGGGAAGGACGTGAGACCGCAACTCTCGCCACACCAGGGACACCTGGTCGAGCTGTAGATCCATTGTCCCGTACAGGTCCCAGTCGTCACGCTGGGACAGAACTTGGACGATGCGTCCCACCCGATAGCCGTCGATCCAGTCGACTCCCAGGTAGGGCTCCCGACCGGCCGCCGGCCGATTGTTGGCCGTCGCCACGAAGCCGGATTCCGGATCGAGGGCGTAGGGCATCATCCCGGGGTCGACCGGCTCCGACTCCCAGCCCACCCCTGCCGACCAGGCCGGCAATGGGATGGTGCCGCCCCCGGTGCGCCGGACCGGTGCCTCTCCGGCGAGCAGGTAGCCGATGTGGCCGTCGGCGTCTGCATACGACATGCCCAGCGTGGCGGCCGGCCACTGAGCCATGGCGGTCCGGAACTCCTCGAAGTTGCGGACCCGGTGGAGGGCGAGCAGGCCTTTGATCGGGCGAGGCTCCAGCCAGGTCGCTTGGAGCGATATGGCGCCCAGCTCGCCGGCGAGGGCCGGCCCGATGATCGGTCCCCGGTCGGTGACGAGGACGTCTTCGATGGCGGTGTCGCCGTTGCGGACTCCGATGCTTTCGGTGTAGACCCGGCACGGCACGAATCCTTCCGGTCGGCGCACCGAACGCCCGTCGGAGCCGATCTCCTCGATGTAGAGGTCGGTGTTGTCGACGAGGCCGGCGGTCACTCCCCAGGCGGCGTGGCCATTGTGGCCGGCCGGAACGCCGGGGGTGCCCACGAAGGAAGCTCCGGCCAGGGCCCACCGGGGAGTCACGAGGTGGCACAGATACCAGTGCGGGGGCAGCAGCGGGGCCAGGTGGGGGTCGTTGGCCAGAAGGGGTCGGCCGGTGGCGGTCCGGCCGGGCGCTACCGCCCACGTATTCGATCCGCCTTCGAGACCGGCCCAGGAACGCAGGCCCTCGACGTCGGCCGCCAGGCGGTCGAGGGCGGGCCCGGCGGCATCGCCGGGAGGGGTCGACAGCGGATGCCACTCCGGATAGGCGGGATCGAGAGCATGGAGGGCCTCCTCTCCATCGGTGGAGAGCACCTTGAGGCGGGCCAGCTCGCTGTCCCAGTTGGCGGCGAGCAGGAAGCCCTCCAGGGCCAGGATGGCCAGGACATCGGCCGGCTGGAACGGCGTCGGGGCCGCTCGCAGCAGCACGAACTCGTGGGGGCGGGCCGGGAGGCCGATCTCCCATCCGGCATTCACGCCGGCGGCGTAGGCGGCGAGGGCGGCTGCCGTCTCCTCGTCGAGGAGGGGGAGCCGAGCGTCGGCGCTGCGCCAGAAGCCGACTCGGCGCGCCAATCGATCGACGGCGAGCGCTTCGGGGCCCACCAGCTCCGCAAGCGTTCCTCGCGAGAGGCGGAGGAGCAGCTCGAGCTGAAAGGTCCGGTCCTGGCCGTGGCAGAAGCCGATTCCGTAGAACGCATCGGTGTCGGATTGGGCGCCGATGTGGGGAACGCCAAACCGGTCACGTCTGATCGTCACCGGCCCTTCGATGCCGGGGACTTCGATTTGCCCGCTGGTGACCGGGAGGCGGCGGCCCAGGAGCAGACGGGCGGCGGTTTTGGCAAAGCTCATGCCGCGAAGAGGCTAGGGACAAGTCAGGCGAGAGAAGTCGGGAGGCGGCGCCGTGGCGTGTACCGGCGGTGCGGCTCAACCGTCGGCGACGATCTTCGCCGTCAGCTCGGCCTGAATGACCGCCGCCTCGTCGTTGGGCACCTGACAGGTGCCGGCCTTCACGTGCCCCCCTCCGTCGTAGGCCAGCATCAGCTCCCCGACGTTGGTCCGTGAGCTCCGATTGAATATCGATTTGCCGACGGCGAAGACCGTGTTCTGGCGCTGCTTGCCCCAGATGACGTGCATCGAGATGTTCTGTTCCGGATGCAGCGCGTAGATCATGAAGCGGTTGCCGGGCCAGATGGTCTCTTCGCTACGAAGGTCGAGGACCACCAGGTTGTGATGGACCCGGGCACATCGCCGGATCTGATCCTTGAAGCGCCGTTCGTGCGCGAAGTAGAGGTCGACCCGTTCCTCGACGTCGGGCAGCCTGATGATCTCCTCGATCGTGTGATGCCGGCAATACTCGATGAGCTCCATCATCAGCTGGTAATTGCTGATGCGGAAGTCGTGGAAGCGCCCCAAGCCGGTCCGGGAATCCATTATGAAAGAAAGGAGCTCCCACCCCTTGGGCTCGAGAACGTCTTCCATCGTGTAGAGGGCCGAGTCGGCCTTGTCGACGGCGGCCATCATGGCGTTCCATTCGGCGGGGAAGCGCTCCTTGCCTCCGAAGTGCTCGTAGACCACCCGTGCCGCAGAGGGAGCGTTGGCGTTGATGATGTGGTTCGGTGGAGTGATGGGGTTGCGTAGTTTTTCACTGAAGTGGTGGTCGAACGCCAGGTGCACCCCCTCCTGATAGGGGAGGTTGGTCAATATGTCCCGAGGGGTGACTTCGATCTTTCCGTCCTGGACGTCTTTGGGGTGTACGAACAGGATCTCGTCGATCAGATCCAGTTCCCTGAGGAGGACGGCCGACACCAACCCGTCCATGTCGCTGCGGGTGACCAGCCGGTGCTTTTCGGCCGTCATGGGACTCCTTTGGCAGCTCCTCAGGTGCTTTTCGGCCGATCTGGCGAAAGCCTTGAGCCTCAGCCGAGGGCCGGGGCCTCGGCGGGTCGTCCCAGCCGGTCCGGCGGCCAATAGCGCAACACGGCCCGCCACTCGATGTCGGCGGCGCGAATCGGTCCCAGGGATCGACCGTCGTCGGCCGAGAGGGCTCGTCGGTCGCCCAGCACGAACACCTCCCCGGGCTCGAGGTCCCACGATCCGTCGCCGAGGGTGGGCCCGTCCGCCCACGGCTCGGCCAGAGGGCGGCCGTCGACGTGGACCTGGCCCCCCGAGATCTCGATCCGCTCGCCGGGGAGGCCGACCACGCGTTTTGTGAGGTAGAAACGGTGCCGAGCGGGGTGGGGGAAGACGACGATCTGGCCCCGTAGGGGGGAGCCGGACACCCGGCGGGTCAACAGGTAGTCGCCCGGCAGCAATGCCGGAGCCATGCTCTCCTCGGCCACCTCGAATCGGCCGAACTCGCGGCGGAGCAGCGCACCGGCGATCGCCGCCAGCGCGGCTCCGATAGCCGCCCCCGCTACTCGCCTCCCGTCCGGCACCTGCCCCCCGGACCCGGTCGGAGCGGAGTGTATCGTGACCGGGCCGTCGTAACGCAGAAGCTATCGACTGGGAGGTGACCCATGGGGCTCTGGAAGCCCGCCCGTATTGCCCATGCTCACTGCCACGTTCCCTGTGGCATCTACGACCCGGTGTTCGCCCAGAATGCCGCCGAGACCGTCGTCAAGATGGTCGAGCAGCTCAACGATCTCGACGTGCCCGGTCCGGACGCATCCAAAGAGGAGCAGCTGAGCTACGGGCAGGCGGTCGCTCGCCGCGTGGCCAACAAGGAGGAGCACGCCAAGAAGTGCAAGTACGAGCTCCTGGATGTGCTGTGGAGCCAGTACTTCAAGCCGGCCCATGTCGAGCGCTGGCCCGATCTCCACGACAAGTTCTTCTCCGCCGGTCACCTATGCACCCAGAACATGCAGGAGATCTCGATGGAGAAGGCCCAGGCTCTGCTCGATCTGACCACAGAGATCGCCGAGATCTTCCACGAATCCAAGAAAGGCTGAGGTCGGGGCCGGGCCGGCCGCCAATCACGATGGGGGTGGGCCGCCGGCTGCTCCAATCGTCTTCAACCGCTCGATCCCCGCAACAGACAGAAACACGGTGGCGGCGAAGACCACTGCGCCAACGATCACGGCCGCCACGCTCCCCGGTGCCGTCTCGGCGGCGGTGACCTGGAGCACGGCCTCGGAGGCGACCCAGGCCACCAGGCCGGCCAGGGTGGCCACCGGCAGGGCTCGCCGGGCGGTGATCAGCACGGGACTCAGGTATCCCCAGCCGATCTCGCGATGCCACAGAAAGGCGAGGACGGCGGTGTAGCCGGCCAGTGCCAGCGTGGACGCCAAAGCCAGGCCGGTGACGTCGAAGGCGGTGAGCAACCCCCAGTAGAGGGGAACGGCGAGGGCGGTGGCCGCCGTCCCCACGATGACCGGTACCCACATCCGGCGTCGGGCATAGAACGCCCGGGCGTACAGCTGCTGGGCACCCCAGAGCGGGATCCCCAGCGCGAAGAAGAGGAGCGTTGCGGCGGTGGCGCCGGTATCGCCTGCGTCCCAGTCACCGCGCTCGTAGAGGAGCCGCACCACCGGGAGGGCCAGGGCGGCCAGGGCGGCGGCCGCTCCCAGGCTGAGGGCGATCACCGGGCGCAGTGCCTTGGTCAGGGTTGTCGCCAAGGCGTGGATTCTTCCTTCGGCCGCCAGCCGGGCCAGGTACGGATAGGCCGCCACGCCGGCGGCCTGGGCGATGATCCCCACCGGCACCAACATCGTGCGCCGGCCGAACTGGAGCCAGGAAATCGATCCGTCGGCATCCGCCAGCGACCCGAAGCTGCGCCCCAACAGCTCGTCGAGGATGACGAGTGATTGCCCGATCATGAGCGGGATCGCCAGCGCCAGATACTCCAGGAGCGCCGGATCGACGAGGCGGTCGGTCCGGCGGAATCGGAGTCCGGCATTCCGGGCCCCCAGCCATTGAACGAGGAAGTTGCCGACTACGGCGCCGCCGAGTACGCCCCAGGCGAATCCCTCCGGGCTCTGCTCACCGTCGATGCGGAGGAAGACGCCGCCCAGGATGATCCCGAGGTTGTAGATGATCGGTGCCAGCGTCGGCACCAGGAAGCGCTCTTTGGCGTATTGAACCGCCATGAACAGCGAGCCGACCACGAAGAAGACCTGGGCGGGCAGCACGATACGGGTGAGCCGGGTGGCCCGCTCCACCTGCTCGGGCGTGAAGCCGGGCACCACCCGCTCGATCACCGGGCCGGCCGCCGCCATGGCGATCACCACCAGGACCGTCATCGCCGCCCCAACCGGTACGGCGATGGCAGTGAACGCCTTCCAGCCGCCTTCCTCATCGCCGGCGGCGAGGTGGCGCGACAGGATCGGGATGAAGGTGATCGCCATGTACCCGCCGGCCAGCAGGTAATTGAGGAAATCCGGGATGAGGAAGGCGACCTGGTACTCGTCGGTGAAGGCGTCGGCACCGAGCACCGAGGCGAACACCATGTCGCGGACCAGGCCCAGGACCCGTGACAGCGCAACTCCGGCGCCGACGATCAGGGCGGCGCGGCCGATGCGGCTGCCGATGGTCCGCGTCGACGTGCTCACGGGGGCAAGTTACCCGGCCGGTTCCGGCCCTCCCGGTAGATCAGGTGAGGTCGCGGCGCTTCAACAAGTACGAAGTGACGATCACTCCGAGTGCGGCCAGCACCAAAGCTTTGGCGAGGGCTCCCCCGGCCCCGGGCGCCACCGAGCCGAGAGGTTCTTCGAGCAGGGCTTCGGCCCCCTCGACCAGGGCGGTGTACGCCGATAGGCCGATGCGAGAAACCGAGAAGGGAGTGAGGGCGGCCACCGCCGAGGCCAGACCGCTCTCCCAGATGAAGAGGAAGCCGAGCCCCACCAGCACCGCTCGGTCGGTGACGTAGCCGAGAGGCACGAAGATGGCGCTGTAACCGGCGGTGTTGAGAGCTACTGCCAGGAGCAGGGGCCCGATGACACCCGACGCGTCGCCGGTCGCCATCAGGGCCAGCGCGGCCAAGACCGCGCTGATGCCGCTGAGTGCCACGCAGACCATCCATGCCGCCGCCCCTTTTGCCACGACGATCTTCCAGCGTGCCAGGGGCCGCAGGGTGATGAAAGAGAGGGTGGCCTGGCGACGCTCCTCACCGAGGGTGGAGGCGGCCATGATGAGGCTGATCACCGGTACGACGAGCAGCATCAGAATGGCCAGGGGTGCCTCGTTGAAGAACTCGAAGGCGCGCCGCTCCGTCATGGATCGGCCGGCCAGGTACATGACGAAGGCGGGCAGCAGGGCGACGGCCACCAGAGCCCAGTTTCGCTTGGCCGAAACCAGCTGACGGATCGTCACCACCCAGATGGCGATCTGAGCCTTCATCGCCGCTGCCTGACCAGGTAGCGGAACACGCTCTCCAGCGACTCGTCCTCGGGTTCGACCCGGGTGAGCCGCACATCGAGCTCCTGGGCGAGCGCCGGAAGGGTGTGTCCGAGCGCGGAGAGATCCGTGGTCTCCAGGCGGATCGTGTCTCCGTCGACCGCGACGCTGTGCACGTAGTCGGCGTCCAGGAGAGCCGAGCCCAACCGGCGCGGCCGGTCGGCTTCGACACGCACCCGGAACGGGATGTCGGACATGGCGGCCCGGATGGCGGAGATGCTCCCGGCGGCGGCGAGCTTCCCGTCGACGATGGCAAGCACCCGCTCGGCCATGCGCTCCACCTCGGCCAACACGTGCGATGAGACGATGAGGGTGTGCCCGGCGTCGCCCAGCTCACGGAAGATGTCGATGAGATGGGCGCGCTGCACCGGGTCGGTTCCGTTGAGCGGCTCGTCGAGTATCAGCACGCTGGGCCGGTGAACGAGGGCGGCGGCCACTTTGGCTCGCTGTCGCATGCCCTTGCTGTACGTCGCCAGCTTCCGGTCGGCGTCGTCGGTGAGGCGGACCTCCTCGAGAGCCTGGGCGGCGGCCCGAGACGGCGAATCGGTCCCCGCCAGCTTGGCGCCGTACTCGACGAATTGACGGGCGGTGAGGAACCCGTACACCGCATCCTCCTCCGGGACGAGCCCCAGCCGGTGGTAGATGGTCGGGTCGCGGCGGGGATCCTCGCCCAGGATCCGTACCCCTCCCTCCGAGGGGACGAGGAGACCGGCCAGCATGCGCAGAAGCGTCGTCTTGCCGGCTCCGTTGGGGCCGAGGAGTCCGGTCAGCCCGGGCCCGAACGAGCAGCTCACCCCGGAGACGGCCACTTTCTGGCCGAACCATTTCGAGACCTCGCTCACCTCGACGGTGGGGTCGCCGACCCAAGCCGGAGACGATGTCACATCAGCCTCCGATAGCGACGGACGACCAGGTAGGCGGCGGCAACGGCGACCACCACGATGACCACGATCGAAACCCACGGGTCGAAGCCGGCCCGTTGCGGGATCCAGCGGTGACTGGTTTGGTCGAAGATCCAGTCGGTGACGTAGCGGGGGTGGTGGTTGATCGCCAGCAAACCGAAGACGGGGAAGTCGGAGTCGACGAGAGCGGTGGAAACGGCGTTGCCGATGAAGATCCCCCCCACGAAGATCCCCGCCGAGAAAGAGGTACGGGCCGCCAGAGCCGCCACGAACAGGGCCAGCGGTGCATAGGCGGCGATGTAGACCACCGAGGCTGCCGCAGCTTTCCAGAGCGTATCGGAGCGGTCGAGGAGGTCGGTGAAAAACCCCTCGGAAGAGACCGCCGCCTGGCCGAGCACCAGCAACACCTGGGGGATGAACAGAAAGCCGAACAGGAGCGCCGCCAGTGACCCGGCCCGGGAACCCAGGTAGTCGTTGCGCCCCAAAGGCCGGGAGGCGTACACCTGCAGGGTTCCGAAGATGCGGTCGGGGACCATGAGCTCCGAAGCGGCCAGGGCCAGGAAGAGCAGCGTCACCGTTCCGTTGAAGCTGAAGTACTGGACCGGTCCGAAGAAATCCTCGGTGTCGCTGATCAGCTCCCCGGCGATCACGCTGAAGGCCAGGAAGACGACTGCGGGGATGATGGCGAGCCCGGCCAGGAACCAGGGCAGGATCTTGCGGCGCGCCTTGCGTCGCAGCCCGGCTACTCGGCGCAGGCCGTCGCGCACGATTGCCGCCCGCACTCCGGATCGGCCGAGCCGTTCACCTTCGTAGGGCTTGTATCCGAGGTCGAAGACCTGTCCCTGGTCAGTCACCGCCGCCCTCCAAGAAGATGTCCTCGAGCGATGTCGACCGGGTTCCGAGGCTGCGCAAACCGGCACCGGTGGCGGCCAGCGCATCCCTGATCGCCGTGAACGGGTCCTCCACGGGGAGGCGCACCGCCAGCCGGGAGCCTTCGACCGAGACCTCCGCTCCCGCCTTCTCGAGAGCGGCAACGGTCGGGCCGGTCTCGCCGAGGAGTTCCACGTCGACCGTGCCGGTCACCTCGAGGGAAGCAATGGGCCCGGTGCGGAGCAGCCGGCCGCCGTCCAGCATCATCACCCAGTCGCAGGTCTGCTCTATGTCGGTGAGGACGTGCGACGACGCAATGACGTTGATGCCGAAGCCGGCCAGCCGACCAATGAGGTCGAGCATCTCTTCCCGTCCCTCCGGGTCGAGTCCGGCCGTGGGCTCGTCCAGCAACACGAGCTCGGGATGGTGGACGATCGCCTGGGCCAGCTTGGCCCTCTGGGCCATGCCGGTGCTGAACTCGCCAATGGGGCGGAACCGTTCCTCGTGAAGGCCGACCAGCCCCAGCACGTCCGAGGCGCGCTGGCGGGCAGCCCGGACCGGCAGCCCGGCCAGCTCGGCCGCGTAGCCGATGAAGTCGGCCGCGGTTTGGTCTTTGGGAAGGCAGTCGTCTTCCGGCATGAAACCCACGCTGGCGCGGACGTCTATCGGGCTGTCTTGCACCGAGTAGCCGAGCACGTGCACCTCACCGGCGGCCGGTTCGAGGATGCCGAGAAGGATCTTCAGGAGCGTGGTCTTGCCGGCGCCGTTGGCGCCGACGAGGCCGACGGTTCCGGCCGGCACGTCGACCGATACGCCGCTGAGCGCCACCAGATCGCCGTAGGCGTGGGTCAGGCCCTCCGTGCGGACTACTGCGTCCCCCACGAGGTCACGCTAGCGGTCCGGTCACTTGGTGGGGCCGGCGGCTCCCCTTAGGTTGTCCCCGTGGAGTCCCTCTTCGCTCTGGCCGCCGCTTCGGCGAGTACCGGCTTCGTGGTGGCGCTGGTGAGAAGCCATGTGCTCCGCCCCCGGCCCCACGCCGCCGCCTGGTCGGTGGCAATGGCGATGTACTCCCTGGCCACCTGGGCCCTCTTCGTGGGCCTGGCTTGGGAGTGGAGCGACGGGGTGTTCCGGGTGTTCTACCTCTTTGGGGCGATCCTCAACGTCGTGTTCCTGGCACTCGGATCGGTATACCTGGTACTCGGTCCCCGCGTGGGCGGCGCCCTGTTGGTCGTGTTGGCCGCATTCGGTGCCGGGGCCGGGGCGGTAACGCTGACCGCCGATTTCGTCGCCCCCCTGGCAACGTCGGGAATACCGGTCGGATCGGAGGTTTTCGCCGAGCCGGCGGAAGGGATCGCCACGCCCCGGTTGTGGGCGGTGGTCGGCAACACGGTGGGCACCGCCCTTCTCGCCGGCCTGGCGATATACGGCGTCGTCCGCTTCTGGAGGAGCAATCGGGCTCTGGCCCTCGGCAATCTGCTGATCGTCGCCGGCACGGTGGCTCCGGCCGTCGGCGGGTCGCTCACCGGGCTCGGTGAGGGAGGCCTGCTGGCACTGTCGCTGCTGGCGGGGGCAGCCCTGCTGTGGTGGGGCTACGCCGTGGCCGCCCGGGCCCGAAGGCAGGCGGCCGAGGCCGGATGACCGGTCCTTCGCCGGTGCGACGCGAACTCTGACCCCACGCGGCTTCCCAGCGGGAGGGTTCACCGTTGCTGCTTCTTCGGGCACGAGCGCATGATGTGCCGATCCAGCGCATCATTCATGCGCGGGCGATATGGCGCAGAGCGGGTGCTCTGCGCCGGGCATGGCTTTGGCAATGCGCGGCGGGCCGGCACTGTTCATCCGGAAAGCGTATGTTGGGCCATAGGCATCCGACACAGGAGGCGCCATGGCCAAGTACGCCCTGTTCTTTTCGTACACGCCCGAGTCGTGGGCGAGCATGATCAAGAACCCCACAGACCGTAGCGCGGCCGCCCGCCAGGTCGTTGAAGCCGTTGGTGGCACGATCGAGAGCTTCTACTGGATGTTCGGCGAGTACGACGGCATCGCCATCGTCGATGCTCCGGATTCCATCTCCGCTGGTGCGGTGAGCGTTGCCGTGGCGAGTACCGGCGCTTTGAGCAAGGCCGTCTCGACTCAGTTGTTCGACGCCGACGACCAGGCAGCCCTGGTGGAACTAGCCAAGACGGCGTTGGCCTCCTACACGCCGCCGACCGGATAGTCGGCCTCGGTTGACGTTCGATACGCGACAGGAAGGTGAAGATCGACCAGTCCTTTGTGCGGGCGATGGAAGCCGACACCAAGGACGCAACGATCGTCAGCAGCGTCATTGAGTTGGCAGCAAGACTCGGCCTCGGAGTTGTCGCCGAGGGCGTCGAGGCCGGCGCACGCCCACCGCCTGAAGGACGAGGGTTGCAGCCAGGCCCAGGGTTTCTACTTCAGCAGGCCGAACTCGGCCGAAGCCGTCGAGACGCTGATCACCAGGGGTAGCAGCCGAGTACGGGCTCTCTCGAGATCGCCTGCGCCCGCAGCAAGCCCAGCCACTCGCCAGAATATGGTAGACGTTCACTGATTGGTAGGGGCGCAGGCATACTCAACGCGACGATCGCTACCGACCGCCTTCTTCTCGTGCAAGTCACCCACCCCCGCCGAGCGATATCGCGCACCTCCTTCCGACCCGAACCGGCAAGGGGAGCGGCCTTGCGCTCGCGCCACGCGTCGTGGCCCGGCGCTCAGATCGCGCCGTCACTTGGCACGTTCGACCCGTCGTCTCACCGCGAGCGCACGAGGTGCCGATACCGCGCACTCTCCGGGACGGGTGTTCGTGCCCCGATTTGGTGATCTGGGCGGGGCTGGGTGGACCGAAAGCCTCTGGCAGCCCATAGCTGGAGGGCAGCGATCAATGGGGCTGCAGCACACCGTTCCAAGCCTGGTCCGAGGTGGTGATGATGGTGATGACGCGGCTTTCGAATTCTGTTGCTGTCTTGATGCTCGTCTGTGCTCTTGGACGGAGTAGCGCTGTTGGACAGGCCGCTGCATCTGAGTCGGCGACTCAGGTGCCGTCGAGTGAGTCCAGCCAGCCGGCAAACTCCTCCGTGACGGTAGGTCCGCTCGATTTGAACTCGGCGGTGACATGGGCCCCCCTCGCCGCCAAGGCGGCCGCCATCCTCCCCAGCATCTTGCCCGGCGAGGTCTTATAGGTGCAAAAGACCGCGGCGGGCTGCCCGTTGAGAGATAGCCGCCCGATGAACTCCATCGTCGCCTTGGTCG
>CAYFYE010000049.1:0-18479 GCA_964347285.1 uncultured Acidimicrobiia bacterium
CTCGTGGACAGCCTGATCTGCGAGGGAAGCATCATCGGCAACGCGTCGCTTCGAGGCGTCCTCGTCGGCTACGACTGCTTCATCCATTCAGGAAGCACCCTCGAGGAAACCGTGCTCCTGGCCGGCTGCAACATCGGCGCCGAAGCGCGAGTGCACAAGGTGCTCGCCGACAAGAACTGCCGAATCGAAGAAGGGTCCCAGATCGGCGTCGATCCCGCCTCCGACCGGAGCCGGTTTCCATTCGTCAGCGAAGGAGGCATCGTCGTACTCCCCAAGGCGACGCGGGTTCCCGCTGAGGGTCCGATCACCTTCACGGCCGACATGGAGTTCATGCTCCGCAACGACCCGGCCACCCAGTCTCTGATGAAGGAGTTCGAGGGGCGCTACGAGGTCGACCCGGTCCGGCACAGCTTCGAGTCGGCCGGGCCTCAGCTGCGCGGCCGCGGGTGAGGATTCTCCACGCCGCGGCCGAACTGGCGCCCTGGTGCACCAGCGGAGGCCTGGGCGCCGTGGTGGGCGTCCTTCCCCACGCCCTGGCCCACGTCGGAGGAGCGGACGTCGGGATCCAGGTGGTGGCCCCGATGTGTCGAGAAGCCCGGCGGGCCGCCGACCAAGGGGAACTCCTCCTCGACGCGACCCGGCCGGGGGAGGACCCGCCGGGTGCGCGGCTGTTGTCGACCGGAGTCAGAGAAGGCGTCGAGCTCACCTTCGTGGACGCCCCCGACTACTTCGACCGTCCCTCCCTCTACGCCGAGGACGGCACCCCCTACGGTGACGATGCCGAGCGCTTCGCCTTCTTCAGCCGGGCCGTCGCCGACCTCGCATCCCGGACCGACGGCCCCCCGGTCGACGTGGTCCACGTGCACGACTGGCACGCCGCCTTGGTGCCCACCTATCTCCACCGGGCCGGGGCAAGCACGCCCACCGTACTGACGATCCACAACCTCGCCTACCAGGGCGACTTCCCGCTGAAGGAGGTCCCCGCCGGGCTCGAGCACCTGGTTCGGGGAGAACGCTTCAACTTCCTCGGTGCCGGAATCCTGGAAGCCGATGCGGTGACGACGGTGAGCCCCAGCTACGCCGCCGAGATCACCACTCCGGCATTCGGTGCCGGCGTCGACGAGTTGCTCCGTGCCCGACCGAGCCCACCTCTCGGCATCCTCAACGGGATCGATGTGATCGAGTGGGATCCCGGTACCGACGCCGAACTCCCGATGCCCTACCGGGCCGCCGACCTCTCCGGCAAAGCCGCGGCTCGGACCGCCCTCATCGCCGAACTGGGCCTGAGCAGCCCCGATGACGATCCCATCGTCGCCGTCGTCTCGCGCTTCGCCGCCCAAAAAGGCATCGACCTGGTCACCGCCCTGGAGCCGGAGGACATCGGGATCCGGATCATCGCCCTCGGTGAAGGCGACCCGCCCCTCGAGGAAGCGATGCGGCAGATGGCGGCCCGGTACCCCGAGCGGGTCGCAGTACGGCTCGGCTGGGACAAGAGGCTGGCCCATTTGCTGATAGCCGGAGCCGATCTCGTGGCGCTGCCCAGCCGGTTCGAGCCGTGCGGGTTGGTGCAGATGCAGGCCATGCGCTACGGAACGATCCCGGTGGCCCACGCCGTCGGAGGCCTCAGGGACTCCGTGCTCGACCCCGGAGACGAAGCACTCATGGAGGGTAGAGGAACCGGATTCTTGTTCGTCGAGCCCACCACCGAAGCGTTGGCGGCCGCTTTACGCCGGGCAGTCCGCTTGTTCCGCTCCCAACCCGAGGGGTGGCGGCGGCTCCAGGAGACGGCCATGGCCCGCGACTGGTCCTGGGAAACATCGGCGGGCCGCTACCTCGACCTGTACCGGTCGCTCGGCGCCCGGACCTGACGCTCAGCCGATCGAGGAGAGGACGTCGGCCAGCGTGGGGCTACCCACCTCGGCCAGTTCGTAGCGGGCCCGGATGGCAGGCACCGCCAAGTCGAGCAACCTGGTCAGGTCGACCGGGGTCGCCACGAGCACCACCTCGGGGGCGGCGGCTTCGATGGTCCCCTTGAGCTCGTCCATCTGCTCGGGCCCATACCCCATGGCCGGCAACACCGGACCGATGTGGCGGTAGGTGCGGAAGACCTCGGCAATCGAACCGACCGCATACGGACGGGGATCGATGAGCTCGGCGGCACCATAGCGCTCGGCGACCACTGCGCCGGCACCGTACGCCATTCCCCCGTGGGTGACCGAGGGGCCATCCTCGATCACGAGTACCCGCTTGTCGCGCACGGCCTGGGGGTCGGCCAGGGTTATGGGCGACTCGGCCTTGATCACCGTGGCGCCGGGGTTGACGTGGGCGATGTTGGCCTCGACCTCCCTCACACCTTCGGGAGGCGCGGTCCCCACCTTGTTGATGATGATCACCCCGGCCCTTCTCAGATTGGCTTCGCCCGGCCAATAGGAGAGACCGTGACCGGCCCGGTGCGGATCGACGACGCAGATGTGGATGTCGGGAAGGAAGAACGGGAGGTCGTTGTTCCCGCCGTCCCAGAGGATCACGTCGTTCTCCTCCTCGGCCAGTCTGAGGATCGGTTCGTAATCGACGCCGGCGTAGACCACCGATCCCGCCTCGAGGTGGGGCTCGTACTCCTCGCGTTCTTCGATCGTGGCCTCCTGTTCGGCGAGATCGGCGTACGAGGCAAACCGCTGCACCCGCTGCCGGCGAAGGTCTCCGTACGGCATCGGATGGCGCACGACTCCCACCGTGAGGCCCCGTCCGGCCAGCAGCGCCCGCACCTTGCGAGAGGTGGGGCTCTTGCCGGCACCGGTGCGGACCGCCGTCACCGCCACGACCGGGAGCCTCGATTCCAGCAGCGGCGTGGCCGGGACCTCCAGTGCCGCGCCCGAGGCTACGGCCCGGGCCGCCAGATGCATCACGTGGGTGTGGGGAACGTCGGAGTAGGCGAACACCACCCGGTTCACCCCGAGGCGGGTGATCAGCTCCTCCAGCTCCTCCTCGGAATAGATGGAGATCCCCTGCGGGTACCGGTCTCCGGCCAACTCTGGCGGGTAGACCCGGCCCTCGATGTTGGGGATCTGGGTGGCGGTGAAACCGACGACCTCGATCGAGGGATCGTCCCGATACACCACGTTGAAATGGTGGAAATCTCGGCCGGCCGCCCCCAGGATGAGGACCCGTTCTCCCACCTATCGAGCCTCGTAGTCGGTGAGCGCCGCGTCGACGATGTCGATGCCCCGGTCCAGGTCCTCGGGGGCGATGATCAGCGGCGGGATGAAGCGGATGACGTTGCCATCCGGCCCGCAGGGATGAAGGAGGAGCCGGTTTTCCAGCGCGTACGACTGGACGTGGTCGAAGGCGGCCGCATCTGCACGACCCTCGTCGTCGACCAGCTCGACGCCGATCATCAGCCCCAGCCCCCGCACATCCCCGATCGTGGGGTGGCGCCGGTCGAGCTCGCCGAGGCGCCGGAAGGCGTGCTCGGAGAGGGCCGGGACGCCGGGGATGACGTCGACCAGGGCCTCGGCGGTGGCTCGGGCGGCGGCGGTGGCCAGCGGATTGCCGCCGAACGTCGTGCCGTGGGAGCCTTTCGTCCACTGCCTCATGAGCTCGGCGTTGCCCCCCACGGCCGACAACGGAAGACCGTTGGCGATGGCCTTGCCGAGCGTGATGATGTCGGGGTCGACCCCGTACACCTGCGAGGCGAACCAGTCGCCGGTTCGTCCGAAGCCGGTCTGGATCTCGTCGTGGACGAGCAGGATCCCCGCCTCGGCGGTCATCTCCCGTAACCGCCGCAGAAACCGCTCGCCGGCCGGGTAGTACCCCCCTTCACCCTGGAGCGGCTCGACCAGGAAGCAGGCGATTTCCCCGGGGGTCACCTCGTGACGGAAGATCCGCTCCAGCTCGTCTAGGCACAGATCCGTAGCCACGTCCAGATCCATGCCCCAGTGGAACGGATGGGGAAAGGGGGCCACGAACACCGACGGGACCAACGGGTGGTAGCCCTGCCGGTATCGGGCATTGGACGTCGTGTAGGAGACCGCGCCCATGGTGCGGCCGTGGAATCCCCCTCGAAACACCATCACGCCCTGACGGCCGGTGAGCTTGCGGGCCATCTTCACGGCGGCCTCCACCGCTTCGGCCCCCGAGTTCATGAACAGGAACATGTCAATGCCCTCGGGCGTCACCCCCCGGAGGCGTTCGGCGGCCTCGACGAGGGGTTCGTGACGGAAAGTGCCGCCGGCGTGCCAGAGCCGCTCCACCTGCTCCCGCACCGCCGCCAGGACGTGGGGATGACGATGGCCCAAATTGGTGGTCGCAATGCCGCACACGAAATCCAGGTAAACCTCTCCCTCGACGTCGGTGACCCAAGCCCCCTCGGCCGAAACGACGTGCAGGTCGGTGTCGAATCCGAGGACGGGGGCAACGACCTCCTGGTAGCGCTTCAGCAACTCGCTCATGCTGACCTCCTGGGACGGGCCGGAACGGCGGCAGAGGCAGGGCAGGCCCTACGGCGCGGCGTACAGGGCGCGGCGCTCGTCCCGGGGTGTCGAGGAATGACCCATTGAGGGGATTCTGCCACACCGCGCTGGGAAGCACCCGGGCGATTAGTGTCACCCCGACATGGGACTCATTATCTGGCTCATCATCGGCCTTATCGCCGGAGCGGTAGCCAGGGGCGTTCTGCCCGGCCCCGATCCCTTCGGGTTGGGCGGCACTCTGGTGCTGGGCCTGGCCGGATCGTTCGTCGGCGGCTTCCTGGGAAACCTGATCGGCCCGGGATCGATCTTCGAGCTGGAACGGGCCGGCCTCTTCGGATCCATCATCGGGGCAATTGTGGTGCTGCTGGGCTACCGGGCCCTGCAAAACCGGGCCAGCGCCGGCTAGGTCGGCCGGGCGCGGGCAGCAGCCAGGCGCCTGCCCTGGCGCAGCGCCAGGGCCACGAAGAACAGCACGACGCTCATCAGCGACATCGAGGCTCCACCGGCGATGTCCAGGTGGAAGCTGAGCAGGAGCCCGGAGACCACGGCAACCACTCCGACTCCAATCGCGGTGACCAGCAGCGGCACCATGCGGCGCACCAGCAGCGCCGCCGTGGCCGGCGGGCCCACCAGGAGACCGAACACCAGCAGTGTGCCCACGGCCTGGAACGAGGCAACGATCGCCAGCGTGATCAGCCCCAGCAGCGCGAAGTGCGCCACCTTGGGCCGCAAGCCGAGCACCTCGGCTTTTTGCTCGTTGAAAGCCAGCACCAGGAACGGGCGGTAGAACGCCGATGCCGTCACCACCACCACCAGCGCAGCGATTGCTACCAGCACCAGGTCTCCGGATGTGATGCCGAACACGTCCCCAAACAGGAAAGCGGTCAGGTCTACCGCCGAGCCGGCCCGGGAGATGATGATGACCCCGAGCGCCAGCATCCCTACGAACAGCAGCCCGATGGCGGTGTCTTCTTTGAGCCGCGTCGTCACGTGCACCAGCCCGATGCCGGCGACCATGACCACCGCCCCGGCCACCGCCCCCAGCAAGAGGTTGACGTCGAGCAGGAAGGCCACCCCGATACCGGGCAGCACGCCGTGAGCCAGAGCATCGCCCATGAAGCTCAAGCCCCGCAGCACCACCCACGTGCCGACGATCGAGGTGGTGACCACGGCCAGAAGCCCGGCCGCCAGCGCCCGCTGCATGAGCTGCAGCTCGAACGGTTCGAACAGCCACTCCACGGCTACCCGGCGGCCTCCAGTGCCTCGACGATTCGCTCGACGTCGAGGCGGAGCATATCCAGGTAAGTTTGAGCCCCCGAGCCTTCGCCGCCCAGCGACCCGGTGTAGAGCGTTACCACGCCGACCGGCCTCCCCAGCTCGGCGACAATGGCCTCGGCCAGCCCGGTCGCCTCAGATGCATCGACGAAGATCGCGGAAACCCCCTCCCGCTCGAGAGTCGCGACGAGATCGGCCAGGTCGGACGGGGTGGGGCGAGCCATCGTCGACCCCCCGGTGACGACCACTCCTACGATTTCGAAGCCGTAGCGGTCGGCCAGGTAGCCGAGGGCTTCATGGCTGGTCACCAGCTTGCGGCGATCGGCCGGAAGCCTCTCCACCAGCGCCTTCAGCTCGTCGTGGAGCGCCAGTACCTCGCGCTGGTAGGCGCCGGCTGCTTGCCTCCATTCGTCGGCCCGGTCCCGATCGACGCCGACCAGGGCTTCTCCGATGAGGACCGCCCCCTCGGCCATCCGCACCGGGTCCAGCCATACGTGGGGATCGAGATCGTCCATGGCCCCGCCCCCGCCGCGCAAGGGAATGGGGTCGAGCAGCGGCGCCAGCTCGAGCACGTTGGCGCCCTGCTCCTCGGCGGCATCGATCACGTCCTGCAGCCCTTCTTCCAGCCCGAGTCCGTTGGTGAGCACGAGATCGGCCTGGCGAATGCGGGCCGCTTGCCGGGCCGATGCCTGAAAGGAGTGAGGATCGGCGCCGGCCGGCATCAGCGTCTCCACCGTGCCCCGGTCCCCCACCAGCCGTTCGGCCACGTCGCCGAGAATCGAAGTCGTGGCCACCACCAATGGAGCCCCTTGGCCGTCGGCGGCCCCGCCCGGCCCACATGCCGCTCCCGCCGTCGCCACCAGAGCGCCCAGCACCGCCAGGAAGCGTGTTCTCATCGGCTTGACGGTAATGAGAATCATTCTTATCCTACGCTACGACATGGACGGGCCCGGGTCAACCGCCGACATCGACCGCCGGATCGCCGGCCGGCTCGACGATCTCGAGACCCGCTACACGCCGGGACGGCGCCTCGCCATCGAGGTCCTGGCCGGAGCCCGCGGGCCGCTGTCGACCTCCGAGCTCCACGCCCGGCTGGAGGGCTCGGTTCCCCTCTCCTCTCTCTACCGGACGGTGTCCGTGCTCGACGAAGCCGGCGTGGTCACCCGGTCCCACGATGCCGACGGCATCGCCACCTACGAGCTGGCCGAGTGGCTGCTGGGCCACCATCACCATCTGGTGTGCGTGCAATGCGGGGCCGCCGAGGACATCGACCTGACCCCCGAACTCGAAGACCGGGTGCGGGAGGTGGCCGAGGCGGCCGGGCGGGCCGCCGGCTTCGAGATCACCGGACACAGTTTGGACCTGGAAGGGCGGTGCTCCCGGTGCCGGACCCACTAGCGGCCCGGGCCGTCGATGTGTCGCTGGCCTACGACCATCGGATCGCCCTGGCCCCCTCCAGTTTTTTCATTCCGGCCGGCCGGCTGACCGCGCTCATCGGCCCCAACGGTTCGGGGAAATCCACCGTCCTGAACTCGCTGGCCGGCCTGATCGAGCCACGCTCCGGCCACCTCGAGGTATTCGGCCGTCCCCCGCACAAGGCCAGGAGGCGAATCGCTTACGTACTCCAGGCGACCAGCGTGAACGAGGTGATGCCGGTCACCGTACGCGACGTCGTGGGTATGGGCCGCTTCGCCGAGCTGGGTTCCTTCGGGCGATTTCGCCCCAGCGATCGGGCTGCAGTGGAGGAAGCCCTGGCGCGCCTCGAGATCGGCGATCTGGCCAATCTCCACCTGTGGGAGCTGTCCGCCGGTCAGCGCCAGCGCACGTTCGTCGCCCAGGGACTGTGCCAGGCAGCAGAACTGCTCCTGCTCGACGAGCCGGTGACCGGGCTCGACTTGGTGTCACGCGAGCTGATCGAAGCCGCCGTGTTCGAAGAGCTGGAAAAGGGCCATACGGTGGTGATCACCACCCACGACCTGGCCGAGGCCGGAGAGGCGGACCACGTCCTGCTGCTCGACGGCAGAGTGGCGGCCGAAGGACCTTCGGAGGCGGTGCTCACCCCGGATCGAATATCGGCGGCCTACGACGTCGCCGTGCTCCACCTGGAGGACGGCTCGTTTGTGCTGGACGATCCTCATCATCGGGGGCCGCGCCGCCACGTCCACTACGAGCGGACCCGGCACCCGCACGGGCCATCGGAGAGCGAATAGGCCCCGGCCGGCCGGCGCCGCGGTCGTGGACAGCCATGACGTCGTGTGTTCCGGGGACGGCCGGTCGACGGGCAGACGGTCCCGCCCGCCGCTAGAAAACGACCACCATCAGGATCGACAGCAGTCCCACCACGCCCGCCAGGCCAGCCCTCTGCAGACCGGCGTCCTGGCGCCCGGGAATCAGCCGGGTCCAGAGCTGGTGGATGGCAACCCCGGCGATGAAGCCGCCCAGGTGCGCCCGCCAGTCGATGTTGGGGACGATCAGCGGGAAGAGGGCGTTGATGACGAGCAGCACCGCCAGCTGGTTGAACATCATTCGGCCGGCCGGGGTGTGCCGATGGCGGTAGGAGGCTGAAAACCAGGCCCCGAACAGGCCGAAGATGGCGCCCGAGGCTCCCAGGCTGACAACGGCAAAGCCGGAGGCGGTGAAGGCATCGCCGGTCAGCTGGGACATGGCACCGCCGGCCGCCGCCGATGCGAAGTACAGGGCGGTGAAGGCCAGGCTTCCCACCTGGCGCTCCAGCCGGGGCCCGAGCAGGTACAGGATGTACATGTTGATCCCCAGGTGGAACACGCTGGCATGGAGAAAGGATGCGGTCACCACCCGATACCAGTCGCCGTCGGCGACCAGCGGCTTCACCTGAGCCAGGTTGTTTACCAGCCAGCGATCGGCTTCCAGAGACGCCCTGGCCAAGAGGAAGAGCGCTACGTTGGCGACGATGATCGCCAGCGTCACCGGAGCCGTACCGAAGTTGACCCGCCACGTCTGGCGGACTTCTACGGTCTGGGCGCGGCCGACCGGGGCGGCGCACTCCGGGCACTTCTGACCCACGGCGGCATCGACTGTGCAATCAGGGCAGATCGGCTTACCGCATTCCGAGCATGAAACCCGGGTAGGCCGATCGGGGTGGCGGTAGCAGGCCGGCAGCGCCTGGGCTTGCTGATCCATCGGGGGCAGGGTAGCGGGGGCCTCGAATTGCCACGGGAGGCGTCAAGCGTCCCAGAACCGGGCCAGCGCCCTGTGAACCTTTCGAGATTTCCAGTACCGGGTGTGCGCTTTGGGCGGCCAGTCACTGATGTCTGGATAGAGGTCGCGGATCCGATCGCCGCCTCCGTAGATGCCGGACACCGGATAAGAAACGATGTCGTGGCGATCCCACACGTTCAGCCACAGGGGTAGGGCCCCCGAATGGGCCTGGACTCCGAGCCCGATGTCGGTGGGATCGAGCCAGGGCGCCGGTTGGTGGGCCAACCGCTGTACGAATCCCGGCATGCGCACCAATAGTGGACCGAGCGGCGAGCCCATCGTCACCAGCCGCCGGAGTCGCCAGTTGGCCTCGGCCAGAGACCAATCCTCGGCGGAGCCGCACACCGCGGTGCGCTCCTGGTCCCGTCTCCCGCTGAACAGGTAGAAGAGGAAATCGTGGGCGAGCAGGGATCCCAGGCTGAAGCTGACGATGGTCAGGTCCACCGATTCTTCGACCGGCACCCGCTCCAAGATCTGGGTCCAGGCGTCGTGGCGGGCTGCGTACTCCCCTTCCGGGGATGCGTAGTAGACGATGTCGGCCCAACCGAACTGCACCAATTCCCTCAAGGGCCTCACCAGCAACCGAGTCAAGCGGTCGCCGGTGGGCGCCTGGGCGAGGGCCAGGCTCAACCGTTCCTGGGCCAGAGCCAGATCACCGGTCTCGACCGCCTCGGGCGTCGGCCACCCCCACTCGACGAGAACGCTGTCCTCAAGGGGCGGCAAGGGCACGCCCGCCTTCACCAGACCCTTGCGGATCCTGGCGTAGTCACGCTGGTGGGGCCCGGTGGTGCGTCCCACCACCCCGTGTATGTAGATGACGACGTCGGCCATTGCCGTGCCAGTTCTAGTCCCTCGTGTCCTCCTCCGGGCCGATTGGGCGGATAGGCTGATCTGATGGAACTCGATCTGGCCGACTGGGTGATCCGCTTGATCCTCGCCGCCGCCCTCTCCGGACTGATCGGCTTCGAGAGGGAGGCTCACCAAAAGGCTGCCGGGCTGCGTACTCACATGCTGGTCGGGCTCGGGGCGGCCCTGTTTGCCCTGCTGTCCATCGACGGATTCGGCGCCGAGGATCGCTCGCGCATCGCCGCCCAGGTAGTCACCGGGGTAGGGTTCCTCGGAGCCGGAGCCATCTTCCGCCAGGGCGCCTCGGTGAGAGGTCTGACCACCGCCGCCGGCCTGTGGGCCGTGGCCGCAATCGGCCTGGCCGCCGGGGCCGGGGAACTGATGGCCGCCGTTTCCGCCACGGTCATCGGCCTGGTCGTGCTGTACGGACTGGCACTCATCGAGCGCTACATCCAGAACCGGCTGATCCGGGAGTGCGTCCCGTTTGCCGTCACGATGCGGCGAGGAGCCAACGTGGCCGGCATCGTCGACATTGCCGGCCGTCTCGACCAGGCTGCTTCGGACGTCCGGTTCAAGGTGCTGGACGAGAACACCGTCGAGCTGGACTTTCTCCTCCATCCGGAGAACGTCGAGGGCATGGCGGCCCTGTCGCTATCGGTGGAGGGGGTGCTCGCCGCCGAGCAGGTCGATCCGAAAAGGGCCCGGTCCGGGGGTCGTATCTGAGGCGCGGCTCATGCTTTGCCCCCCACCCCCTTCCCGGGGCCGTTTGGGCAACGTAGGCTCGAGCCGAACCATAAGGAGAGGGAGATGACCGACACCTTCCGCGGCTTCCCGGCCGAAGGCTTGGATTTTCTCGAGGGCCTCGCCGCCGACAACACCCGGATCTACTTCGAGGAGCACCGTCCCGTCTACGAAGAGGCGCTGCTCGAGCCGGCCAAGACCTTCGTAGACGCCCTGGGCGGACAGCTGCACCGGCGAATCTCCAAACACCTCGTCGCCGATCCTCGGGTCAACGGCTCGATCATGCGGATCAATCGCGATACCAGGTTCTCCAAGGACAAGACCCCCTACAAGACCCACCTGGCATTCACCTTCTGGGAGGGAGGCGACCGCATGCGGGCACCGGGCTTCTGGATGGGCCTTCATCCCGATCGCATCGGCTTCGGGGCGGGAATGCATGGACTCGAGAAGGAGAGCCTGGAGCGGTACCGGGCCGCCGTCGACGATTCACGGTCGGGCGCGGCCCTGGCAAGGGCCGTGACCCTGATCACCAAGGGACGAAGATCGGGGATCAGCGAGCCCAAGTACCGCAGCCTTCCCAAGGGCTACCCCACAGACCATCCCCGGGCAGAGCTGCTGCGCCATGCCGGGTTCCACGTCTGGTCGGAGCACGACGTCCCCAAGGTGTACGAGACCCCTCGCTTCGTGGGCTGGTGTGCCGACCGGCTCGAGAGGCTGGCGCCGGTCCACACGTGGTTTGTGAAGCATCTGACCTGAGCCGGCGTGGGGCTCAGCCCAGTTCGACCTGCTCCAGACGCTCGAAGATGACCCCGACGTTGTCCACGGCCCGATGGGGATCGAAGGCGGCCTCGATCACCTTGGGATCGAGCGGGATGTCGGAGTCGGCTTCCAGCGCATCGCCCAGGTGCATGCCTTCATCGAGAGCCTGGAGTGCATTGCGCTGCACGAGCCGATAAGCCTGATCACGCGAGAGACCTTCTTCGACGAGGGCCAGCAGCACGGCTTCGCTGAACACCAAGCCCCTCGTGGCGGCCAGGTTGGCCAGCATGCGCTCCGAATCGACGATGAGCTCTCCGACGATCGCGGCCATGCGGGTCAGGGCGAAATCGAGCACGTACGAGGCATCGGGCAGCGCCACCCGCTCCACGGAGGAGTGACTGATGTCACGCTCGCCCCAGAGCGCCACGTCCTCGAACCCCGCCAGCGCATAGCCCCGGAGCAGCCGGGCCAGGCCGGTGACGTTCTCGGACAGAATGGGGTTGCGCTTGTGCGGCATGGCCGACGACCCTTTTTGCCGCTCGGCGAACGCCTCGCGGACCTCGGCCGCCTCCGAGCGCTGCAGGTGGCGGATCTCAGTGGCAAAGCGCTCGAGCGAGGCTCCGATCAGAGCCAGCGTTGCCAGGTATTCGGCATGACGGTCCCGGCTCACGACCTGGGTGGATGCCGGATCGGCGGCCAGTCCCAGAGCGGCGCAGACGCGCTCTTCGACGGACGGAGGCACGTTGGCATAGGTTCCCACCGCTCCGCTGATCTTGCCGACCGCCACCGTGGCGCGGGCCCGGTTGAGGCGCTCGTGAGCCCGGGCGATCTCGAACGCCCAGCCCGCCAGCTTCACCCCGAACGTCGTCGGCTCGGCCCACACGCCGTGGGTCCGGCCCACCATGACCGTATTCCGGTGCTCGATGGCCCGCCGCTTGAGCGTCTCGAACAGAGTGCTCGCTTTGCCCATCAGCAGATCGGTGGCGTCGCGCAGCTGGACGGCCAATGCGGTATCCATGACGTCGCTGGAGGTGAGGCCGTAGTGGGCCCACCGGCCTTGAGAACCGGCGGCCTCGGCCAGCACGTCAACGAAGGCGGCCAGTTCGTGACCGGTCTCCTGCTCCCGGGCCCGCCAGGTGTCCACGTCCACGGATGCCCTCCGCACCGCGGTGGCCGCCTCGATAGGAGCGATTTCCAGCTCGGCCCAGGCCTCGAGGACCAGGGCCTCGATCTCGTGCCAGAGGGTCAGCTTGCGCTCCTCGCTCCATACAGCGGCCATCTTCGGCAGGGCATAGCGAGGGATCACGTGCGCACCAGCGTGGCATCCCGCTCGGCCCCGACTGACACCATCGTCACCGGCACGCCGGCGCGCTGCTCGACCTGCTCCACGTACTGCTGCGCCTGCTTGGGCAGATCCTCGAAGCTGCGTACCGTCGAGAGGTCTTGCTCCCATCCGGGGAGCTCCTCATAGACGGGCTGACAGTTGTAGAGCACCCTCTGCTGTCTGGGGAAGTCGTCGTAGCGCTCTCCCAGCGAGTCGTAGGCGACGGCCACCCTGAGGACGGGGAACTCGGAGAGAACGTCGAGCTTGGTGAGGGCGATCTCGGTGAGGCCGTTCACTCGCACCGCATATTGCAGCGCCACCGCATCGAGCCAGCCGCATCTGCGGCGGCGGCCGGTGACCGTCCCGAACTCGCCGCCGACGGTCACCATCCTGTCGCCGACCTCATCGGACAGCTCGGTCGGGAACGGACCGCTGCCCACCCGCGAGATGTACGCCTTGGTTACTCCGATGACTCGATCGATGTCGCCCGGCCCGATTCCGGTACCGATCAGCCCTCCTCCGGATGTGGGGTTGGACGATGTGACGAACGGATAGGTGCCGTGATCGATATCGAGCAGCGGCCCCTGGGCCCCCTCGAAAAGGACATTCTGGCCCTCCCGAACGGCCCGCCAGATCAGCAGTGAAGTGTCGGTGACGTGATCGAGGAGGCGATCGGCGTAGCCGAGATACTCCTCAACGATGGGCTCGGCCTCCATCGGAAGCTGGTTGTACACCTTGGTCAGGACCTTGTTCTTCTCTTTGAGGGCGGCGTCGAGCTTGTTGCGAAAGATCTTGGGATCGAACAAGTCCTGGACCCGGATTCCCTGACGACCGACCTTGTCGGCGTAGGCGGGACCGATGCCCTTGCGAGTAGTGCCGATTTGTTGTCGACCCAGGTACCGCTCCATCACCGAGTCCAGCCTGCGGTGGTAGGGCATGATCAGGTGGGCGTTGGCCGACACTCGCAGCCGCGAGGCATCCACGCCTCGCTCCGCCAAGGAATCCATCTCGGCGAGCAGTACCCCCGGGTCGACGACGCATCCATTCCCGATCACGGGAGTCACCTGCGGATAGAGCACTCCGCTGGGAATCAGCGTGAGCGCGAAGTGATCGCGGCCGACCACCACGGTGTGCCCGGCGTTGTTTCCGCCCTGGTAGCGAACGACGACGTCGGCCCTTTCGGAGAGGAGGTCGGTGATCTTGCCCTTGCCCTCGTCTCCCCACTGGGCGCCGACGATGATGTCTGCCGGCATCGGATGACCTCCCGGCCGATGGTAGTTGGCGGCCCGCCGTCGATTCGGTCCGGCTCGGTAGACTCGGCCCACATCCCATGCCACGGATTCGTGCCGAAAGCATCACCGCTCACAAGACCCTGACCAGGCGCCAGGTGCTCGACGCAGCCGCCGAATTGTTCCTGGAGCAGGGCTACGGAGCCACCTCGCTGGCCGATATCGCCGCCGAAGTCGGAATCGGACGCACGACGCTGTACGAGTATTTCCCGGACAAGGAAGCCGTGCTGATCACCTTGGTGGAGGAGACGCTCCCGGCCGTCGTCGACGGCATCGTCGACGGACTCCCCGAGGGCTTGACCGCCCGGGAACGGCTCGGCGAGCTCCTGTTGCGACACCTCGAGTTCGTGTCCAACCAGGACAACCTCGGGACCCTGCTGATGCGGGAAGGCGCCAGTCTGTCGCCCCGCGCCCAGGCGGCCATCGCCGCCGTCCATCGCCGGCTCACCGAAGCCATTCGCCAGACCTGCGTCCGGGGCGCCGACACCGGTGAGTTCCGCGATGTCTCCCCGGATGCCACCGCCGAGTTGGTCAACGCCCTGGTGATGGCGGCCGCCCGCCAGCTCTTGCGCAGCCCGGAGCCCAAAGCCGACTTCCACACGGTCGGCGACACCATGCTGGGGCTCCTGTTCGACGGGCTCGTTGCCGACTGACCGAAGCGCCTCACACGGAGCGCACTTCGAACCCGGAGTCGATGATCAGGTCGGCCCGCCCCTTGTGGCCCGAGATGATCCGGTGCTCGATCTCGAGGACCTCCTCCAGGAAAGTGTCCTGCTCCTCTCGGGCCCGCTCCAGTCGCGCCCTCTTGGTCTGGTGAAAGGTGAGGTCGATGAAGACACGGACGTGGGCGTGGTCGAGCGCCGTTGTGTACGTGCCCTCGGCGATGACGACGCGCACCCCGTCCAGCGAGACGGTTTCCTCGACGATCCGATCGTCGTCGTAGATCACCAGGGGCTTGGAGATCTCCTCGGCCCCCGAGAGCGCCGCCTCCAGGTGAGCGTCCAGGAGATCCAATCGGACCTCGCCCGGCCCAACCCAGCCGATGTCTTCCATTCGGGCTCGATGGTTGCTCTTCGGCGGCAGGATGAAGTAGTCGTCCTGCTGAAGGACGACGGTGCTGATGCCATCCTCGGTCAACCGATCCGACAGCGCCTGGGCTGTCTCGGATTTCCCGCTGCCCGACTCGCCGGCCACGGTCAACGTCAAGACCCCGGAGCCGTCGGCGATCCTCGGTTCGATCAGCCGGACGATCTGCGCTGCGGCTCGCCGGTGCTTGGGCTCGATGACGAGTTTGTCTCCGATCATGCCTCACCTCGCCGGCCGTTCCCGGCACCGGCCCCGTCGCCAAAATAGAGCTTCTCCAGCCATTCCACACCGCCCTCACCGTTCGGAGGCCGGAGGCCCACCTCCGGTGGGCCGACGTCATGGGCGAGCTCCTCGAACACGCCCATATAGCCTGCCGCGGTTCGTGTCCAGGTGTAACGGTCTGTTATTCGGCGACTTCCGGCGCCCTGCATGGCCCGCCACAGGTCGTCATCGCCGGCCAGCCGGGTGAGCGCGGCGGCGACCGAATCCGGGTCATCCGGATCCACCAGGAGCCCGTATTGCCCCTCTTCGTCCCTGAGGCTCTCGCTGGGTCCGCCGTTTTGGGTCACCACCGCCGGAAGCCCGGACGCCATGGCCTCGAGAGGGCCGAGGCCGAACGGCTCGAAGGTGGCAGTGAGGGCAAAGATGCCGCGCCGGTGGCGGGCCAGGTGGCGGTAGCAGGCGGCCAGTTCGTCCTGACCGGTGAGCTCGAACGCCGTGACGCAGCCGCTCAGATCCGCCGAGTCCATGAGCTCGACGATGTCGCGAAGGATGGCCTGCTCCTCGCCCTGGAAGTCCTCTCTCCAGCGTCGCAGTGGGTCCGATGACCCCCGCACCACGATGGCCAGGTTGGCCGACCGGCGCAGCTCGTCGCTGACCACCCAGGCTCCCACCAGTCCCAGGTGATTCTTCTTCCGGTCGAGACGGCTCGAGCAGACGACCAGGGGCAGGACGTGGCGGTCGGCCGGTACGTCCCGTTCCAGCGCCGCTTCCACCCGGGCAGCCACCTCCCCCTCCACCGGACTCTCCCGGTCGGCCGCAAAGACCTCGAGGTTGACTCCGGGCGGGACCACCGCGAATTTGCGATCGTCGCGGGGGTCCACGGCTCCCCGGTAGAGACGGTGCCCGTACTGGTGGAATCGCTCCTGGCGGGTGCTGACGATGATGCGGCTCGCCCCCTCCACTGCGATGCGCTCCGCGGCGAGCCGGCGGTCGAATTGGTAGCGGCGGACGACCTCCGGGAAGTCCTCTCGTCCCTCGATCAGCTTGTCCATCTTCTGGGCGCCGAGGCTGTGTCCGGTGAACGTATAAGGTATGCCCCGGCGCGCCCCGATGAGGGCAGCCGCCAACCCTCCATCGGCGTAGTGCCCGGTGATGACCTCAGGGAAATCTGCGGTCCGGTCGTAGTACTCGAGGATCCGGTCCACCCACTCCTCGAGGTGGGGCCAGAGCTGCTCCTTGGGGAGGAAGCCCGGCGGCCCGCAAGGGAAGCGGAGGATCCGCACCCGGGGCTGCTCGGGGTAACCGTCGGTGTCCCCGGCAAACGCCGCCCAGGCGGGATCGACGATCAAGCGGGTCAGGATGTCGACCCGGTAACCGGCCCCGCCCAGGGCCAACGCGGTCTCCTTGACGTACACCAACTGTCCGCCGAAGTCCGGATGCTCGGTCCACCCGGTGTCGGATGGGTCGAAGTTCCCTTGGGGATTCAAGAACGCTATGTGCACAAGAAGGCTCACTCAGCGAGTCCACGCCGGCCCCCTCCCGGGGCGCACCACCGGCTCCGACCGACGCTAGCGAACGGAGCCCGGACCGTCGCCCCTCAGGCTCGACGACCAGTCCCGATGAAGCCCGGCTTCGGCAAAGCCTCGACTAACCTGCCGCCGTCACCGCTTGAAGGTCTTCGCTTTGACTGAACAAACCTCTTTTCGCCGGGCGACGCGCCGTCCCGAGGGACGGTTGACCACCTTGGCTCACTCCACCAATCCGCCCATCCTGACCGAGGTGGTGCACTTCGACACATCGGCGCGCAACGAGTTCTGGGACCTCACCGAGCTGGCCAGGGAGACCGTCGGCCGCTCCGGGGTCCGCCACGGTCAGGTCACCGTCTCCACGCCCCACACCACCACGACCGTCGTCGTGAATGAGTCCGAGACCGGGTTCCTCAACGATTTCCGACGCACCATCGAGGAGACGGTGCCCATCGACCGCTATTACGAGCACGACGACCACGAGTTGCGTACCGAGAACCTCCAAGAAGACGAGTACATCAACGGCCCGGCTCACGTCCGCCAGCTTCTCGTCGGAACCGTCTCGGTCACGATCCCGGTGGTGGAGGGGGAGGTCCTCCTGGGGCGCTTCCAGCGGATCCTCTTTGCCGAACTCGACCAGGCCCGCGAACGCCGGGTCGTCATACACGCCCAGGGCGTCTGAAGGAAGACCTGCCGGCCTTCCTGGAGCTTCCATCCGCGTCAGGTGACCGTTTGTAATCGGCGTCTCCCGACAACTAGCTTGTCGGCAGCTTGGCGGCCCCCGGCCGCAAATCCCGGCGAACAAATGGGAGGAATGGCATGACCAAGAGACTTCTGGCCCTGTTGGCGGTGCTGGTTCTCGTGGCCGCTGCCTGTGGCGACACGGCAGAAACCACGACGACGGCGGCCGGCGAGGAACCCACCGAAACGACGGCGGCACCTGCGCCGGAAGAGACGACCGGCGAAGTCGCCCAGGCCGAGGGAGCAATTCTCGACGCCGTGCAGGCCAGGGGCGAGCTGATCTGCGGGGTCAACAACACCGTGCCCGGCTTCGGGTTCCAGGAGCCCGACGGCAGCTTCAGCGGCTTCGACGTCGACTACTGCCGGGCAATAGCTGCGGCCGTGCTCGGCGACGCCAGTGCCGTGCAGTTCCGTCCCACCGAGGCGGCCGATCGGGGCACCGTGCTTCAGACCGGCGAAGTGGACGTGCTGATACGCAACACGACGTTCACCCAGACCCGTGACGTCCAATGGGGCGATTACGGGCCGACGACCTTCTACGACGGCCAGGGCGTCATGGCCAAGGTATCGGACGGCTTCGATGAAACGTCCAGTGTGGAAGACTTCGCCGGAGCCCGGTTCTGCACGATCGAGGGCACCACGTCCGAGCTGAACATCCAGGTCCTCATCGAGACGGCAAATATCCAGGGTGCTTCGGTCGAAACCTTCGCCGACGCCGACGGCTACATGAATGCCCTCCAATCGGGCGCCTGCGACATCGCCACCACGGACAAGTCGCAGCTGGCCTCCCGGAAGGCGACGGCCGAGCCGGCCGACTTCTCCGAGGATCTGGTCATCCCGGCGCTGACCTTCTCCAAGGAACCGCTGGGTCCGGTCTATCCGGCCAACGACAGCCAGTGGGCCGCCGTTGTGGATTGGGTCGTGTACTCGACGTTCATCGCCGAGGAGCGCGAGATCACGTCGG
>CAYFYE010000050.1:0-18433 GCA_964347285.1 uncultured Acidimicrobiia bacterium
GAGGCGATCACCCGTGCCCACAAACCCCTTGACATCCAAACAGGATTCGTTCGGCTCCTCTGTGACCGGGCGCTATCGCTCATTGTCGGCGATCCGGACACGCGCCGACCAGAGGACACGGGGACCCCATGATCCAGTTGGCTGCCTCGTTCTCCTCCCCCAAGGCTTCAGCGGTACCCGCTGGTGCCGGATTCTCAGGTGCCGGAAGCGCTAGCCGACCCGAACCCGGAAGCCGGATCCTTCGCGCGCCACAACGGTCAGGCTGACACCCTCGACCTCAATCGAGTCACCCGGCTTCAGGACGTGGGCAGTCGCAAAAGGACTCGGAGGGTACTGCCTGAATTCTCGCCAGATGCCGGGGCAGCCGGGTACACAGGCCTGGTCCACAAGGTAAACCTCTACCCCCTCGTACGAAAGGGGGATCGGATCCACCTCAGAGGACACACGAGCCCCGGCGGTGTAGAAGACTTCGGGCGTCCCTGTTGGGATAACGACCATCTGGGTACCGGTCGAGTCGGGGGGAACCAGCAGCAGCTCCGACGTCTCGCCATCCCAAACGAAGACGTCGGTCGGGTCGATCCAGCCTGCCTGGTAGAGGTTGAAAGCCGGAGTTGCGTAGACGACCGACGCCTCCAGGCCGTTGACCCACAGGTTGCCACTCATCATGTCGATGGGGTTGTCGTACTCGTTCTCAGTCGTGCCTGAATGAGAGTGCGGCCAGTGCAGTGTGTGGCCGATCTCGTGTGGCACGGTGCTCGGGAAGAAGTAGAGCGACACGGTCCCCACGACCGCGTACCGCTCATTGTCGGGAAACGTCGTCGGCGGCGGCGGGAACCCGAAGCTCTCCAGTTGTGATTCGGAAGATGCGAAACCCGACAGATTGTCATCGGTGACGATCAAGGCAGCTTCGGTCGAGTTGTCTGCTTCGGAGATGACATCCACGACGCATGCGTCCCAATCTGGTGATGAAACCGAACCGCCGCCCGTGAAGGTCGGCCGATAGAGCCCTCCCGACAACGCTTCGAAGTATGGGACTACTGTCGCATTGAGTTCGGCGATTATCTCACCGTGGGTGATCGGCTCGTCCCCGGAAGGGACGTCGCAGATCCACACCCCGAAATGGTCGTCGCCCACGGTGTGTCTGCGCATGTCTCGTGCGGCAACCACTAATCCCAAGGGGTCATCCTCCAGAAACTGCGGCTTACCGTCTGTGAGGTTGCCGAACTCACCCGATACCGGCAGCCAATTGGACTGTGCTCCGGGCAAGACGAACCGGGAGTCGGCGATTCCTTGAGTGAGCGTGTGGCGGAAGTAGAAGGCCAGATCGGAAGGACGGAAGATGGCAGGGGTGTCAGCGCCGTCGATGATCCCCCAGTCTCCCGAGACGAACCGGTCACCGGGATCTCCGAAAAAGATCTCACCGCTGGCTATTCCCGTATCGAGCGTGTTGCGCCAGTAGAAGAACCCGGTGGACTCGCGATGCAGTCCCACCTCGTCGATGCCGTCGCCGTCCCAGTCGCCCACCACCGGCTTGTCGCCGGGGTTGCCGAACACGAAGCTGAACTCGGCGGCACCCAACCCACCTTCATTCGCCCCCAGGGTGTTGATGATGAAGAACTGCTGGGTCGCCGGTCGATACAGTGAAAGTGTGTCGCAGCCGTCCCCATCGAAATCTCCCGGAATCGGCACATCACCCGGGTCTCCGAAGAAGAACCTGACATCGGCGACGCCTTGGGTATTGGCATTCCTCAGATAGGCGAATCCATCCGATTGGCGATACAAGCCGGACGTGTCATCGCCGTCGCAGTCCCAGTCCCCGACAAAGGGGAAATCACCCGGATCCCCGTAGTAGAACGAGGCGACGCTGCCGCCATCGTCTCTGAGGTGCCACTCACCGGTGGCGTTGTTCACCAGCCCCACCTCGTCGGCCGCGACCGGGGAGCCGAGAGCGAAGAGCATCACTAGAGATGCAACGAACGCTCCGGCTGCCCGGCTGACACCGACCGTCGGAAACGCCGCCAACCTCCCTGTGCGTTGCCCGCCTACAAACGCCAACCGATCGCTTTGGCCGGCGCCACCGGCCCGGCGGAAGAGGCGAAGGGCCTGGACCATGGGTTGGCGTCCGCAGGGACCACTCGACGGGGCCACAGGCTTTCGGGTCGCCGGGGCGAGCTCTTGGGTCGCCGGGGCGACCCTCGGAACGCTCCACGATCGGACCGCCTCAACCATGACTCGGAGCATGGCGAGTCCCCTCTTCCCCCCGGGATCTTGACCCACAGTGTGCACTCTACGCGGTCATTGGTCAATCAACATGACCAACGTTCATGCAGTCTATGAACGATGGAGCCTGCCCGGCGAGCCGGCGCCTAACTGATTCAGATGCGGGCCGAGTTGGTGCCGCACCGATTCCTCAAGACCATCTCCGGTACCCGGGCGGCTCCACCCCGGCCTGAGGACCCGAAGACATCACCCTCCTCGAGTGTCAACGGGACGGCGAGAGGGCACACCCTCCTCGCATCCGGCCGCCCGGGACGTTGATCCCGGCCACATGCCCTCGACCCAAGCCCCCGGTCCTCTGTAGGCCTAGGACGTGTCGGTGGAAACCGAAACGCAGCGGGAGAAGGGGGAGACGCGCACGATGAAGAGATGCACAGGTTTCATCGTGCTCCCGGGAATGCCCTTGATTGGGGCCGCATGTGGGGGTGACGATGGCGCTGGAGACACGACCACGTCCGACCCAACCGCCGTGTTCGAGGAGTGGGCGGCGACGTGGAACGCCCAGGATCTCGAGGCGTATATGGCCCTCGACGCCGCTGACGCTCAAGAGTCGTTTGGAGGCAACACCTACGAAGGGAGGGCGGAGATCCGGAACGCCCACGAGGTCTGGAAAGCCGCTTCACGATGGAATGCGCCGACCACCAGGTCTCCGACGACACCGTCACCTTCGACAGTGTTCTCACCGGAACCCCTGGGCCGGTGAAGGGCGAAAGGATCGAGGCCGTCATCGTGGATGGCAAGATCGCGAGGATGGAAGTAATCGGAAGATTGGCGCCCTGACCAAAGCGCAGTCCTCCGACGGTGGCTCAGCGACCGTTGGCGAGTCGGGGCAATCACCCACGGCACCGCCTTGATCGGCACCGCGATCGCCTCGAGCGAACACCCATCCCGGCCGATCTGGTGCTGAGCCAGGTCCAGAGCCCGCATTCCACACGGTCCCCCACCGCGGCGACCCGCAACGACAGCCCGCCACCCGCTAGGCCCCGGATCGGCGAGGCCGCCGCCGACCGAAGGACACGCCGAGCTCGGCGAGCTCGGCAGCAATCGCCGTCAGCGCGTCTCGCATCGAGCAGGCATCGCCGAACCCGCGGGCTCTCCTGAGCCGCGCCCCGCAGCTCGGACAGCAGGGAAAGCCCAGGCTCAGCCAGGCCTCGTGCTGTCGGTCCCGACTGCTCTCCAGGTCGTCGATCATGTCGTCGTCGAGCACGTCTTCGCCCCCTTTTGAACTGGCACCGGCCGGATCACTCACGCCCCCGGTACCGCGCAGCGTGACACGCCGTTCCCTCCGCCAGTAGGGACTTTCGGTCCTTCCTCCACCCGGCGACTGGAGCCGTGGCCACACCGCTGCCCCCCAGGCCACCCGCCGCCGGGTCCCACCCTCAGCCGGGTAGGTTCGGCGCCATGACCGACGCCGGCATCCGGAGCCCGGCCGGTGAGGCCACCGATGCCCTCATCGTCGGCGCCGGCATCATCGGCCTGGCCGGCGCCCATGCCCTCCTCCGGGAAGGGGCCTCGGTGCGAATCGTCGAGCGCTCCCTTCCCGGTGCCGGCGAGTCGACCAAGACCGGAGGAGGCGTCCGGCTGGCGCACGGATCCCGGACCAACGTCGTCCTCACTCAGCTCAGCCTGCCCACCTGGACCGGCTTCGCCGCCGAGTTCGGCGTCGACCCCGGCTACCGGCAGACCGGCCATCTGTTCCTGACCTCCGACGAGGAGCGGGCCGCCGAGCTGCGATCGCAAGCCGAATGGCTGGCGACCCTCGGCGTGCACTGCGACCTGCTCACCCGCAAGGACATCGGGAAACGATGGCCCCATCTCCGCAGCCTGACGTTCGAGACCGGAAGCTTCTGCGAGACCGGCGGCTACCTGGATCAGCACCGGGTCATCCAGGGATACGTGCGGGCCGTCGAGGCTCGGGGCGGCCTCATCGAGGTCGGAGCCCGGGTCGACCGCCTCCTCTTCGACGGCGAGCGGGTCAGCGGGGTGGGGACGCCCGGGGGCAACTACACGGCCGACCACGTGGTCAATGCGGCCGGACCCAACGCCGGCGAGATCGCCGCCCTGGCCGGACTCGACATCCCGTTCCTCTCCCGCCGCCACGAGCTGCTGGTGGTCCGTCCCCATAGCCCGGTGCCCGACGACACCCCGTGGCTGATCGACCTCGACGACCAGGTCCACATGCGCCCCGACGGCGAAGGGCGGGCGCTGGTCGGCGGCTTCCTGGGGCGGGACGATCCGGTCGATCCGTTCCGCTACGACCGGACTTTGTCGGAAGCCTGGTCGGCCGAGGTTCGCCGAGCCGCCGCCCGCTCCTTCGGGATCGTCGACGAGACCTGTGCCGTCGTCGACGGCTGGGCCGGCCTGTATCCGGGGACGCTGGACTATCAGCCGGTGCTCGAGATCACCAGGCCCGGCCTGCTCACCGCGGCCGGGTTCTCCGGCACCGGCCTCATGCACGCCCCGGCGGTGGGGCAAGTCGTGGCCGATCTCGCCCTCAGGGAATCGACAAGCGCCCTGGAGATCTCCGACCTCCGCTCCACCCGTTTCGCCGAGGACCGCACCGTCGTGGAGCGGACCGGGTTCTAGGGAAGGGCCGCGGTGCCGGACTACGGTGGGCGTGCCGATCGGGCCGGACGCAGAGCCGGATGCGGTTCGGCCGGGCCGTCGGCATCCGTCCGTACCCCGGTCGTGACCGGGCCCCAGAGAACTCGCCGCCCCGGCGAGACCTGCCACGAAAGGAGCCGACTCGATGCCCAGGATGACGCCCGAGGAGGTGGACCAGTACCTGCAGCTCCCCCACGTCGCCGTGCTCTCGGCGAGCCGGGAGGGGCGCGGCCCGATCGCCTCACCGATTTGGTACGACTACGTCGACGGCGACGTCCGGATCGTGACGGCCCGGGACTCCGTCCACGGCCGGGCGATACAGCGCACGGGATGGGCCACCCTCACCGTGCGGTCCGAGGAGTACGGCGACGACCACACCGTGGAGCGATATGCGAACGTCGAGGGACCCATCTCCTTCGCGGACGAAGACATCACACCGGTGGTCACGGCAATGCGCCGCCGCTACTACACCGGCACCAGGGCGGACGAATGGATCGCTCGCCCGCTGATCACCACCCAGGAGGTCGCCGTCCTCCGCCCGGAGCGAGTCGCCGGGTTCTACTGGGAGGAGTCGCTCTGAGGTAGCAGAGCCGTCCCTCATCTTCGGCCCCTCGAGCCGAAGCGCAGCGGAGGTACCGGAGATGGCGAGATCCGAGACCTCAGCGGCCGGCACCCGACACCCGCCGGCTCGCCGGTCCGCCTAGTCGCCGATCACCTTGACGAGCACCCGCTTGCGGCGGCGGCCGTCGAACTCCCCGTAAAAGATCTGCTCCCAGGGGCCGAAGTCGAGCCGCCCCTCGGTGATCGCCACCACCACTTCGCGCCCGAACAGCTGGCGCTTCAGGTGGGCGTCGCCGTTGTCCTCCCCGGTGCGGTTGTGGTGGTAGACGGAGATCGGCTCGTGGGGGACCAGACCCTCCAGGAACACCTCGAAGTCGTGGTGCAGGCCCGGCTCGTCGTCGTTGATGAAGACGCTGGCGGTGATGTGCATGGCGTTGACGAGGACGAAGCCCTCCTGCACGCCGCTCTCCCGCACCGTCTCTTCGACGTCGGGGGTGATGTTGACGAAGGCCCTCCGGGTGGGCGTCTCGAACCACAGTTCTCGGCGATGGGACTTCACGCAGCTCCTCCTTAGCGCTGACGGCTCCGATTCTGGACGTTCTTGAGGCAGGGACGGCGGCCCAGCACCGCCCGGTCACCACCCGGGCCGCGGTCAGCCGAGGAAGGCCGCCAGCGCCGCGGTGCGGGCCCCGGGCTGAAGTGGACCGCCAACGCGTTGAGCCCGTCCTCCCACTCGTGAGACAGCGGCCCGAACCACACCTCCCCGGTGAAGTGCTCGGCGGGGGCGGGGGTCCACTCGATGAATTCGGCGGGGCGGTGCTTCACGGCGGCTCCTCGGGTCGGGGGGACGCAGGCTAGGGGGGCTCACCCCGGCTAGGCGCGCTCACCCGCGACGATTGCCGGTCGAGGGCCGTTCCCGGAGAGAGCCGGGTCGCTAGATGCGCCCGCCGCCGAGCCAGTCGCCGGCGTCGAACACCGGCGGATCCTGGTGCTCCCGCTCGTGGAAGCTGTCGACCTCGTTCCAGCGGCGATACGCCCACCTCGCAAAGACGGAAACGGCAACGACCCCCACGGCGAGGATCACCGGAACGAGCATGTAGCACCCCCCTTCGCCGGGAAATGCTAGATCGCCGGTGCCGCCGCACAAGCACGAAATCTGTGTGGCACGGGTCTCACGGTGGCGGCAGCCGGCGCACGTCGCTGTCCGTACGTGGGGCCGACGGTGACAGGTCGGTGACCCGGTCGAGCAGCCGGTCGACGCGCTCCGCTGCGGCGCGGCGCACCCGGCCCCGCCGCTCCCAGGGCATGCGGCGGCGGTACGGGTCCCTGGGGTTGTCGGTGAGGGCACTCACCATCCTCACCAGGGCCGACACCGCCACCCAGACGAGCACGATCATCACGAGGTACCAGGGGATGTTCCCTACTCCCAACACGGCGTTGGCGATGGCGCCTGCCGCCGTGGCGCCGACGATGAGCGCTCCCCAGGCGATGGCGTCCCGCTTGCGCAGCTCCTTGCGCCAGTGCAGCTCGGCGATGCGGAAGGACGCCCTGAGGCTCGGGTCGTGGTCGATGGGATCGCCCCGGTAGCTGATCTCCCATCGGCTGGGCTCGAGCAGCGAGATGCGATAGCGCCCGGCGAGGTAGTCGGCGCCATCCCTGCTCCAAGCGAGGAGCCCCGCCGGAGGCTCCACCGGGAACTGCTCGGTGCTCATCCGTCGCCTCTGTAGCCCAACTTACTCGGCCGGCCCGGCACCGCCCGGTCACTACTCAGGCCGCGGTCAGCCGAGGAACGCGGCCAGCGCCCCGTTGAACGCGTCGGTCACCTCCAGGTTGGGAAGGTGGGCGGTCCCTTCCAGTTCCACCAGCTCGGCGCCGGCGATGCCCCGGGCCGTGGCCCGGCAGCCGGCGATCACCACCTCGGCGTCTTCGGTGCCCACGATCACCAGTGTGGGGACGGCCACCTCGCCGAGCCGCTCCATGGCCGGCGGGTCCAGTTGCCGCGAGTCCCCCCAGTCCTCGACCCGGTTGATCGGAACCGACCAGGCCACCACCTTGTCGCGCAGCCACTGCGGCGCCGATCCCTCCGGGCGGCCCGGTCCGTCCACCCAGGCCCGGGCCTCGAGCCGGCCGGCCTCCTCGAAGTCGCCCCGGGAAACGGCGGCCTCGACGCCGGCCCAGGTCTCTTCGAGCAGGGGGTCGTCGGGGTAGTCGAAACCCACCGGAGTGACCCCGGCCAGGACCAGCTTCTCGACCCGCTCCGGCCGCTCGATGGCGAAGTCGAGGGCGAACCCGGCCCCGATCGAACATCCGACGATCGAGGCGGCCGTCGCCCCGACCGCATCCAACACCGCGGCCAGGTCGTCGCGTCTGGAGAACGGCTCGGTGCCGATCGGGGTGTCCCCGAACCCCCGGGCGTCGGGCGTGGTGCACCGGAAGCGGTCCCGGAAGGCCGCCACCTGCGGCTTCCACATGGTGCGATCGGCGATCCCGGCGTGCAGGAAGACGAGGTCGGGACCCTCCCCGACCGTGTCGTAGGCGATGCGGGTCCCGACGGCGTCGGCGTAGCCGGTCATTCGCTCACACTACGGGCCTCCATGGCTCGTGGTCGAGCGTCGAGTATGCGGGCCGAGCTGCCCGGGCCGTGGGGTTCGCCGTGCGGCCGGGGCGGCCGCACCCTAGATCTTCGGGACCTTGAACCCGGACTTGGCGATCACGTGGTCGCGCCCTTCTTCGGCCGTCCGGCGCACCGAGGGCCAATCGACGTGCTGCAACTCGCCGTGGCGCTTCATGACCCGGCCGGCGATGAGCACGGTGTCGACGTTGCCGGTGTCCATCCCGGTCACCACGGCCGTGGCCGGGTCGTTGAGCGGGGTGACGTTCATCCGGTCGGTGCGCAGCAGGATGATGTCGGCGTGCTTTCCCGGGGTGAGGGTGCCCACCTTGGCGTCGAGGCCGTTGGCCTTGGCCCCGTCCCGGGTGGCCCACGCCAGCACGTCTTTGGCGGTCATCGGCGCCTTGCCCTGGGCGGCCGCCTGGGTGCGCTGCAGCGCCAGCACCGAGCGCATCTGGTTGAACATGTCGTTGGGAACGTTGGTCTCCACGTCCACGCTGAGGCTGGGCGGCAGGCCCCGGTCCAGGAACTTCTGGATGGGGGGCATGCCGTGGCCCATCATCATCTCCACCGGCGAGGCCAGCGACACCGTGCCGCCGGTGTCGACGATCATCTGGATCTCGGTGTCGTTGAGGGTGGTGCAGTGGATGTAGGTGGTGTCCGGGCCCAGCAGCCCGGCCTCGCCGAAGGCCTGCACCTTGCCGTCGAGTCCGTACGTCCCCACCCCGACGTGGGTGGAGATGCGGGCATCGGCCTCCCGGGCCAGCTTCCAGTGGTCGCGGGTGACCTCGAAGTCGGTGAACTCGGGGCCGGGGGCGGCCAGCGCCAGGGTGAGCATCTGGTCCTTGGTGGAGAAGTGCTCGGTGGCGGCCCGCACGAACCAGCTGGGCTGGCGCTCCTCCCACTTGCCCCACCACGGGAACCCGTAGGCGAAGACGGCCCGCATGCCCGAGTCGTTCAGGGCCTGGATGACGGCATCGGTGTGCGCCGGCGAACCCTGGATGTGGGACCAGTCGAGCAGCGTGGTCACCCCGGCGTCGATGGCGCCCAGGGCCGACACCAGGTTGCCCACGTAGGCGTCCTCGGGCCGGAAGGCCGGTGCCAGCTTGTGGAGGACGAAGGAGATGTAGCTCGTTCGTCCCTCCAGGGGAACGTCGGTGCCGATGTTTCTGAGCAGGCCCTCCCAGATGTGGCGGTGGGTGTCGACGAACCCGGGCATCACGATCATGCCGGCGGCGTCGATGACGTCGGCATCGGCCGCCTCCAGTTCCGGGCCCACCTCCACGATCTTCTCCCCGTCGATGAGCACGTCGCCGCCGACGACGTCGCCGATCTGCGGGTCGAGGCTCAACACGATCCCCCCCTTGATCAGGGTGCGGCCCGTGGGGGCCACCGAGAAGTCGGTCCCCTCGGGGTAGAAGGCGGGGATCTCGGCGCCCTCGGCCACCCGGCTCCCGAGGACCAGGCGGCGGGCCCGGCGGAAGTTGCGCTTCACCAGCTCCTTGAGGTCCCCCACCTGGAAGAGGATGATCCCGGCCAGCACCAGCAGCCCGATGATCATCGAGCCGTCGTCGGGCGACAGGCCCAGGAACGGCAGCACGGTGATGATCAGGGCCAACAGAACCGCCGCCACCGTGCTCCCCACGAACGTGGCCCGGCCCCCGGCCAGGGACGCCCCTCCCAGGACGGCGGCGGTGATGCTGTTGAGGGCGAAGGGAGTCCCGATCTGGGCATTGCCGATCGGAGAGCGGGCCATGACGAAGTACGAGGCCACCGCAGCCAGGCCCGCCGACAGCAGCAGCGCCCGCACCCGCACCCAGTTGGTACGGATCCCGCCCCGCTTCGCCGAGCGCTCGTCGAAGCCCACCGCCCGCAGCTCCAGGCCCGACCCGGAGGCGTGCAGCCACACGTCCAGCAGGCCGGCGCCGAGGACGATGAGGATGAAGGCGATGGGGATCGGTCCCCAGCGGGCGGTGAGGAACGACACCAGGTCGTCGCTGATGATCCCCTGGGCCGTCGGCCGCATGGTCAGCGAGATGCCGTCGAGGATGCTCAGCGTGGCCAGCGTGGCGATGAGCGACGGAATCTTGACGCCCCGCACCAGCCCGGCGTTGACCAGGCCCAGCCCGAGGCCGCAGCCGAGGATGGCCAGCAGACCGAGCAGGATCTGCCCGACGGAGGCGTCGGCGCCGATGAGGAACGAGCCGACTACGACGCCGAAGCTGATCATCGCTCCCACGGAGAGGTCGAGGTAGCCGACGAGGATGGCGTGGGTCTGCGCGATGGCGGCCAGCGCCAGCGGCATGGCCAGGATGAGAACGTTGGAGATGTTGGCCCGGTTGATGAACCCGGGAAACCGGGCGTTGGTGTACCAGAGGAGGGCGAGGATCAGCAGCACCTGGAGCGCCACCGGCATCCACAGGCGCACCTTGACGATCTTGCGCCACTTGTTCTTGTCGCGGGCGTTGCGCAGGATCTTGCGGAGGAGCTGCCTCGCCTGATCGACGCGGGTAGAAGTGACCTCGGCGGTCACGACGCCTCTTGGCTCGTCGGCGCCTTGGGCATGGCCACCCCCAGGGGCGACCGGGCCGCCTTCGACATCCCCGGCCCGCGCACGATGGCCTCGACGATGCGCACCTCGTCCAGCTCGTCTCCGGGGATCTCCTCGATGATCGTGCCCCGCGACATCACCAGCACCCGGTCGCACATCCCGGACAGCTCGATGGGATCGCTCGACTTGATCAGCAGGGCGGCCCCGGCGTCGACGCGAGCCCGCAGCGCCTTGTAGATGTCGAAGCGGGAGCCGATATCGACCCCCTGCGTCGGCTCGTAGGCCAGGATCACCGACGGCTCCTTGAGGAACGACCGGGAGACCGAGACCTTCTGCTGGTTGCCGCCGGAGAGGAACTCGACCGGCTGGTCGAGCGACGGCGTGCGGATCTCCAGCTGCTCGACGAGGTTGCCGACCGCCGATCGCTCCGCCCGCCGCCGCAGCAGCCCCAGCCGGGAGAAGCTGCCGAGAGACTGGATGGTGGCGTTCACCTTGACGCCGAGGACGCCCATCAGCGCCTCGTGTTTGCGATCCCCGGGGAGCAGCATGATCCCGGCTCCCACCGCCTCGTGGGTGGAGATCAGGGTCAGCTCCTTGCCCTCGCACTCGACCCGGCCGGCCCGGGGAGGAACCCGGCCGGCCAAGCAGTCGAACAGCTCGGGCTGGCCGTTGCCCTCGGCGCCGGCGATGCCGACGATCTCGCCGCGGTGCAGTGTGAAGGTGACCGGCCCGAAGGCCTGCCCCTGGAGGGCGTCGACCACCAGCACCTCCTCGGCTTCCTCGGCCCGGAGGTTCGGGGGCGGGAAGGCCGCCTCGAAGGGGCGACCGACGATGCGCTCCACCAGCTCCGGCTCGGTCGTCGTCTTGGCGTCGAAGGTCCCCTGATCTTGCCCGTCACGGAGCACCGTGATGCGATCCGCCACCTCCAGCACTTCGGGAAGGCGATGACTGACGTAGACCACGCCGACGCCGCGGTCGCGGCAGGCGACGACGGTGCGGTGCAGGGCCTCGACCTCGTCGGGGCCCAGGGCGGTGGTGGGCTCGTCGAGCAGCAGCACCTTGGGATGGGTCACCAGGGCTTTCGCCACCTCGAACAGCTGGCGCTCCGCCATGGTGAGGAACCCGGCCGGGGCGTCGGGGAACAGCTCGAGGTCGAGGTCGAACTCGGCGAGCACGCGCCGCGCCCACCTCTTCCTGCGCCAGAACGGCGGCCGCTGCTCCGGCGGGGCGGCGTAATACAGGTTGTTCTTCACCGGCTCCGCCTTGACCGACGAGCCGTCCTGATACGCCATGGCCAGGCCCAGCTTGCGGGCCAACGCCGGCGAGTCCCGCCGCAGGGGCTTGCCCCCGATCCGGACGGTGCCCCGATCGGGGTCGACGAAACCCGAGGCAATCCCGAGGAGCGTCGACTTCCCCGAGCCGTTCTCGCCGACGAGGGCATGGACCTCTCCGGCGCGGCAGTCGAAGCTGACGTTGCTCAGCGCCCGCACCGCCCCGAACTGGCGGGACACGCCCTCCATCTCGAGGACCAGCTCGCCGGTCATCGACGCTCCTCCAGGATGGCCTTCTCTACCCGCCGTACATGGCCTGCAGGGCGGCGTCCGGCGCCAGCGAGGTGCCGGAGACGACCGGGTTGACTCGATCCGGGTCGCAGTCGGCCTCGGTCACCTGACGCATCACGTGGGGCACCACGATCTCACCGGGCACATCGGCGCCATTGAGCGCCAGCATCGCCGCGGTGACCGCGGTGCGCGACTGGAAGTTGCCGCCGGCCGAGTACCAGATGTTGTACGTCGGCTCGCCGCGCTCCGCCCAGTCGCAGAACAGCGTTTGCTCGTCGGTGCGCAGGGCCACGGTGAGGTTTTCGACCGGGATACCCAGCTCGTCGTACGCCTGCAGGGCGGTGAAGAGCCCGTCGGAGTACTCGTAGACCCACCCGGCGATCTCGGGGTTGGTGGTCAGCAGGCCACGAACCGCGTCGAGGGCAAAGGTGTTCACCCAGAACGTATCGCCGGTGGTCGAGTTCTCGTCGGCCGGCGGGTTGACCAGCTCGACGCCATCGGCGAGGGCGCCGACCGTGCACTGCTGCCAGCCGAGCGTCAGGGCGTTGCCCGGCGTGCCGCCGAGCATCCCGATCTCACCGGCGCCGACCCCTTCGTTCAACACCTGCGCAAAGCTCTGGCCGAGGGCGCACAGGTCCTCGCCCACCACGCCGGTGTAGTCCTCTCCGGGAATGAGGGCGCCCTCCTGGCCGGGCAGTCCCACGTAGCCGGCAGAGAACGAGACGTACGGAATGCCCGCCTCTTCCGCCTCGGAGATGGCCTGGGCGAGGGCCACGCCCATGTCCGGATAGCCGACGATGAAGTCGACACCGCGCTGGATCAGGAACCGGATGTCGTTGGCGTGGACCGCCGGATCCTGGTCGAAGTTGGCCGCCGTGGAGACGATGGCCCCGATCTCGGGATAGGTGAGCGCCTGGAGGATGGCCTCCATGTGGCTCACCCCGCGCCAGACGTTGACCGTGTCCCCGCCGCCGTCGGCATAGCCCATCACGATGTCGCCACCGGTGCCGGTGTCGCACTCCTGGTTGCTCCAGCACTCCATCGCCTTGTCCAGGGTGGCCTGGTCGGGGCTCTGGTCGGCACGAGCGATCGACGCCAGCACGATGTTCCAGCTGGCCTCGTCCGACGGCTCCACCGGGCCCAGGGCCTTCGTCACCAGCGCCGGGTCCGCCGCCGACGGGTCCTCGCCGAACTCGGCGAGCGGGCCGTCGCCGGTGGGAGCCGCCGTCGTCTCGGTGGGCGCCGCCGTCGTCGTCGCCGTCGGCGCCGCGGCGGTCGTCTCCGTGGGCGCCGCCGTCGTCTCCGTGGGCGCGGCGGCGGTCGTGTCGGCGGCGTCGGTGTCGCCGCAGGCGGCCGCCACCATCGCCAGCACGGCGATGAGGCCGATGATCGTTCTCTTCATGTCCTTCCTCCTAGGGGCCCCACCGGGCCGTCGTGTCGTGGTGTCCTTGCCAGCTCATGAGGGTTCTATGTCTCCTTTCTCAACCAATGTCGCCGATCGTCGTTTCTCCCTCTCTCGTGCCATTCGGTCGTCGTCGTTCGCGGAACAGCCGCTCCACGCCTTTGATGATCCGATCGCCCGAAACCAGCATCCCGCCGATGATCACCAGCCCGAACACCACGAACTGGAGGGCGGTGGCCAGGCCCAGCGAGCGCATCATCTGGTTGAGGCCGGTGAGGAAGAAGGCGGCCGCCAGGGTGGACAGGGGGCTGGCCAAGCCGCCGGTCAGCGACGCTCCCCCGATGACCACGGCGGCGATCGGGCCCAGCAGGTAGGGCGCCCCGATGTTGACCCCTGGGTTGCGCAGCAGCCCGGCCAGCGCCGCCCCGGCGACGGCGTAGAGGACGGCCGCCACCACGTAGACGAGGATCTGGTTCATCGTCACCCGCACCCCCACCACCTGCGAGGACACCGGGTTGGCCCCCACCACCTGGAACCGCCGGCCGACGGAGGTGTAGCGGAGAGCGACGATGATGACCAAGGTGACGCCGAGCCCGATCCAGAAGATCGGGCTGACGCCGAGGATCTTGGTCGCCGTCCAGTCGGACAATCCGGTGGGGACCGCGCTCTGCACGGGGAAGGTGCGCACGTAGCGGCTCACGATCCCGACCACCACCTGGCCCATGGCCAGCGTGACGATCAGGGCGTTCAGCTTGATGCCGCCGATCAGGATCCCGTTGACCAGCCCGATGAGGGCGGCCACCCCGACGGCGGTGAGGAAGGCAATGAGAATGCGGTCGTCGGACTGCTCGCCCACCCCCGCCATGATCATGGCCGCCAGCGTCAGGGTGCCCGGCGTGCTCAGGTCGATGCCCCCGGTCATGATCACCAGCATCTGGCCGAGCGCGGTGATCCCGAGCAGTGCCCCGAACGGGGCGATGGCCGACAACGCAGGGCCGCTCAGGGTCTCCGGGACCCAGATCGCCGCTACCACGACGAGGAGGATCAGCGCCAGGTAGACCGGCATGTAGCGCGAGGCGACGACGAAGGAGGTCAGGGCCGAGGAAGGCGCGGTGCGGGCCGTCATGCCCGCTCTGCTCCCGTCTCGGCGAGGAGTCCGGCGGCGGCGGCGACCCGGCGCTGCGCCCCCACCGCCAGGTCCCGGGCGGCGGCGACGTCGGCGGTGAGCTCGCCGTCCCGCACCAGGGCGTTACCGCCGACGAAGACCCAGTCGATGTTCGACGTGTCCATGCCCCACACCACGGCGCCGATGGGGTCGTTGACCGGGGCGATGTTGGGCCGGTCGGTGCGCAGCACGACCACGTCGGCCCGCTTGCCCGGGCTGAGCGAGCCGGTGACGTCCCCGAGGCCGGCGGCTCGGGCCCCGTCGATGGTGCCGTACCGGATCACGTCACGGGTGCTGAGCAGGTTGGGGACCCCGCCCTTGCCGGCCAGCTTCAAGTCGAAGAGGGTGGCGTGCTGCACGGAGTTGGCCGCCCGCATCTGGGCGAACATGTCCCCGGGCGCCTCCATCTCGCTGCCGACGCCGAGGCCGGGGCGAATGCCCCGGTCGATGAACGCCTGCAGCGGAGGCGGCCCCAACCCGTCGGTCATCTCCGCCGAGGGGGTGAGCGACACCATCGCCTTGGCGGACTGGATGGCGTCGAGGTCCCGATCGTCGAGGTTGGTGCAGTGGACCAGGGTCACGTCCTCGCCCAGCAGCCCGGCTTCGCCGAGCGCGGCGACGACGCCCCGGGAGCCCGGGTCGGCGCCGGCGTGGCTGTGGATGCGCAGCCCTGCGCCGCGCCCCATGGCCCACTCCGCCGCGGCGGCGTCGAGGTCGTCGGGTCGGGGATCCCTGGGCCCGAAGGCAAAGGTGAGGTTGGGGCCGTGGTCGCCTCCCACGAGGGCCCCCAGGGCGGCGGCATCCCGGACGCCTCCGTCCCACTCCGCCGCGGCCACCACGAAGATGCTGCGCAGCCCGGCGTCGGCGTGGGCCTGGAGGGCCGCCTCGACGAAGGGCGCCTCCAGGGGAATGTCGGCCCAGTCGACGACGGTGGTGATGCCCGCCTCCACCGCCCCCAGCAGCCCCACCAGGGTGGCCGCGTAGACGTGCTCGGGCGCGTAGTGGCGCCCGACGGTCGCCGGCGAGATCGGCGATGGCCCCCGGCCGATGTTGCGGAACAGCGAGTGCCAGGCGTGGCGGTGGGTGTCGACGAACCCGGGCATGACGATGGCCTCGGCGGCATCGACGACCTCGGCGCCGCGGGCCCGGAGCGACGTGCCCACCTCGGTGACCACGCCGTCCTCGATGAGGACATCGGCGCCCACCGTGTTGCCCACGGCGCGGTCGAGCGACAGCACCGTGCCGCCGGTGAGGAGCACCTTGCTCACGTCACCATGCCCATCGACTGGACGACGGTCTCGGAGATGCGGTCGAGCGACCGAAGGGCCGGCTCCTCGGGGACCCGCAGCCGCAGCTCACGCGGCGAAGAGTGGCACGGGGGGTCAGTAGGCATTGGCCACCATCAGCTCCTCGCACGGGAAGAGGGTGATGACCTTGGCGCCGTCGGCGGTGACGACCACCTCCTCCTCGATGCGGGCGGCGGATCGGCCGTCTGCGGCCGGCGCGTAGGTTTCAAGGGCGAAGACCATCCCCTCCTTGATCTCCACCGGCGTCTCGAGCGAATTCAGGCGGCTGATGATCGGCCGCTCGTGCAGCCCGACCCCCACCCCGTGCCCGAACTGGAGGCCGAAGGCGTCCATCTCGTCCTCGAAGCCGAACTCCTCGGCACGGGGCCAGACCTTGGCGATCTGGTCGGTGGTCACCCCCGGCTTGACCAACTCGATGGCGGCGTCCATCCACTCCCGCGACTGCTTGAAGGCGTCACGCTGGGCCTGGGTGGCGCGCCCGACGACGAAGGTCCGGTAGTAGCAGGTCCGGTAGCCGTTGAAGGCGTGGATGATGTCGAAGTACGCCTGGTCGCCGGGCCGGATGATCCGGTCGCTGAACACGTGGGGGTGGGGGCTGCAGCGCTCCCCGGCGATCGAGTTGATCGCCTCGACGAACTCCGAGCCCATCTCGAACAGCCGGGCATGGGCCATGCCCACGATGTCCGACTCGCGCACTCCGGGCTTGAGCATCTCGAAGATGTCCTGATAGACGCCGTCGACCATGGCGCACGCCTGGGTGAGGAGGACGATCTCGTCCTCGCTCTTGATCTCGCGGGCCCGCATCATGGCCTGCTGCCCGTCGACCACCGAGAGCCCGGCGGCCTGCAGGGCGAGCAGCACCGCCGTCTCCGCCATGTCGACCCCGAGCTGCTCCCCGGCCACGCCGGCGTCCTCGAGGGCTTCTTTGATCTCGCGGGCCGCACGGTCGTGGAGTCCGGTCTCCGGCCCGATCGCCCCCTGGAGGCCGGTGTTGCCCCCGACCGAGTTCTCCTTGTCGTACAGGTGGGGAAGCTGGAGGCGATGCGCCTTGGCCGCCGAGCCGAAGTCCCAGATCTTGGGCCGGCCCTCCTTGGTGACCAGGGCCCAGCGCTCCCCCTTGTTGAAGGCCCAGTAACCGATCTGGGTGGCCGTGGCGTAGCGGATGTTCGACGTCTCGAACAGCAGCACCGCTCCCAGATCGAACTCGTCGAGCATCTTCCGCACCCGCTCCAGGCGATGCCGGCGCAGCCGCTCGAAGTCGACCCGATGCTCCCAGTCCACGGCCATCACGCCGGGGGCGGGACTCGTTGCCACCGGGAATTCGTTCATCAGTTTCCTCCTTGCTCGGCGCCTTCGGGCGGCGTCTCGTCGGCCAGTGCGTTCTCCAAATACGTCCAGTCGCGTGCAAATCGGTAGGAGTGGCGCGGCGGCGGCTGCGGTGCCTGGGTCTCCAGCCACCGGACGACCCCGGTGCCGACGTTGCGGAACCCGTGCACGCACCCGACCCCCGCCCAGGCCACGTCGCCCGCCTCCAGGTGATGGGTCTCGCCGTCGAAGGAGGCCTCGACCTCTCCCTCGAGGATCAGATAGGCCTCCTCCAGCGGGTGGTCGTGGGCGCCGGCGAAGCCTCCCTGCTCGTACTGCACCATGAACATCGTCGAGAGGTCGGCCCCGAGATCGGAGTCGACCATCATCTTCACGGTGATCCCGCTGTAGACGAGCAGGGCCGTCCGCATGCTGGCGCTGAGGGCGAGACGGTCCTGGGTCTGCAGAGCCGGGTCCATGTTCTCGGGGTCGATGTGCCCGAAGTAGCGGTTGCGGGGGTCGCGGACGTCCACCCGCACCGGTGCCGACCGTCGGATCGGACCGGGGAACTGGGTGTCGTACCCGAATCGCTCCCGGGGCAGCGGGGCTTGCATCTCGGCGAACGAGACGGGATCGTCCCCGAGATTGCGCAGGGCGTGGGTCATCCCCACGGGCACGAGGGCGTAGTCGCCGGCGATCAGCTCCGAGCTGCCTTCGGGGGTGTCGAGGACCAGGGCTCCTTCCAACACGTAGAGCGACTCCTCGAACGAATGGACGTGGGTGGCCGCCTCCCCTCCGGGGTCGAGACGGCCCACACGAAACCCCATCTGGGTCGAGCCGCCCGGCTCGTCGACCACCGGGGCGGTCACGTAACCCTTGCTGCGGCCGGCGAACTCGGCAGGGACCCGGTAGGCGAGGTCGGCCACCTTCTTGACGATGTGGTTGGACATCAGCCCTGCCCTCCCCGCAGGTAGACGGCGATCGCGCTCATGTCGTGCTCGCCGAGGCCCCCGGCGATCGCCTTGCGAATGATGTCGAGACCGGCCCGCGCCTGGTCCATCGGTGCCCCGACGCGATCGCTCAGACCG
>CAYFYE010000051.1:0-17748 GCA_964347285.1 uncultured Acidimicrobiia bacterium
CGAGCTTCTCGATGAGGTACCGCCCGCTGCGCACGCCTTCGGGCACCTCGGTCCACTCGGGCAACGGCATGGATCCTCCCTCGGGGCACTCCCAAACCGGGCTCGAGGACGGTGACTGCTAGCTTCGCGCCTGTCTATCGGGATGACCGCCTGATGCGCATCACTACCGCGTTGCTGGCCGATGCCGCCCAGGTGCACGGCGGAAAGCTGTTCGTCCTCGGAGGGGGCTTCACCACCATCAGCACCCGGCGCCTGCCGGCCGTTCACCCGGCCCTCTCGCTGGTCCTGCTCGCCGAGGTGGAACCCCATGAATGGGACCAGGACCTCGACCTGCGCATTCAGTTGATCGACGAGGACGGCCAACCCCAGGGCATCGATGCCAAGGGAAAACTGCGGGTCGGCAAAGCCATCCACCTGGCCCCCGGCGAGCCCTCGCTCGTGCCCATGGTGAGCAACTTCATCAATCTCCGGCTGGCCGAGGCCAAGCGCTACGCGTTCGCCGTGAGCCATCAGGACCGCGAAATCGCCCGGGTTGGGTTTCGGGTGATCCTCATCGGAGACGACAGCTGAAGATCCTCACCATCCCCAACCTCGTGTCGATGGTCAGGCTGGCGCTGGTGCCGGTGTTCATCTGGCTGCTGGTGGGGCGCGACGACCCGGTGGCCGCCGGATGGCTACTGGGAGGCATCGGGGCTACCGATTGGGTCGACGGCTACCTGGCCCGCCGGCTGGGCCAGGTGTCGAAGGGTGGGGAGGTCTTGGATCCGCTGGCCGATCGAGCCGCAGTGGCCGCCGCCCTAGTGGGCGGGCTCATCACCGGAGACCTACCCACGTGGTATGCAGTGGCGCTGATCGTGCGCGAGGTCGGTGTGGCCGGAGGCGCCCTGTATCTGGGAGTGCGGGCTCGGGCCAAGCTGGAGGTGCGCTACATCGGCAAGGTGGCCACGTTCGGGGTCTACGCCGCCCTCGCCTGGTTCCTGGTGGGACGGGGCGGCGATGTGGCCTGGCTCGAGGTTCTGGCCTGGGTGGTCGGAATCCCGGCGCTCGTGCTGTACTACGTGGTGGCCGTCCAGTACTTCGTCGACTTCCGCCACACCCTCGCCGCCGGCGAGGCCGGGGAGTAGTCTCGGCGCTCGGCGCTCGGCGAGAGGAGGAGGTACATGGAGGTCCGGACGGACCGCCGCTACACCAAGGAACACGAGTGGGCCTTGGAAGAGGGGGAAGGCAGGATTCGGGTCGGGATCACCGATTACGCCCAGGACGCTCTCGGCGATGTGGTCTTCGTAGAACTCCCCGAGGTGGGAGCCCACTTCGGCGCAGAAGACACCATGGCCGAGGTCGAGTCCACCAAATCGGTGGCCGAGGTCTATGCCCCGGTGGCCGGCACGATCGCCGAGATCAACCAGCGGTTGGTCGAGAACCCAGAACTCGTCAATCAGGAGCCATACGACGCCGGGTGGTTCGTGCTGATCGAGGCCGAGGATCCGACTGCGCTGGAGGGCTTGCTGGACGCTGCCGGCTACGAGGCCATCACCGCCTGAAAAGGGCTGCCTCGACGACAACTTGAAGGTTCGTCGCAGGCCGTAGCTACCATGGCTACATGAAGGCTCCGGCACCACACTCTGAGCCGTCGTCGAGGGCGGATGAGCACGATCCGACCGTGGTCTACGCCCCGGAAGTCCTCCTGGAAGCCGAGGCGGTGGGGGCCCGCATCCAGGGAGACTTCGAATATGCACTGGTCGTCGAGCGCGGCCCCAGGGCCGGGCTCGCCTTCATTCTCAACCCCGGGGTCACCACCATCGGGCGGTCGGCGGAAAGCAACATCTTCCTCGACGATGTCACCGTGTCGCGCGACCATGCCCGCCTCGAGCTGGAAGAGGGCAGGCTGACCGTCGAGGACGCCGGATCGACCAACGGCACCTACGTCAACGGGGCCCGGCTGGAGAAGGCGCTGCTGAACGCCGGCGACGAGGTGATCGTCGGCAAGTACCACCTGATCGTGGCCCGGGGTGATGGCTGAGCCCTCTCGTCGCACCATCGGCGAGGTGATCTCCGAATTGAGGGAGGAGTTCCCCGAAGTCAGCGTCTCCAAGCTCCGCTTCCTGGAGGCCCAGAACCTCATCAGCCCGGCCCGGAGCCCCTCCGGCTACCGGGAGTTCGCCGATTCCGATGTGGAGCGAATTCGCTACATCCTTCGGCAGCAACGCGATCACTTCCTGCCGCTCAAAGTCATCAAGTCCAAGCTCACTTCGTGGGAACGGGGCGAAGATGCCGGGTCCCTCCCGGAAGGAACTCCCCCCGAGGCCTACTTTGCCGCCCCCGGCGTCTCGATGACTCCGGCCGACCTGGCCAAGGCGGCCGGGCTCAGCCGCAAGCAGCTGGCGGCCCTCGTCGAACATGGAGTGCTGGAGCCGCTGCGGCTGGACGGAGGCAAGGAGGTCTTTCGTGATGAGGACCTGGTGGTAGCTCGCGCCGCTCACCGCCTGTTGCGCAATGGTCTGGAAGCCCGCCACCTCAGGGCATTCCGGCTGGCGATCGACCGGGAGGTCGACCTGCTCCATCGACTCACCGAACCGATGCTGCGCCACCGCAACCCCGAGAGCCGACGGCGAGCCGCCGAGATCCTGGCCGATTCGGCCCAGGCGGGCCGCGACCTCTCTGAAGCCCTGCTGCGCGCCGAGCTGCGGCGTCTGCTGGAAGGCTGACATGGCCCCACTGGCTCTGCTGTTGGCCGCTCTCATCCCGAGTCAGTTGGGGGCCCTCCCCATGGATCTGCCCCCGTTGCCGCCCGGAGACCTGCCGGTGGTCGCGCCTCCCGAGTTGGAGGCGGCCTCGTGGATCCTCTACGACGCTACTCACGACGCAGTCCTCGACAGCCACCGTCCCGACGACCCGCGGGCCATGGCATCCGTGACCAAGCTGATGACGGCTCTGGTAGTGCGCCAAAACGCGGACCTCGACGAGTTGGTGACGGTGTCCGAGGAGGCGGCCGCGACCGGACAGGCCGAGGTGGGTCTGGTGCCCGGCGAGCAATGGACGGCGTGGGAGTTGGTGAGTTCGATCATGGTCAGGTCGGCCAACGATGCCGCCACCGCCCTGGCCGAGCACGTGGGCGGCTCCGTGGAAGGCTTTGCCGAGTTGATGAACGCCGAGGCGGCCCGCCTGGGCATGGTCAACAGCCACTTCACCAACCCTCACGGCCTCGACGAGCCCGGCCACTTCTCGACGGCTAACGATCTGCTCATCCTGGGGCGGGCCGTGCTCGAAGATCCCCTCCTGGCTCGGCTGGCCCGCACGTCGGTGATCAGGTTCCGGGCGAGTCCCGACGGCACACCGCGTCGGGCCGAGAACACCAACGAGCTGCTGGGAGTCTTCGAGGGAATTCGGGGCCTCAAGACCGGATATACCGGTGATGCCGGGCGGGTCCTGGTCAGCACGGCCCGACGCTGGGATCGAACGCTGATGGCCGTGGTGCTGGGTTCGGAGGACCACTTCGGCGATACCCGCCGACTCCTCGAATACGGGTTCGGCACGATGGGCCCTGCCGACCGATATCGCATCGCCTTGGCCGGCGAGGAAGGTGGTGGCCCTCCTGCCGCTCTGCCGCTTGCCGACTGGCTTCGGGCCCGCCTCGCCATCGTCACTCCACTCGAGGATGGTGACCCGCATGCATCGCGAGAGCCGACGCCGCTGGAGCGAGAGATACGGGAGACTCTGGCGGACATGGTGCCGGTGCTGGCGGGAGGGCGCGATGAGTGAGGACGTCTTCGCCGAGGTGATCGACGAGGAATCACTGATGAGAAGGGTCGCGGAGCTGGCTGAGGACATCAGCGCCGACTATCAGGACCGGGATCCAGTGCTGGTGGGCGTGCTCAAAGGATCGGTACCGTTCCTCACCGACCTGTGCCGGCGGCTGACGTTCGATCTGGAGATCGAGTTCCTGGGCTTGACTCGCTTTGGAGAGGAGGGCCGGGTGTCCGTGGCCATGGACACCATCGAACCACTAGAGGGACGCCACGTGCTCTTGGTCGAGGACATCATCGATACCGGCCTCACGCTGGCCACGGTGCGTCGCATGCTCGAGGCCCGGGGGTTGCGGAGCTTGCGGGTAGTCACGTTGCTCGACAAGGCCCCGCGTCGCATCGTGGATGTCGAGCTGGAATACCGAGGCTTCGAGGTCGGCGACGAGTTCCTGCTCGGCTACGGCCTCGATTTCGAGGGACAATACCGCAACCTGCGGTCGATCTGGGCCGTCCTCGACCTGGTTGCCTTCCAGGAAGATCCAGACGCACTGGCCCGCCGTGTGTTCCCAGAGCCCGGTGATAGGCTGTCGGCGTGAGCGAACCGATCGCCCTCGAACTGGTCGGGGTACGCATCGAACTCCCCACCAACCAACCCATCGTCCTGCTTCGTGAGATGGGAGGCAGCCGTTACCTGCCGATCTGGATCGGGGCAGTGGAGGCGACTGCGATCGCGTTCGCCTTGGAGGGAGTCGAGGCCGAACGGCCGCTCACTCACGACCTGCTCCGTATCGTCAGCGACTCACTGGGTGCGGCCGTGGAGCGGGTGACCGTGACCGAGTTGCGCGACGGCATCTTCTATGCGGACCTCGTCTTCCACCGGGACGGTGAGGAGATCCACGTGTCGTCGCGGCCGTCGGACGCCATCGCTCTCGCCGCTCGCACCGCGGCCCCGCTGTTTGCATCTCCCGAGGTGCTGAACGAAGCCGGGGTGGAGATTCGGGAAGAGGGCGAAGAGGAAGAGGTTGCCCGTTTCCGGGAGTTCCTCGACAACATCTCTCCAGAGGACTTCGGCTCCGCCAGCTCATGACCCTGTGGCGAGGGGTGGTCGCCGGGCTGGTCCTGGTGGGACTGATCACCACCGTCGGGACCGTCGGCTACATGATCACCGAGGATCTGCCGTTCTTGGACGCGCTCTACACCTCCGTCATCACGATCTCGACGGTCGGCTTCAGAGAGCCGGGTACAGGATTCACGCCCGCCGGCCAGATCCTGACCATCGTCATCGTCGTGAGCGGGGTGGGATCGCTCCTTTACACTGCGACGGTTGGCCTGGAGCTGTTGGTGGAAAGGCTCATGGGCGGCGATCGGCGGGCCAAACGGTTGCGCAAGGAGGTACAGCTCTTGGACGACCACGTGATCGTCTGCGGGTTCGGCCGGATTGGACGGAACGTCTGGTTGGAACTCAGGCGCCTGGGAATCCCCGCGGTGGTGGTGGACCAGGAGCCCGATCCCCTTGAGGCGGCGCAGGCAATGGGGGCGCTGGTGGTGGAGGGCAATGCCACCCAGAACGAGGTCCTGTTGGATGCCGGGATCCGGAAAGCGCGCTCGGTGATCGCCTGTGTGCGAGCCGACTCGGACAACTTGGTCATCGTGCTGTCCGCCAAAGCACTCCGCCCCGACGTGCCGGTGATCGCTCGTGCCTCGGAGGCCGAGAGCGAGGACAAGCTTCGTCTGGCCGGGGCCGACCGGGTGGTGGCCCCCCAGGTGGTGGGCGCACACCGCCTGGCCCGGCTGGTGGCGCAGCCCCACTTGGCCGATTTCGTCGACTTGGTGGTGGGGGGAGAGGTGGTCGAGTTCGCCGTGGAGGGCTGTACGGTCCACGAAGGCTCGGTCATGGCCGGCAGCACGCTGCGCGAGACCGACGTACGGGGCCATACCGGAGCTCTGGTTCTGGGGCTGCAAGAGGGCACCGGGGAGGTGGCGCTCAATCCCGATCCGGACGCGGTGATCCGGCCGGGACAAAACCTGGTGGCGCTGGGGACGCTCGATCAGTTGGCAGCACTCCGCGAGCTTGCCGAATCCGAGTGATCCACAGCTCGGGTGGAGTGGTCCACACGCTTGTCCCCAGCGCTCTCTCCCCGGCCAATAAGGCTCTTTCCGGGGGTTATCCACAGCAGTTGTTGACAACACCGAGTCGGGCCGGTACGTTCTGCGCGTAATTCGCCAAGCGAAATTACGACCGTGTAAGATGGCGGCCGCGAGGAGGGAACGTGACCGATCAAGGCTACCGAGCACCGCAGGTCTGCAAGCTCGTCGGCATCACCTATCGCCAGCTCGACTACTGGGCCAGGACCGACCTCATCAACCCGTCCATCCAGGCCGCCCACGGCTCGGGGACCCAGCGCCTGTACTCGTTCGGCGACATCGTCCAGCTCAAGGTCATCAAGCGCCTCTTGGATGCGGGGATGAGCCTGAACAAGATTCGCCAAGCGATGGACATCCTGCGCAAAGAGCTGCAAAGCGCCACGCCCCTGGCCGATGTCACCCTGCTGTCCGACGGCACCACTATCTACGCCGCCCACAGCGCCAACGAGGTGGTCGACGTGTTCCGGGGCGGGCAGGGGGTGTTCGGTATTGCGGTGGGCCCGGTCCAGGAGGAACTCGAGGGTGACATCCTCGACCTCTTCCCGCCCGAGGCCGCCGCAGAGCCCCAAGCCGCTACAGAGGTAGGCGCCACCTGAGTACCGACTTCGAGTTCGGGCCGACTCCAGCCGATCTCACCGACTTTGCCCACGAGAGCGAGCGCCAGTTCGCTCGACTCCTCGACTTCTACGACATCGACTGGGAGTACGAGCCCACCTCGTTTCCGATCGAGATGGACGACGAGGGCCGGCCCACCAAGTACTTCACCCCCGACTTCTATCTCCCCGACGAAGGCATCTACATCGAGATCACCACGATGAACCAGAAGCTGGTGACCAAGAAGAACCGCAAGGTGCGCCGGTTGCGCCAGCTCCATCCGCACGTGAAGTGCAAGGTCTTTTACCAGCGCGACTATCTGCACCTCCTGGTCAAGTACGGACTGGAGGATCCCGAGGAGGCCAACATGCCTCCCGCTCCCACTCGCATGCCGGGGCCGCCCCAGGTGGTGGACCTGGGTCCGGGGGAGGAACTCTCGGCCGGGTAGCCCCCGTGGGCCGTCTAGGCTCGACCGCAATGGACGTCCGACCCTCGAGCCGGTGACGCGCTCTTCACTGCATGCCCTCCACGAGCGCCTTGGGGCCCGATTCGTGGACTTCGGCGGCTGGGAGATGCCGGTGCAGTACGGGGGAGTGATCGCCGAGCACCTAGCGGTACGGCGCTCGGCGGGGATATTCGACGTGTCCCACTTGGGCCGCTTCACGGCAACGGGTACCGGCACAGCGGCCCTCCTCGGGGAACTGCTGTGCAACGATGTCGGCGAAATCTCCCCGGGGCGGGCCCAGTACACGATGGCGCTGACTCCCGATGGGGGAGTCGTCGACGACATCATCGTGTGGCGGTTCGGCGAGGAGTCGTTCTGGGTCCTACCCAACGCCGCCAATTACACCGACATCATGGTGTCGTTCGGCGCTCGGGCCGCCCCAACCGTGGCCCTCACCCCGCGGCGGGAGGACACAGCCATGCTGGCCGTCCAGGGCCCAGATGCCCCGGCCCTGGTCGAGGGAGTGCTGGGGGTAGTCCCGGGGCGATTTCGCACAACGGAGACCGAATGGTACGGGGGTCCGGTGCGCATGGCCGGAACCGGCTACACCGGGGAACCGGGCGCCGAGGTGGTGGTCGAGGCCGATCAGGCCGGCCCGCTGTTCGAGGCCTTCGTCGAGGCGGGGGTGGTGCCGTGCGGGCTCGGGGCGCGCGACACCCTGCGCCTCGAGATGGGATATCCGCTGTGGGGCCAGGATCTCGACCGGGACACCACCCCGCTCGAAGCCGGACTGGACTGGGTGGTGGATTGGGACCACGACTTCGTCGGTAAGTCCGCCCTGGAGACGCAGCGCCGGGAAGGTGTCCGCAAGACGCTGGTCGGCTTCGTCATGGAGGAGCGGGCCATCCCTCGGCACGGCTACGGCCTGCGGGCCAATGGGACCGCCGGCCGGGTGAGCAGCGGAAACTACAGTCCGATTCTGGAAAGGGGAATAGGTATGGGCTTCCTCTCACCGACGCCCCCAGAAGGCACCGACCGGGTCGAGGTCGAGATACGCGACGAGTGGAAGCCGGCCCGTATCCAAAGACCACCCTTTGTCGGCTGATGGACTTCACCCCCCACACCGCCGCAGACGAGGCCCGGCTCCTGGCGGCTCTCGACCTGACGAGTCCCGACGATTTATTCGCCCATCTCCCCGTCGAGGTCGGGCTGTCGGGTCGTCTCGATCTTCCCGAGCCCCTCTCCGAGCCGGAAGTGATGGCGGCGGTGTCGGCACTCGGTGCCTTGAATCGATCCGACCTGGTGTGCTTCGCCGGCGGGGGAATCTACGACCATTACCTGCCGCCGGTGGTGCGGTCACTGACGTTGCGGCCGGAGTTCGTGACCTCCTACACGCCCTATCAGGCCGAAGCCAGCCAGGGCATGCTGCAAGCACTCTGGGAGTACCAGTCGATGGTGTGCGCCCTCACCGGAATGGACGTGGCCAACGCGTCCCTATACGACGGGGCAACGGCGGCCGGCGAGGCCCTCAATCTGGCGGTAGCCGCCACCGGCCGTTCGGCGGCCTGGGTTTCAAGGGGTCTGCACCCTCACACCAGGCAGGTGCTGGCCACGCTGGGGGCGGCTCGGGGCATCGAGATCGTGGAACACCCCATGGTGGCCGGGCGGACCGCCTGGGCGGTCGGAGCGGGTCCTGAGCCGGCCGCGATCTTCTTCTCTCAACCCAACTATCTGGGAGTCGTCGAGGAGTACGGACCGGCGGTCGCGCTGGCCCGCGACCACGGAGCCTTGGCAGTGGCCGCCGTCGATCCGATTGCCATGGGTGTCCTACGTTCGCCCGGCGCGGCCGGCTGCGATGTGGCCGTGGCCGAAGGCCAGCCGCTGGGGAACCCGATGTCGTTTGGGGGTCCGGTGTTGGGGATCTTTGCGACCACGGCGGAGCACATGCGGCGCCTGCCGGGGCGTCTCGTCGGCAAGACCGTCGACGCCGACGGCCGGCCAGCCTATGTGATGACGCTGCGCACCCGAGAGCAGGACATCCGCCGCGATAGGGCCTCGTCGAACATCTGCACGAATCAGTCGCTCAACGCCGTTGCGGCGGCGGTTCACCTGGCCTGGCTGGGCCCTGGAGGCCTGCAAGCGGTAGCCGAGCAATCGGCCCACAAGGCGCGTTACCTCGCCGCTCGCTTGACCGGGATCCCGGGCGTGCAATTGGCCAACGAGGAGCCCTTTTTCCGCGAGTTTGCCCTGCTCACACCCATGGACCCCTCCGACATCGTGACGGCGATGGCGGAACGGGGATTCCTGGCCGGCATACCGCTCTCCGGTCACTACCCGGAACTCCCCGGCGGCATTCTGGTGGCCGTGACCGAGCAGCGGACCAAGGCGGAGCTGGACGGTTACGCGGCCGTCCTCGAGGGGGTGGTGAGAGATGCCGGATAGCGGCGGACGAGCCACCGCCACACCGCTGTTGGGGGGCACGCCGGAACCGTCTCTGCGCGAGCTGTCGTCACCCGGGCGCCGGGCCTGGACCCTGATGCCACTCGATGTCCCCGAGTCGGATGTCGGCCTGCCGGAAGCCGCCGATGGGCCGCCGCCCCTGCCCGAGATCTCCGAGCGCGACCTGGTGGCCCACTTCAGCCGATTGGCGCATCGCAACTTCGGCGTCGACGTAGGGGCCTACCCGCTTGGATCCTGCACGATGAAGTACAACCCCAAGGTGTGCGACTGGGCGGCCGAGCATCCCGACTTCCGCGACCTCCACCCCGCCACTCCGGCCGCAGCAGCCGGCGGGGTCTTCGAGGTGCTGCTCGAGGCCGAGCGCATCTTGTGCGAGCTGACCGGGATGGAGCGGGCCACTTTCCAGCCGGCGGCCGGTGCCGCCGGGGAGCTGACCGGCCTGCTCATCATGCGTGCCTATCACCAAGCCGAGGGAAGGCGACCGACCAAGGTCATCATTCCCGACTCAGCCCACGGCACCAACCCGGCCTCGGCCACCCTGGGCGGCTTTCAGGCCGTAGCGGTTCCGTCCAACGAGCACGGCATGGTCGATGTGTCTGCCCTGAAGCACTTGGTCGACGAGGACGTAGCCGGGCTGATGCTCACCAACCCCAACACTCTGGGGCTCTTCGAGGAGGAGATCGTCGCCATCGCCGAAATCGTGCATGGCGCCGGAGGCCTCCTCTACTACGACGGGGCCAATCTCAATGCGATCTTGGGGGTGGCCCGGCCGGGAGACATGGGCTTCGACATCGTTCACTCCAACCTCCACAAGACGTTCGCCACCCCCCACGGCGGCGGCGGGCCGGGATCGGGCCCGATCGCGGTCACCGCCGAGTTGGTTCGCTACCTGCCCGGCCCCCTGCCCGAGCACGACGCCGAGGACGGCTATCGCTGGGCGATGCCCGAGGCGTCGATCGGTCGGGTCCACGGCAACCACGGCAACTTCCTAGTGGTCCTGAGGGCGCTGACCTACATGCGGGCCTTGGGCGGCCCGGGCCTGCGCAGGGTGGCGGAGCGGGCCGTCCTCAACGCCCGATACCTGGAGTCTCTGATAGGGGACCACTACGACGTCCCTTATCCCAAGCCGTGCATGCACGAGTTCGTGGCATCGGCCGTTCACCTTAGGAAGGAATTCGGGGTGCGGGCCATGGATGTCGCCAAGGGTCTGCTGGATCAGGGTTTCCATGCCCCCACCGTGTACTTTCCCCTCGTCGTCGACGAGGCGCTGATGATCGAGCCCACCGAGGTGGAGTCGCCCGAGACCATCGAGGCCCTGGCCGAGGCACTCATCGACATCGCTCGCACGGCCGCAGAGGACGCCGAATTGCTGCACGACGCACCGGTGCGTACCCCGGTGCGCCGCCCCGACGAAGCGCGCGCCGCCCGTCATCCCGTGCTCACCTGGTCGATGGAGGACGGTGGCTGAGATGGAGATTCTCGGCATCGATGTCGGGGGCTCGGGGGTTAAGGGAGCAGTGGTCGACGCCGCCACCGGGGAGTTGCGCACCGACCGCTACAAGATCCGAACCCCGGAGCCGGCCCCGCCGTCGGAGCTCGGAGAGATCATGGCCGAGATCTGCCGCCATCACGACTGGAGCGGCCCGGTCGGCGTGGCCTTGCCGTCGGTGGTCCGTCGCGGGGTGGTGCGCAGCGCCGCCAACGTGCATCCCGACTGGGTGGGCGTGGAGGCCCGGCCCTTCCTGGAGGGCTACCTGGACGGGCCGGTCCACGTGCTCAACGACGCCGATGCGGCCGGGGTGGCCGAGGTGCGGTTGGGGGCGGCCCGGAACGTCCCGGGCGTCGTGCTGTTGCTGACCTTCGGCACCGGGATCGGGAGCGCCCTCTTCTATGACGGACGGCTCCTTCCCAATACCGAGTTCGGCCACCTTCAACTACGAGGCGGCCCGGCCGAACACTGGGCGGCGGCCCGCGTGCGCAAGAATCTGGGACTGACCTGGGAGGAGTGGGTGGAGCGCGTCAACGAGTTCCTCGCTCACCTGGAGTACCTGCTGTCACCCGACCTGTTCGTCTTCGGCGGTGGAGTGAGCAAGCACGCCGAGGAATTCCTCCACCTCCTCGACACCGAGGCTCCAGTGTATCCGCCCCGATTTCGCAACCTGGCCGGCATCGTCGGCGCCGCCGTGGCCGCCGCCGAGGTGTTTGGTCAGAGCAGCTCGGCGTAGGCGGGCCGGACCACATCCTCGAGAATCCGCCGTCGCACCTCGCGCTCGGCGAACCCGGCCCGCAAGGCCGTCTCGGTGACCGCCAGGAGGTCCTCGGGACCGAAGCCGTGATGGGCGATGGCCAGATCGAACTCCCGGCTCATCGTCGTCCGGCTCATCAGCCGATTGTCGGTGTTCAGGGTGATGTCGAATCCGGCCCGGTGGAGAGTGCCGAGGGGATGAGCGGAGGCGTCGGAGCATACGCCGGTGTGGATGTTGGAACTGATGCAGATCTCAAGGGGGATGCGCCGGCGCCGCACCGCTGCGGCAGTGTCTCCCAGTCGCACCGTGCCCCCGTCTGCGGTGAGGTCCTCGGCCAGGCGAACGCCATGACCGATGCGCTGGGCTCCACACTTGAGAGCGAGCGCGATGCTCTCGGGGCCGTCGCCTTCGCCGGCATGAAGGGTCAGCGCCAGGCCGGCATCAAGGGCCACGATGCAACCGGCGAGATGGCTGGTGGCCGGAAAGCCCGCTTCCGGCCCGGCCAGATCGAAGCCGACCACGCCCCGGCCGGCATAGTCGGCGGCTTCCGTCGCCACCTTCTCCGAGTCGTCCCGATCCCGCACGGCGACGACGATGGCACGCACCGCCGTGCCGGTTTCCCGTTCTCCCTGGCGGAACCCGCGCAGTGCCGCTTCTAGGGCCCCGCCGAAGGAAAGGCCCCGATCCATCAGCAGGGTGGGGGCAAAGCGGATCTCGGCATACACCACGCCGTCGGCGGCCAGGTCGACCACTGCTTCGTAGGCGACCCGCTCCACGGCGGGAGCCGTCTGCATCACTCCTACCGTGTGCCGAAAGGCCTCCAGGTAGCGCTCCAGCGAACCCGACGACCCCTGATAGAACCAGTCTCCGAGCACGGCCGGGTCCGTCGAAGGCAAACCCTCGTAGCCCTGCTCGGCTGCCAGGTCGACGATGGTATCGATCCGCAGTCCTCCGTCCAGGTGATCGTGGAGGAGAGCTTTGGGAAGGCGACGCAGCTCGGCTTCTTCCATTGGTTGAGTGTAGGCGGCGGCTCAGATGGGGGATCGCCACCACTGACGCTCGACGATGGGTTGGCCACCGATCTCCCGTTCGACGGTCTCACCGGGCGCAAAGCCCTGCGCGGTGTGGAACTCCTCGGCGGGGATGTTGCCCAGGAGGACCGTTGCCGAGATCGGCAGTGTCGGGTCGATCGACTGCACTTCGTCGAGCAGGGCCTTGGCGATGCCCTGGTGGGTGAACTCCTGGCGCGAGCAGATCGACCTGAGATCCAGGTGGTCTCCGGCATGGTCGGCCAGCGCAAAACCCAGCAGCTGGCCCTCGTCCTCGGCCACCAGGAGGCTTCCCGTCAGCACGGCCCGCATCAGGCGGGGTTTCTCGAAGTCGTGTTCCACCAGTGCCGTGATGGCGGTCGGGGTGAGCAGGGCACTGACGTCGCGGAAGTAATCCCCGTAGAGAAGGCCGATGATCCCGGGGAGGTCCTCCCTGGTTGCCTTCCTCACCCGCATGTAGCCGAACATACTCGCGATAGACGCGGCGCGACGAGGGGTGCCGATTACGCTCCGCCCGTGGCGAATCGGGCCGACGCCGAGCCCCGGATCCAGGCAGGCTTTCTTCGCGGTACGCCGATATGGGTGCCCAGGCTGTTGCTCTTCATCGCCGGCCTCGGGGCCGCCTTCATCTTCCTCTTCGGCATCGTCCGCCAGCTACGGACCCTGGTCGTCCTGATTCTCATTTCCGCTTTCCTGTCGGTCGCCCTCGAGCCCGGAGTCGCCTTTCTCTCCTCCAAGGGGTGGCGTCGGGGTCTGGCCACCGGCTTCATGTTCGTGATCGTCCTCGTAGCGGGCAGCACGTTCATCGCGCTGATGATCCCTCTCATCGTGGACCAGGTGATCACCTTCGTGGACCGGCTTCCCGGATATGTCGACAACGTCTCCGATTTCGGCGCCCGCTTCGGCATCGAGTTCTCGAGCGGGCGCGTCGAGGATGCGGTCACCACGGTGGATCGATCCCTGCAGGACATCGCCGGCGACGTCGCCGGGTCGGTGTTCGGAGTCGGCAACCGCCTGCTGACCACGTTCCTCCAGGGACTCACCATCGCCCTGTTCACCTTCTACTTCACCGCCGACGCCCCCCGGATTCGGCGCGGCATCGCCTCGATGCTTCCCAAGCACCGCCAGAAAGAGATCGTTCGGGTGTGGGACATCGCCGTCGAGAAGACGGGCGGGTACTTCTACTCGCGGGCCCTCCTGGCGGCCGCCTCAGCGCTCATCACCTGGGTGGTGCTGGTGATCATCGGGATCCCCTTCCCCCTGGCGCTGGCGTTGTGGATGGGCATCCTGTCGCAGTTCATACCGGTCGTCGGCACCTACCTCGGAGGGGCCCTTCCGCTGCTGATCGCCCTGGTGGAGAGCCCGATCAAGGCGGTCTGGGTGCTGATCTACATCGTCGTCTACCAGCAGTTCGAGAACTACGTGCTCAGCCCCCACATCACCGCCCGGACCATGTCGCTCCATCCGGCGGTGTCGTTCGGCGCCGCCATCGCCGGCGGCACCTTGCTGGGGGCGCCGGGGGCGCTGATGGCGTTGCCGGCCGCCGCCACGCTACAGGCCTTCGTCTCGACGTACATCAGGCGATATGAGCTGATCGAAGGCCTGGAGGCGCCGGCCGCCGGCCGCCGGCCCAACCCGGAACGCTAGGGTCCCGGGGCATGGCTCATCCGATCTTTGGGTTGGCGGAGCGCGTTACCGAAGAGATGGCGGCCCTCGATCCCCACGTCGCCACCTACGAGGGGGTGGTCGGGTACGACGATCGATGGCCCGATCTGAGCCCCGAAGGCGCGACGGCCCGCTTGGACGCCTACCGGCGCTTCGTGGCGGAGATCGACGCGCTGGCCCCGGGCGACTCGAAGTGGGAGCGGCTGGCGGTTCGGTCCTGTCGGGATTTCCTCGCCGACTTCATGCTGGACTGGCTCGAGCAAGGCGAGTATCGCCGCGACCTCAACTCGATCTCCTGCCCGGTTCAGGATCTCCACGGGGTCTTCGACGTCATGGACAAGACCTCGCCGGAGGGATGGGAGGCCATCGTCGCCCGCCTCGAGGGTCTTCCCCGGGCGCTGGCCGGATACCGGGCCACCCTCGAGGACGCCCGCAGGAGGGGGGAGACGGTGGCGCAGCGGCAGGTCGAAGCAGTGGTGCGCCAGGCCCGACATCACGCCGGTCCGGAGTCCGCGCTGCGGGACCTGCCCGACCAGGCGACCTCCGCTGCGGGGCCCGATCGAATCGGTGCCGGAGTGGAGGCGGCCTGCCGGGCTTTCGGTGAGCTCGCCGAGTACCTGGAACGGGACTACCTACCCGACGCGAATGCCGAGGACGCAGTGGGCGAGGAGCGATATCTGACGTCGGCGCGGCGCTATCTGGGTGGGACCATCGATCCCGTCGAGATCTACCGGTGGGGCTGGAGCGAGGTCGAGCGCATCCGATCGGAGATGGCAGAAGTGGCCGGCCGGATCTCGCCGGGAGCGCCGATCCCCGAGGTCATCGAGCGCCTGAAGTCGGATCCGGCCGGCAGGTCCAGCGACCGCGATGAGTTCGTCGCAGTGATGACGCAGCGCTTGCACCAGGCCGTACACGACTTGGACGGAACCGCCTTCGAGATTCCCGAGCCGTTGCGGGCGGTCGAGGTCAAGATCGCTCCGCCCGGCGGTCCGCTGGGGGCCTACTACATCGGACCCTCGGAAGACTTCCGACGTCCCGGCACCGTGTGGTATTCCCTCGACCCCCAGGAGCACCAGGTCGCCTACTACAACCAGGTCTCAACCAACTACCACGAAGGCTTCCCCGGCCACCATCTACAGGTCGGGTACCCCCTGACCGTGGGCGATGTGCTCACCCGCCTGCAGCGGACGTTTGTGTGGTACCCGGGATACGGGGAGGGGTGGGCACTGTACGCCGAGCTGGTCATGAAGGAGCTCGGTTATCTGGAGAAGCTGGAGTACGTCTTCGGCATGCTGGCCGAGGCGATGCTGCGGGCGTGCCGGGTGGTCATCGACATCGGCTCGCATCTCGAGCTACCGATTCCCGAGGGCCAGCCGTTCCATCCCGGTGAGCGATGGAGCTTCGAGCGAGGGGTGGAGATGCTCACCGAGTACGCCACCCAGCCTCCTTCATACGCCGAGTCGGAGATGACCCGCTATCTGGGCTGGCCCGGTCAGGCCATCTCGTACAAGGTGGGGGAGCGGACCATCCTGGAGCTCCGCGACGAAGTCCGGCGGAGCGGGTCGTTCGATCTCAAGGGTTTTCACACCTCGGTGTTGAGTGCCGGTTCGATCGGACTGGATCACCTGAGAGATTGGGTGAAAGAAGAATGGTTGCCTCAGGCGAACTCGCCGCTGTCGCGGCGCTCCAGCAGTTCCTCGGCGTAATAGGACGGCCAGTCGGTCTCGGGATCCTCCACGCGACGGCGCCGCTCCAGGTCGACGAGCTGATACACCAGCTCGCTCTTGCTGAGGGGGACACCGAGTGCCGCGCTCAGGGACTCCTGGAGATGCTCGGCGTACCACAGCGGCCACTCAGGGTCGTCTCGTTCCCGAATGGCCTCGTGGTGGGCCGGGCCGGCGTCACGCAGCAACGCCTCGAGCCGGCCCTTGATGTTGTTGCTCATGGGGACAGGGTAGGGGAGAAGGCAAGGCGTCGGCGGGCCGGGGTTAGCCTCTCGGGCAATGGCCGAGATCGTCGTGGTGGGCAGCATCAACCTGGACACGGTGGTGCAGGTGGAGCGGCTTCCCGGTGTCGGAGAGACCGTGACCGGAGTGGGCCACTTCCAGAATCCCGGAGGCAAGGGAGCCAACCAGGCGGTGGCCGCCGCCCGCCTGGGCCGCCGCGTGGCGTTCGTGGGCATGGTGGGGGATGACGATGCCGGCCGGGTGCTGACGGCATCACTCGAGAGAGAGGGCGTGGATCTGTCGGCAATGGGGGTCGACGCCGACTTCCCCACCGGGATGGCACTGATAACCGTGGGAGGTGGCGGAGAGAACACGATCGTGGTCAGCGCCGGGGCCAACTCGGCATTGACCGAGCGACATGTCGAGGCGGCCGCTCCGTTCCTCTCCGGCGCCGGGGCCGTGCTGCTCCAACTGGAAGTCCCCATCGAAGCAGTGGCTCGGGCCGCCGAATTGGCCGCGGGCCTGGTCATTCTCAATCCGGCGCCGGCCCGGGACCTCCCTCCTCGCCTGCTGGATCGGACCGATGTGCTGGTTCCCAACGAGACCGAATTGGGAGTGCTAAGCCGCAGTGCTCCTACCACCGACGTTGAGGTGGTGATCGGCCGGGCCCGGGCCATCACCGGTCCCGGGGCGGTCGTGGTTACGCTGGGCGAACGGGGCGCGGTGCTGATCGAAGGGGAGCGGGCCGAGGCGATTGCGGCCCCGAGCGTGGCCGCCCTCGATTCGACGGCCGCCGGCGATGCGTTCTGCGGAGCACTGGCCGATGCTTTGGTGGGCGGCGCCGATCTGGCCGATGCGGTGCACTGGGCCGCGACGGCCGGGGCCGTGACCGTCACCCGGCCGGGCGCCCAGGGATCCTTGCCGAGCCGGGCCGAGGTGCTGGAGGTATTGGAATGAGCCGACCGATCATCATCGACACCGACCCCGGCCAGGACGATGCCATCGCCATCCTGTTGGCTCTGGCGTCCCGTGAGCTGGAGGTGCTCGGCATCACCACCGTGGCCGGCAACGTTCCCCTCGACCTGACCACGAAGAACGCCCTGAAGATGTGTGAACTGGCCGGCCGGGACGACGTTCCCGTCTTCGCCGGCTGCGCTCGTCCCATGGTGCGGCCGCTGGTGACCGCCGAGCACGTGCACGGAAGGACCGGCATCGACGGCGTCGAGCTGCCCGATCCGGCCCGGTCGCCAAGAGCGGAGCATGCGGTGGACTGGCTGATCGACACGCTGCGGGAGGCGAACGATGACTCGGTGACCGTGTGCACGCTGGGCCCCCAGACCAACGTGGGCACGGCCATCCAGCGGGAACCCGAGATCGTGCCGAAGATGAGCGAACTGGTACTCATGGGGGGAGGGTTCTTCGAAGGGGGCAACACCACTCCGGCGGCCGAGTTCA
>CAYFYE010000052.1:0-17713 GCA_964347285.1 uncultured Acidimicrobiia bacterium
TGTCGTCGAAGAAGTCGGCGAGCGGGATCGACACGAGCTGCCAGCCGCCGCCGGCCTCGGCGCAGGGCCCGCCCGCCGCCACCACGCAGTTGAACTGGAACTCGTCGTCGTCGGGTGCGTTGATGGCACCGTCGCCGTTGTCGTCCTCCTGCAGGTTGATCTCCAGCGTGTAGTCCTGGCCGGCGTCGGGGTTGATCCAGAAGTTGAAGTGGTCGGTGCCCGAGAGGTCGGAGGGATTGGTGCGGCCGAACCCACCGAAGAAGCCGGGAACGCCGCCCGATCCCCAGCCGCTCTCGAGCGAGAACGCGCCGCCGTCGGCCGGGGGCAGATCGGTCGAGTTGGCGCCGATCCCGCCGCCGCCGACCGAGCCGTCGAACGCGAACCACCCGTTGCCGAGCGGGTCGCCGTGCTCCATGTCGTCGAAGAGGACCTCGTCGAACAGCTGCGGGCCGCCGGAGGTGAACGAGAACAGGTCGAAGTCGACCTCGACCGTCGAGCCGCTGTCGCCCACGACGTCGGAGATGACGATGACGACCTCGTCGAGGTCACCGTTGAACGTACCGTCCCCACCGGTGAAGAGGTCGGTGAACCCGCTGACCGGGGCGCTGATCAGCGTCCACTGGTCGTCGAAGGAGGTGGAAGGGAACATCGTGTCGAGGCGGAAGGAGTCGTCGACTCTGCCGGTATAGCCGTCGCCGGCGAGGTCTTCGCGGATCGTGATCTCGAGGGTGTACTGGTCGACCGTGGCGTCGCTCTGATTGAGGACCCACACGTTGAACCAGGGATCGGTAGGCAGCGTCACCTGAGCGGCGTCGTCGAAGTTCTTGAACGCCCCGCCGTAGAGGCCGCTGGTCGTTCCCTCGCCGCCCCAGCCGGTGCTCATGTAGCCGCCGCCCTCCTGGGGTCGGTCGGAGAGGACTCCGCCTCCGCCCCCCGCAAGGTTGCCCCCGAAGAAGCCCCAGTCGAAGGTGCCCTCGAAGTCGTCGATGACCGCACCGGCAGGATTGAGCGCGGCCCGAGAGGCCCCCTGGACTACGAAGAGCGCGCTCGCGATCAGCGCCACCACCACAGTCAGTCTCAGCGTCTTCCGCGTGCCGGCGCGCATGTCCCCTCCTCGTTCGAAGAATCACTCCTGGGAGCGCTCCCAGGCAGTGGCCATCGACCGTAGTCGTCTCGCGCACTATATCTCAACAGGGCCACCTCCTCGGGATGGCGTTGATCAGCTCGCCCGACTAGGCCCGGCCCCCATTCAGCCCCGAAGTCGCCTTCGCCGCTGACCCGAACCCCACGCCAAGGCCACCCGGGCAGCTCGAAGGGCCGGATCAGGGATACGAGCGGCCGTCCTCGAGGCCGTCCCGGTAGCGCCTCAACGTCAAGCTATGGGTCCGAACTGAGTCGAGCGCTACGCACCGCCATCATCGTTGAGAATGCCGCCCAGCCGACGCTGTTGGCGGCCGCTCTGTGGGACAACAGGCGCTGCCGGGCCGCCTAGATACGGGGACCCAAACAGGCATGGACCGCCGCGGCTTTCATCAACTTCGTCGGGCCGATCGCCTATTTCCTGTTCGGGCGGAAGCGGCCGCGTCGGGCGGATGGTCCCGTCGAGGCAGGGGCCGGCCGCCTACTCGAGGATCAGTTCCCCGTTCTTGGCGGTGACCCGTGCCGTGTCTCCCTCGCCGTAGGTGCCCTCGAGCATCGCCAGCGCCAGGCGATCGCCGAGCTCCTTTTGTATGAGCCGTCGCAGAGGCCGGGCTCCAAAGCTGGGGTCGTAGCCATGTGCGGCCAACCAGTCGGCGCCCTCCTCGGTGACCTCCAGGCCGATCTTGCGCTCGACCAGGCGGCGGCGCAGTTCCTCGAGCTGGATGTCGACGATACGACGCAGATCTTGGGGTGACAGCCGGTCGAAGACGATGATGTCGTCGACCCGGTTGAGAAACTCCGGCCGAAAATGGTCGCGCACCGCCCCGAGTACCCGGTCGGCAACAATCTCCGGTGCCAGGTCGGGATCGATGAACTCCGAGCCCAGGTTGGACGTCATGATCAGCACGACGTTGGTCAAGTCGACGGTACGGCCGTGGCCATCCGTCAAGCGGCCGTCATCCATGATCTGAAGAAGCACGTTGAAGACTTCGGGGTGGGCCTTCTCGATCTCATCCATCAGCACCACCGAATAGGGACGCCGGCGAACCGCCTCGGTGAGCTGTCCACCCTCCTCGAAGCCGACGTATCCGGGAGGAGCCCCGATCAGGCGACTGACCGTGTGCTTCTCCATGTACTCGGACATGTCGATACGGACCATGGCCCGCTCGTCGTCGAAGAGGAATTCGGCGAGGGCTCGGGCCAGCTCGGTCTTACCCACGCCGGTGGGGCCCAGGAAGATGAACGAGCCAATCGGTCGGTTGGGATCGGAAAGCCCGGCCCGGGAGCGGCGAATGGCGTTGGCTACCGCCTCCACGGCAGCGTCTTGACCGACCACCCGGCGATGGAGGTGCTCCTCGAGGCGGATGAGCTTCTCCACCTCTCCCTCCATCAGTCGGGACACCGGAATGCGGGTCCACCGACTGACGACCTCGGCAACGTCCTCCTCACCCACTTCCTCGGTAAGCATCTTCTGGGAGGCCTGGAGCTTCTCCAGCTCCTCCTGCTCGGTGCCGAGGCGGGCCTCGAGATCTCGCAGGGTTCCGTAGCGGAGTTGAGCGGCCTTGTCCAGATCGCCATTCCGCTCGGCCCGGTCGGCTGCGGAGCGAGCCTCCTCCATTTCCTGCTTGGTCTGGCGAATGCGCCCGATGGCCTCCTTCTCGGTGTTCCAGTGGGCCACCATTGCGTCCACTTCTTCGGAGGCATCGGCGATCTCCTTCTCGAGGGAGGCGAGCCGCTCCTTGGAAGCTTCATCGGTCTCCTTCAAGAGCGCGGAGCGCTCGATCTCGAGTTGGCGGCGGCGGCGCTCCAGCTCGTCGATCTCCTCGGGCATCGAGTCGATCTCGATACGCAGCCGGCTGGCAGCCTCGTCGATGAGATCGATCGCCTTGTCGGGAAGCTGGCGGGCGGTGATGTAGCGATCGGAGAGCACCGAGGCAGCCACCAGTGCGGCGTCCGTGATGCGGACACCGTGGTGTACCTCATAGCGTTCCTTGAGGCCCCGCAAGATGCCGATGGTGTCCTCCACCGAGGGCGGCTCGACGACGATCGGCTGGAAGCGCCGCTCCAGGGCTGCGTCCTTCTCCACGTGCCGCCGAAACTCTTCGAGAGTGGTGGCGCCGATCATGCGCAGCTCGCCTCGAGCCAGCATCGGCTTGAGCATGTTGGAGGCATCGACCGCCCCTTCGGCTGCGCCGGCTCCGACGATGGTGTGCATCTCGTCGATGAAGCTGATGATCCCGCCCTCGGAAGCCTTGATCTCGGCCAGGACCGCCTTCAGCCGCTCCTCGAATTCACCTCGGTATTTGGCGCCGGCCACCATGGCGCCGATGTCGAGCGCGATCACCCGCTTGGTCTTGAGCCCCTCCGGCACGTCACCGTCCACGATCCGCTGCGCCAGACCTTCGACGATGGCGGTCTTCCCGACTCCGGGCTCCCCAATCAGGACGGGGTTGTTCTTCGTGCGCCGGGACAGCACCTGGATGACCCGGCGGATCTCGTCGTCCCGCCCGATGACCGGGTCGAGCTTGCCGGCCGCCGCCGATTTTACGAGGTCGCGCCCGTACTGCTCGAGAGCGTTGAAGGTTGCCTCGGGGTCGGGGCCTGTAACCCGCTGCGATCCTCGCAGCTCGGTCAAAGCCGAAAGCAGGCCTTCACGGTCGAGGCCGAATTGAGACAACACCTTGCCGGCCGCCGACTTCGAGGCGGCGATGGCCAGGAGCAAGTGCTCCACCGACACGTAATCGTCCTTGAGCGCCTGCCGCTCTCGATCGGCATCCTCGAGGAGGGCGGCCGTAGCCGGGGACATGGTGGGTGCCGTGCCGCCGTAGACCTTGGGCATTCCCCGCAAGGCCTCATCGAGGGCCCGGCGCACGTCGGCCGGGTTGGCGGCGGCCCGGGCCAGCAGAGGTACTGCAATCCCGTCGCCCTGGCCCAACAAGGCGAAGAGCAGGTGGGCCGGATCGACGTTGGCGTGGTTCCGCCGGCCCGCCTCCTCGACCGCGGCCGCCAAAGCCTGCTGCGCCTTGGCGGTGAACGTGTTCAGATCCATCTCCCTTGGTCACCTCCTCCACTGGGGACAACCCGGATTGCCGCCCATACATGCCAGAAAATCTAAGTCGAATGCTATCATATTTGCCGATGAGCGCCCCGAACATCCCGAGGCCGACCCGGCCCTCCAGCCCGGCGGCGCCATGATCGGGCGCCGATCGTTCTTGGCCAGTGGGGGGCTGTGGGTGATCGCCCAGTTGGCGCTGTTCGCCGTGATCGTGGCCCTGGTGTTGTGGGGGCCCGGCCTGGGTGATCCGCCTGGGGCCGTACGGGCCGTCGGCGCCCTGGTGTTGGTATCGGGTCTCGCCGAATTGGGGGCCGGCTTGGCCTACCTGGGGCGCAACCTCACCCCGTACCCCGAACCCACCGAGGGCAGCACGCTGGTCGAGGCCGGCATCTACCGACTCGTCCGCCATCCCATCTACGGCGGGGTTGTTCTGACCTTTGCCGGACTGGGCCTGGCGGCAGGCGCCCTCGTCGCTGCGGCGGTGGCCTTGGCTCTGATCCCCTTCTTCCTGGCCAAGTCCGCCCACGAGGAGCGGCGCCTCTCGGCCCGCCATCCCGAGTATGAGGCCTACCGTCGCCGTGTTCCCAAGCGGCTCTTCCCCGGCTTGCTGTGAAAACGCGGAACTGATCGAGGGCCGACGGGTCCAAGTCGCACAAGCGCGAGGAGGAAGGAAGCCATGCTCAAAGAGTTCAGGGAGTTCGCCTTCGGCGGAACCCTCGTGGAAACGGCCATAGCCCTGGTGCTGGCCCTCGCCTTCGCCACGTTGGTGGGCTCGTTCGTCGAGAACATCATCACCCCGATCGTCGCCGCCATCTTCGGTCAGCCCGATTTCTCGCAGCTCACCATCGAAGTCGGCGACAGCGCCATCTTCTATGGGGCGTTTCTCAATGCGCTGATCACGTTCACGGCCGTGGCCTTTGCGGTGTTCTTTTTCGTGGTCAAGCCGTACAACGCCTACAAGAAGCGCCGGGCCCAAGGCGCCGAGCCCGAGCCCGAGGCTCCGCCCACCGAGGACATCCAGCTGCTGAGGGAGATCCGCGACACCTTGACGGCTCGTACGTGACGGCGCCCGACCCGGGAACCCCGAGAGCCCTCCTCCACGGGGGGCTCTCTCGCGAGGGAATAGAGAACCCTCGGCGCTGTTGTCTGCTTCGGAGGAACGATGCCCAGAGCAGTGTGGAACGACCAGGTGATCGCCGAGAGCGACGACACCGTCATCGTCGAGGGCAACCACTACTTCCCGCCCGAGGCCGTCAACGAAGAGCTCCTGCAGCCCAGTGAGCACCACACGGTGTGCCCTTGGAAGGGAGTGGCCAGCTACTACGACGTGGTGGTGGACTGTGAGGTGAACGCGGCGGCAGCGTGGTACTACCCCGATCCCAGCCCGGCGGCCGATGCGATCAAGGACCGCATCGCCTTCTGGAGGGGAGTGCGCGTGGAAGGCGGCTCCCTCTTCCGGCGACGCTGAGGTCCCCGGGGGCCGCCCGCTGGAATCAATGCACTGGTTGCTTTCCCCGCTCTTCGCAGCCGGCGGCCGATCGCAGATAGCGCGGGGCAGCCTCGTGGCCGGGGAGCTGAACGTGGCTCTGTTGAGTCACGAGGTGTGACCTCGATCGGCCGAGTCGGGCGTCGGCTTCGACGGACTGACGACTCCAGCGACTCGCCCTCAGAGAGCCGCCCAGCGATGAGGCCGATCGCGCCAGCGACTCAGTCCCAGCTCGTCGCAGAGCTCCTCGAAGGGCTCTCGGTGGACACCGCTCCACGCCAGATCGCCCGCAGCTTCGGCGAGGGGAACGTCCCGGCGGAGCTGGGCCAGGTACCGGAACAGCAGAACGTCACCGAGGCCCTCCCGGAGCGCGGCCGCCAGCCGGGACGGTCCTCGGACGGCTACTTGCCACCGATCGGGGTCCAGGGGTATGTGCTCGATGTGGCGGTAGTGGTCGAGCACCGCGGCCGCCGACTTGGCACCCCAACCCGGTAGGCCGGGAAAGCCGTCGGCGCTGTCGCCGACCAATGCCAGGTAGTCGGGGATCGACTCTGGGGCCACGCCGAACTTGGCCCGCACCGCCCCCTCGTCGACGAAGGCTCCCTTGCGCCGGTCGTAGGCCACCACCCGGTCGCCGACTACGCATTGGGCCAGGTCCTTGTCCGGACTCAACAGCACCACCTGCTCGAACTCTCCAACGTACTTATGGGCGGCGGTGGCCAGCGCGTCGTCGGCCTCGTAGTAGACCATCGGCCACACGGTGACGCCGAGGGCGTCGAGGGCCCGTTCCGCCAGGGGGAATTGGCACAACAGCTCATGCGGGACGCCGGCCTCCGTCTTGTACCCCGAGTAAAGCTGGTTGCGGAAGGACTCGATCACGGTGTCGAAGGCCGCCGCCACGTGCGTTACCCCTGGTTCTTGGAGCAGGTTCAGGGTGCTGGCGATGATGCCCGCTACCGCCCCGACCGGTCGGCCGTCGGGGGCGGGCCGCTCCGGCGCTCCGAAGTGGGCGCGAAAGAGCTCGTAGGTCCCGTCGAGCAAATGGAGGCGCACGGCGACGATGGTACCGGCGAACTCCCGGAGTCTCGGGGGGACCTACTCGTCGACGCGGCGGCGGGTGAGCGCGATGGCGTAGGCCAGGCTGAAGCCGAAGAACAGCAGCGAGCCGGGATTCGACAGCATGTGGCTCGATACGAACCCTCGCTGGAACTCGCTCGGGAGGAAAAGCGGTAACGAACCGTAGCCCTCCTTGGCCAGTTCGATCAGCACGAGGCGTCGAAACAGGAAGTACTCCGTGACGAGGATGGCCGCCAGGGTGATGGTCACCCCGGCGGCCTGGAGCAGCACCGAGCCCCGCCGGCCGCTGCCGTGGTAGAGGGCGAACCCTGCGGCCGGACCTACTGCAATGGCGGCCACGCTGCCCCGTTCGGCGAAGAGCGCCTCGGACCCAAACCACAGCGTTGCCGCGGAGCCGGCGGCCACCGCGCCCATCACAGCGGCCCTGGCCCAGATGAAGGCGTTGCCGTATGAGGCGGAGGTCTTCTCCGCAGTCGTCTCGTACATGCGCGGTCCAACGCGAGGCTTGATCTCTCCATCGGCGGGCGGCCCCGTTCTCTTGATGAAAGCCGGCTCGATAATGGCCCGCCAGCACTAGCTTCTTCGTGGTGCAGACCGACGAGGGATTCTTCGGCCCCGACAGCGTGGTGTGGAGGGTCAACCGTGAGACCACCGTGCTGTTCGGCGGTGCCCGCGCCCTGCTCATGCATGCCGCCCATCCTCTGGTGGCGGCGGGAGCCCGCCAAACCGGCGGCTACCGCCGTGATCCGTGGACCCGCCTCCTTCGTACCGTTCAGCTACAAAACCTGGTCACCTTCGGGTCGAGGTCCGAGGCCCGAGAAGCCGCCGATCGCATCAACAAGCTGCACCGGGTCATCAACGGGACCGATCCGGTGACGGGCCGCTACTACGACGCCCTCGACCCGGAGTTGCTCCTGTGGGTGCATGCCGCCCTCGAGGTGAGCACGCTGCTCTTCTACGAGCTCGCGGTCGAGCCCCTGAGCGCAGCCGACAAGGACCGCTACCACGTCGAGAACAAAACCGCCGCCGAGCTGCTCCTGCTGGAACCGGGCCTGGTACCCGCCACGTACCGCGACCTCGAGGCCTACGTCGACGAGATGATCGGCGGCAAAGACCTCTTGGCCACCGACGTGTCCGATGAGGTCGCCCACCTGATCGGCACCGGAGGGGCAGTACCGGCCCGTATCAAGCCGCTGTGGCTGTTCATCGCCTTTGCCGCGGTCGGCACCCTCGATCCGAGACTACGGGCCCTGTACGGGCTGAGCTGGAGTGACGGCCGCCAAAGGTGGTTGGACTGGAACCTGGCCCTGATCAAGCGGTTCCGGCCACTCTTGCCCTACCGCTTCCGCATCATCCTCCCCGCTCGGTGGGCGGAGCTGCGGCTGGCCGATGCCGTTCCCCACGGAGTGAGATGATGGATGTCGAGGGCCCGTCCCAGCATCTCGGCCCGGCATGACCCCCCCGTACGATGCAGTGGTGGTCGGCTCAGGGCCCAACGGCCTGTCCGCCGCCATCGAGATCGCCCGGTCGGGGCGCTCGGTGGTGGTCCTCGAAGCCGCGGATGAGATCGGGGGAAGCACCAGGACTCGAGAGCTCACGCTGCCCGGTTTCCTCCATGATGTCTGCTCCGCAATCCACCCTGCCGGGGTCAGCTCGCCCTTCTTCAGAGAGTTGCCGCTCGAGGAGCACGGCTTGGAGTGGATCCAGCCGCAGCTGCCCCTGGCCCACCCCCTCGACGGGGGCAGAGTGGCGCTGCTGCACCGCTCAGTCGAGCAGACCGCCGCCGAACTCGGAGTCGACGGCCCCGCTTACCGCCGGCTCATGAGCCACTCGGCCGAGCGATGGAGAGACCTGGCCGAGTACGCCCTCGGTCCTCTTCTTCGGGTCCCCCGCCATCCCGTCACCGTGGCCCGCTTCGGCCGTTGGGCCATGTTGTCGGCACGCCGCCTCGTCGCCCGGTTCCAGACCCAAGAGGCCCGTGCCCTCCTGGCCGGTCTGGCAGCCCACTCCATAGCCCCGCTGGAACAGCCGTTCACGGCAGCGATCGGGCTCGGCCTGGCCGCCGCCGGGCACGCCGTCGGCTGGCCGGCCGCCGTACGTGGCTCGCAGGCCATAACGGCTGCCCTCGGGTCCTACCTGGAGAGCCTGGGCGGCGAGATCCGCACTGGATCTCCGGTGACCGCGATCGACGAGCTTCCCCCGGCGCCGGCCGTGCTCCTATCGGTGACTCCGGCCCAGTTCCTCACCATGGCCGGAGGTCGGCTCCCCGCTCGGTATCGACGGCGCCTGGAGCGATATCGGTACGGTCCGGCGGTGTTCAAGGTGGATTGGGCCCTCGATGCCCCGATCCCTTGGACGGCCCCCGAGTGCTCGGGGGCCGGCACCGTGCACGTGGGTGGCAGCTTCGAAGAGATCGCGGCAGCCGAGCGGCGCGCCTGGGAAGGGGAGCTTCCGGATCGGCCCTTCGTCATCCTGGCCCAGCACTCGGTGTTCGACCCGTCGCGCGCTCCGGCCGGGCGACACACTGCCTGGGGGTATTGCCATGTGCCCAACGGTTCGAACCCGGACATGACCGAGGACGTCGAGGCCCAGATCGAACGCTTCGCCCCGGGATTCAAGGACCTGATTTTGGGCCGCCACACCATGGGGCCGGCCCAAATGGAACTGTTCAACCCCAACCACGTCGGGGGGGACATCTCTGGAGGGGCCCTCACCATGCGCCAGCTGCTGTTTCGACCCGCCGCCCGACTCGATCCGTACCGCACCCCCCTCCCCGGGGTGTACCTATGCGGATCCTCCACGCCGCCGGGCGCCGGGGTGCATGGAATGTGCGGCTATCGCGCCGCCCGGTCGGCCCTTGGCCGCGAGCTGTCCGGGGTCGGTCCCCGCCCCCGATAGGGGACTTTCGGCCCTAGTGCGGTTGGCGCTCCTCCCGGGCCGGGAAATGCGGATTCCGCCGCAAATGCCGATGGCCGGCTTGAGGGGCGCGACGTGTCTACCGGCGCAACCGAGCTCCAGGTCCTCGAGCGCAAGCTCGACCTCCTCGCCGGTGAAGTCCGGGCTCTAACCGACAACGCTCGGTCCGACACCCGGCGGCGCGAGTCCTGGGAGGAGCTGCGAGCCGACCTCGCCCGGCTCGCCGTCGAAGCCTGTCCCCGCATTGCCGAGCGCCTGGAGGACTCCGACATCGATGCCGCCCGGCCGGTCGGTGTCTCCCACCTCTTGGTCATATGCAACGCGCTCGAGCGCCTTGAGTGCAACCGACCTCGTCGGCGGATGCCGAAGGGGCGCAGCGGCGGGAAGTGTCGGCTCGGTACGGGGCCACTACGAGCTGCCGGTGGCCGAGCCGGTGATCACGCCGCGGCCATCGACATCCGCGCCCCGGGAGAAACCGTCACATAGACCGAGTCCCTCCGTTTGATCCGCGTCGAAGGACCGCCCCACGGAGCGCGGAACAGCAGCCTCACAGCTCCTGACGCCCCACCAGGGCCCGACCCAGCGTCAGCTCGTCGGCGTAGTCGAGGTCGCCGCCGACGGGGAGGCCGCTGGCCAGCCGGGTCACCTTGACTCCCAGCGGCTTGAGAAGTCGAGCCAGGTAGAGAGCGGTGGCATCTCCCTCGACCGTCGGATTGGTGGCGGCGATGACCTCCTTGATGCCTTCGGTCTCGACCCGCTCGACCAGCTGTTTTGTATGAAGCTGATCGGGCCCGATGCCCTCGATAGGGGATATGGCACCGCCCAGAACGTGATAGCGACCCCGAAACTCCTGCGTCCTCTCTACCACGACGATGTCCTGGGCACGCTCAACGACGCACACCTCGGTCGTATCCCGGCGCAGATCCGTGCAGATGGAGCATTCCTCCTCACCGGTGACGTTGAAGCAGCGACGGCACAGCCTCACCCGGCGCCGGAGATCCTCGATTGCCTCCGACAAGGCCAGGGCATCGGCTTCTTCCACATGGAGGAGGTGAAAGGCGAGCCGCTGCGCCGATTTGGGCCCGATACCCGGCAAGCGCGCCAGCTCGTCGATCAACCGTTGTATGGGTGGCTCGAACATCAGCCGATGAGGCCGTCGAGACCGTCGGCATCCAGCCCCATGCCGCCCCCCACGGCTTCCACCATGGCCTGCTGCGCCGACTCCAGGGCCTGGTTGACGGCTGCCACCACCAGGTCGCCGACCAGCTCAGGATCGTCGGGATCGAGAATGGAGGGATCGAATTCGACCGCCACCACCGTGCCTTCGCCGCTCACCGTTGCCTTGACCACGCCGCCGCCGGACGTAGCCTCGAAGGTTTGACCGGCGACCTCCTGCTGCGCTCTCTTCACCTGGGCCTGCATCTCCTGGGCCCGCTGCATCAGCTTGCGCATGTCGGGTTGTCCGGGGCTTCCTTTGGCCATGGAGGAAGGGTAGAGGAGAGAACGGACGACGGATGGTGACTAGTCGGGAGGCGCTGTCCGACTCATTCCTCGCTCACCACCTGGCCGCCGAGGTGTTCGACGACCAGCTCGGTGGGATCCACTCCGCCCTCGCCTTCTTCGAGAAGCTGGTCGGCATCCGGTGCCTTGCTTTCGACCTGCTCCAGAGCCGGTTCTTCTGAGGCGGCGGCCTCGCTTTCCCGATACTCGATCACTATTGCGCCACCGAAGAGCTCCGCGCCGATGGACTCTGCGGTGGTCTTGAGTAGGTCGTCCTGGCGAAGCTGCTCGAGATGAAAAGGGAGGTGATTGGGAACGCCCAGCACGATCCTCGATCCGTCGACCTCCACGGGAGCCGCCTCTCGAAAGAGAGCGTGGCGTCGGGGCCCCGACTCCTCACGCAGCCTGGCCACGAGCGCCGGCCACGACGCTTCGACCGTGTCGAGTTCGAGGTCCTCGGCCGGAGCCATTGCCGCCTCATCGGCCTGCTCGGATTCGGCTGTTGGTCGGGGGATGGCCCGTGCCTCCTCCACCGGAGGGACCTCGTCCGCAGTTCGACTTCTGGGAGCCGTTTCAGCCTGGACGGGGGCCGGCTCCGATTTGGCCGCTCGCCTCACCCTCTCCTCCATCCGCTCCAGTCGAGCAGCCAGTGAAGCGGGGTCCACTGCGGTCTCCGGGCGGGCCAGGCGCAGCAACGCCAGCTCGACCACCAGCCGCTCCTCCTTGCCCTCCCGAAGCTGGACCAGTGCCTCGGAGAGCTGGTCGATTGCCCGCAATACGTCGGTCGAGGAAAGCTCCCGGGCGTGATGCCTCCATTCGTCGACGATCTCCTTGTTTTCGTCGACGATCTCTTCGAGGTTGGGAGCGTACTGGGCGAGGAACACTCCCCGAAAGAACTCCAGGGCCTCGGCCACGAATCGGCGCAGGTCGGCTCCTTGCGAAGAGAGCGTGCCTACCAGCGTCAGCGCCGCCGGAGCATCGCCCTCGGCGATCGCCCCCACCAGGCGGCCGAACACTTCCCGGTCGGCCAAGCCCAGAGCCTTGGTGACCATGGCCGGCTCCACCGCCCCGCCTCCCAGCGCCGCAACTTGCTCGAGAAGGCTCAGCGCGTCCCGCACCGATCCCGTCGCATGATGGGCGATGAGGGTCACCGCCTCCGGTTCCATGGCGAACTCTTCCCGCCCCCCGACCTGCTCGATGTGGGTCTTGAGCAGATCGGTGGGCACCGGGTGGAAGTCGAAGCGCTGGGCCCGGCTCCGAATGGTGTCGAGCAGCTTATAGGGCTCGGTGGTCGCCAGTACGAAGTGCACGTGGTCGGGGGGTTCTTCCAAGATCTTGAGCAGGGCATTGGATGCGGCCCGAGACAGCATGTGAGCCTCGTCGAGGATGTACACCCGCTTCGCCCCGCCCACCGAAGCCACCGTTCCGGCGTTGACTCTCATCTCACGCACGTCCTCCACCTTGTTGTGAGAGGCCGCGTCCAGCTCGATGACATCGAGCGAGGTTGCGTCGGTGATGGCCCCACAGGAGAGGCACTGATTGCACGGTTCTCCGCCCTCCCGGAGATCTGCGCAGTTGAGAGATTTGGCGAGGATGCGGGCGGTGGTGGTCTTCCCGGTCCCCCTCGGTCCGGCAAACAGGTAGGCATGGGCCACCTTTCCGGCCGACACCTCGCTGGCCAAGGTCGACGTGACGTGGTCCTGGCCCACGATCTCGGCAAAGGTCTGCGGCCGGTACTTCCGATAGAGGGCCTGGTAGATCACGAGTGGAGATGGTACCGGGGGCAGGCAACCGTCGCGCGGGCCGGAGCGCGGAGGGACTACCTTCGTCCCCATGCGACTCGGCATAGATCTCGACGGAGTGGTGGCCGACTTCACGAGCGGCTGGATCACCCGGTACAACCAACAGTTCGGTACCACCATCCCGGTTGAAGCGGTGACCGTCTGGGACGGCCTGCATGAGCTCACCCACTTCCCCGACATGGAGGCGTTCTGGGACTGGGCCAAGGGCCATGGAGGAGGGAGCCTCTTTCGCCACCTTGACACCTTCGATGGGGCGATCGAGGCCCTCGAACGGCTGCAGCGGGAACACGACGTGGTGATCCTCACGACCAAGCCGGACTGGGCCGTTCACGACACTTTCGCCTGGCTCGCCGAGAAACGCATCCCCACGAAGGAGGTGCACATCCTCCACCGCAAGTGGCGAGTGCCTTGCGACGTCTACCTCGACGACGCCCCCCACCAGATTTCTGCCATCCACGAGCACCGCCCTGAGGCTGCCGTGTGTCGCTTCGTGAGGCCCTGGAATGGGCCGATTTCCGGCGTCCATGATGTCCACAATTGGGGCCAGTTCCTCTCCCTCGTGGGTCGTTTGTCAGGAACTGGTTAGCGGTCGGCGTGAGTAGCCTGGTGGATGGCGGAGAGGAGGAACACTCTTTATGCCATTCCGCAAGCTGATATTCGCAGTGCTCGCGTTCGCCCTGGTGGCCGCCGCCTGCGGCGATACGGCAGAAACGACCCAGGCCCCGGCGACGGAGGCCCCGGCGGCGGAGGCCCCGGCGGCGGAGGCCCCGGCGACGGCGGCCCCGGCGACGGCCGCGGGGGCCACGACGGCTCCGGAGGAAGAGCCCGGTGTTCCCGACGACTGGCCCGACACGATCGTGGTCGGATTCATCCCGAGTGAGCGGGCCGAGACCCTGCAGGACGACATCCAGCCGATCATGGAGGCGCTCTCCGAGCGACTCGGCATCGAGGTCGAGGGCATCGTGACCGTCGACTACAACGGCTTGGTGGTCGCGCTCGGTACCGGCCGGGTCGACTTCGGCGCCTTCGGGCCGTTCGGCTACGTGCAGGCGCAGGACCAGTATCCCGACATCGAGGTGCTGATCCAGTCGATCCGCTTCGGCTCGCCGACTTATCACGGCCAGTGGTTCGCCACCCCCGAAGCGGTGTCTCAGATCTGCGCCGAAGAACCGGCCCGGGGCGCGCTCGAGAACGTCGGCGGTGAGCCGACACTCGTCGATGCCTTCGACGCCGTCGCCCTCCAGGTGGGCGTCGACTTCGACGACGAGGGCAACAAGATCGACGAGGTCCTCGAGGACGGGACCCCGGTCGACGGCGGCCTGGCCTGCCTGGGGGACCTGAATGCCATCCAGGGTCTCAGGGTCGCCTTCGGCAGCGCCACATCGACGTCGGCATCGGTCTACCCCCGGCTGCAGCTGCTCAATCTGGGCTTCGACATCGAGTCCGCCATCGAGTACGAGTATCTCGGCTCGCACGACGACGCGGTTGCCGCCGTCTACAGCGGTGACTTCGACGTCGGCGTTTCGTTCGACGATGCCCGGCGCCTCCTGCGCGAGGAGAACCCCGACGTGGGATCGAAGGTGATCGTCTTCAACATCACCGGAGAGATCCCCAACGACGTCGTGGCTGTTCGTGGCGAGCTCCCCGATTCCCTCAAGCAGGCCTTCTACGACGCCGTGGAGGACTATCTGGCCACCGACGAGGGTCAGGAGGCGTTCGATACGGTGTACGAGTGGACCGCAATTCGCCCCGCCGTGGACTCCGATTTCGACATCGTGCGTGAAGCCGCCGAGAAGCTCGGCGTCGCTGGAGACTGATCACGAGTCGTAGTTGACGGACCGCCCTCCGGGGGCGGTCCGGCTCTATCCTCTGCCCGGTGATCGAAATCAAGGGCCTCTCGGTCGTCTACCACGGGGGTTTGCGCGCCCTCAACAACGTCGACCTGTCTGTCGGGGAAGGCGAGTTCGTGGTCATCGTCGGGCTGTCGGGGGCGGGAAAATCGACGCTGCTGCGGGCCGTCAACGGCCTGGTACCGATCACCGAGGGCTCCGTCCGTGTCCACGGTCGCGAAGTCAAGGGAGCCTCGGCGGCCGAGCTTCGTGATATTCGATCCGGGATCGGTCTCATCTTCCAAACGTTCAATCTGGTCAACCGATCTACGGTCATCAACAACGTGCTGATGGGTCGTCTCTCCAAGGTGCCTCGGTGGCAGTCGACGTTCGGTCTGTGGCCTCATGCGGACATGGAGATAGCCCTCCAGTCGCTGGAGAGAGTCGGCATCGTGGAGAAGGCGTACGTCCGGGCATCCAACCTGTCCGGTGGACAGCAACAGCGGGTGGGAATCGCCCGGGCCCTGGCCCAGGAGCCCGACGTCATCCTCGCCGACGAGCCGGTGGCATCGCTCGATCCGGTGACCTCTCACATGGTCATGCGAGACCTGCAGCGCATCAACCGGGAGCTGAGCATCACCACCCTCATCAACCTTCATTACCTCGACCTGGCCCGCGCCTACGGCAAACGGCTGATCGGGCTCCAGGGCGGCGAGCTGGTGTTCGACGGAGACATCTCCGATGTCGACGACACGGTGTTCCGCGGCATCTACGGCCGGGCGATAACGCCCGACGATCTCCTCGAGAGCGCCTCGGTGTGACCGGGGAGGCCCCGGCCCCGGCTCAGCTGCGGCCTCCTGCCCCACCCCGCTCCGGTCCGTACATCGTGCCCCTCCTGAGCATGGCCGTGGCGGCCGCCGTGGTCAGCGGCCTCGCCGGGAACATCACGCTGGCCTGGGGGGCGCTCCTCGGAGCGGTGCTTGCAGGCGGGTTGGCGCTGGTGCGTCTTCTGCGCGGCTGGATCGAAGCCGGGATCATCGTGGTCACGGGCGCCGCCGGCCTGGCCTTCGTCGCCTCGGTGCTGGACGACCGCAGCGGTCCGATCAGCTTCACCGAGAGCGCCCAGGCTTCGATCGGCTGGTTGATCCTCGGGGTCGGCTTCGCGTTCGCCCTGTGGCGAGCCGATGCCGGCCTCGGTCTCCCGGCCGCGGCCGTCACCGCGGTCGCCTGGGCCGTAGGCGGCCTCGTTGCCTTGCAATGGGCCGCTCCCAGCGGCTACCTCGAAGAGCTGCGATCTTCGCAATACGAGGCCGGGGAGGTCCAGGAGCTCGCCGCGTCGTTCTATGCCTGGAGTGCCGGCATCACCACCCTCCTGGGAGCCGGTGCCGGGCTAGCGCTCCATGTGGGCAGGGCTGCACTCATCGCCCTCAGCGGCTCGACCGTGTTCACGATCTTCGCCGCCAACAAGATCGCTTTCTCCTTCCGCAATCTGATCAGCGAAGCGGGCCGCTTCGGCGAATTGGCCCAGGAGTTCTGGCCGCCCCGGTGGACCTGGGCGAACCTCGCCGGTCAGCCGGCCGAATTGCAGATTCTCGAGCCCATGATCGAGACCCTGCAGATCGCCATCGTCGGCGCCACGGTGGGTTGCCTCATCGCCCTGCCGATCGCCTTCTTGGCCTCCCGGCCCACGACGTACAACGGTCCGGTGTTCTGGGCGTCCCGAACCATCATGAACGTGCTGCGGACGATCCCCGATCTCTTCTGGGCCATCATCTTCGCCACTGCCGTCGGCTTCGGCACACCGTTTGCCGGTGCGTTGGCCATGGTGATGTTCTCACTGGCGATCATGGCCAAGCTGTTCTCCGAGACCGTCGACACCATCGACCTCGGGCCCCTCGAGGCGGGGCGGGCGTCGGGCGGACGGCACTTCCAGACCGTGCAGTACGCGGCCATGCCCCAGGTGCTGCCCAACTACGTCGCCTACGCCCTGTACATCTTCGAGTTGAACATCCGCGCCTCGGTGGTGATCGGCGTGGTCGGCGCCGGCGGCATCGGGCGTCTGCTGGACGAGCAGCGCAACTTCTTCCAATGGGACCGGGTGATGGCGATCGTCATCGTGATCTTCGTCGCCGTCCTTCTCATCGAAGTGGTGAGCGTCACGCTGCGCCGGAGGCTGGTGTGAGCACGGCCTCAACGGCGGCCCTCGAGACGCAGCGCCCCAAGCGTCCGCTCGGGCCCCGCCTCATCCGCTGGGGCATCACGCTGGCCATCGTGGGCCCGTTGATCTGGGCCACGCTCGGGCTGGAGATCTCGCCGGGCCGGATCACTAGAGGCGTTTCCAGCGTGTGGACGATCCTGAACGAGATGATCCCGCCGGCCTGGGAGAACACCGGGAGAACGTTCGAGAAGATACTCGAGTCCCTCCACATCGCCTGGATCGGCACGATCATCGGCGCCGTGTTTTCGTTCCCTCTGGCCTTCCTGGCCGCCACCAACATGGCGCCCCGCTGGGTCAACGCTCCGGTACGGGCCCTGCTGAGCGGCATTCGGGCCTTTCCGGAACTGGTGCTGGCGATCATCCTCATCCCCGCCTTCGGGTTGGGACCGTTCACCGGCACCCTGGCCATCGGGCTCCATTCGATCGGAACGCTCGGCAAGCTGAGCTCGGAGGTGATCGAAGGCATCGACCCCGGACCCCTCGAGGCCATCCAGGCGGCCGGGGGGACCCGGCTGTCGGAGATCAGGCTCGGCGTGCTCCCACAGGCGATGCCCAACATCCTCGCCTATTGGATCTACCGCTTCGAGATCAACATCCGCGCCTCGGCGGTGCTCGGTGTCATCGGTGCCGGTGGAGTAGGCGCCGAGCTGGTCAGCCGCCTTCGCTTCCGCGACTTCGCCGAGGCCGGAA
>CAYFYE010000053.1:0-17397 GCA_964347285.1 uncultured Acidimicrobiia bacterium
AGCACGATGACGATGAGCACGGCCAGCGTTCCCACGAGGGTCGTGCTGGACCGCATCCAGTCGCGGTTGTCGATGAGGCGGCGGGGGTGGTCATGGGCTGTCTCCTTCGGCCGCACCAGCAGCGGCGAGTCGGCGCAAACGTGCGGCGAGGTTAGGCGGGTCGGTTTCCTCCGCAGGATGTGCCGGTGGTGGCCGGCCCGTCCCAATCGACGTCATCGGCCCGGCCCGGAACAACCGGCACCGATCGCCTAGGATCGGCTCCAGTCTTTCGGTGGGCCTGGCCGTAGCGAGCCGGACCGTGGGCAAGGCGATCGTGGGATTGCGGGTGGTGAACAGAGATGGTTCGCCGCTGGGCGGGCCCAGGGCCTTTCTGAGAGTCCTGGTCTTCCCGCTCAGCTTCGCCCTCTTGGGGTGGGGCTTTCTGGGCATCCTCCTCGGGCGGGAGCGACGGGCCCTCCACGACGTGACTGCCGTCACTACGGTCGTCTACGACTGGGGTGATCGGCCGGCCGAGTTGCCTGCCCCGCTGACGAGCTGGCTCTCGCGGCGTACGGCTCCGAGATGAGAAGGCGCTACCGGGCGTGGAGGAGCCGGTGGTCTCGGCACCGCCGCCAGCGGAATGAGCCGGGGGAGGAGTGCCGGCGTCGATGAGAGCTGCCGTCTTCAAGGAAGTGGGCGTTCTGTCGATCGAGGACCGGCCCCGACCTCGGCTGGTGTCCGATGACGACGTTCTGGTCCGGGTCGTGGCGTGCGGCGTGTGCGGGACGGACGTCCACATCCTCAGCGACCCACCGGGGCACCCGGCCACGCTCGGGATCATCCTCGGGCACGAGTTCGTAGGCGACGTCGTCGAGGTGGGTGCGGCCGTTCACACTGTGACCGCGGGTGATCGAGTTGCGATCCGTCCGATCCTCACCTGCGGCACGTGCCGTCACTGCCTGGCGGGATTCCCCAACCACTGCGCCGATCTGGAGGCTCTGGGCGTACACCGGAACGGAGGCTTGGCTCAACATGCGGTTGCTCCGCAGAGCGCCTGTATCCCTCTGGCCCGATCGGTTCCCCCTTCGGTTGCGGCTATGACCGAGCCGCTGGCGTGCGTGGTCAATGCAGTCGAGCGGGCCGGACCGGTCCCCGGTGAGGATGTCGTCATCATCGGGGCGGGCGCCATCGGACTCTTGTTCCTGGCCGTGCTGCGCACGTCGGGCGTTCGGCGCATCGTGGTGGTGGAGCCGATTGCAGTGCGACGCGAGGTGGCCCAGCAGATGGGAGCAAACGCCGTCATCGATCCGACGTCGACCGACTCGGTCGGATCGATCCAGCAGCATCTTCCCGACGGCCCCAGCCTCGTCATCGACGCAGTGGGGTCGCAATTGGCCACCGCGGTGGCGATCGCCGCCCGTCGCGGGCGCGTCATCCTGTTCGGAATGGACGCCCGGGCCCGTCCTGAGGTGGCTCAGTTCGCCATCACCGAGAGGGAGCTGTCGATTCTGGGCTCCTTTGTCGGGCAACACAGTTTTCCCGCCGCTATCCGCCTGCTGGAGTCCGGGGGCCTCGACCTGAGCCCGATCGTCAGCCATGTCGTCGCCCTCGATGAGGTTGCCGACGTCATCGGCCAGATCCGCCGAGGCGCCGTGGTCAAGGCGGTCGTCATGATGGACGCAGGCACCGCATGAGTAACCCGGTGGACCCGCCCCTGTTCGACCTCGCCGTCTGCAGCGAGATGGTCTTCCTGGAGTTGCCTTTCGAAGAGCGAGTGCGCCGGATTCACCAACTCGGATTCCAGGTCGAGATTTGGAACTGGACCACCAAGGACATCGAGACGTTGGCCCGGACCGGAGCAGCGTTCTCGTCGATGACCGGGTACGTCCGGGGCGGGCTGGCCGAACCGGACGACGCCGCGGAGCTGATTCGGACCGCACGCCAGACCCTTCCCGTGGCTGCGCAGCTTGGCTGCCCTCGTCTGGTGATTCACGGCACCCAGCTCGACGACAGAGGCCGGGCCGTGCGGCCCGTTCACCGTGTCACCGGGGGAATGTGGCTCACTGCGGCCCGCACCCTGGACGAGCTGGCCGGATTGGGCGAGCAGGCCGGCGTCACGTTCTGCCTCGAGAACCTCAACCTCCTGGTGGACCATCCCGGTGTCCCTTTTGCCCGTGCCGCGGACACTCTCGCCCTCGTCGAAGCGGTCGATCGGCCGGGGGTGCGAATGATGCTCGACCTGTATCACGCCCAAATCGGCGAGGGCAACCTGATAGAGCTCATCCAACGCGCCGGTCCCGCCATCGGCGAGGTACAGGCGGCCGACGTACCCGGTCGCTGCGAACCCGGCACCGGCGAAATCAACTACCCGGCCATCGCCGCAGCACTTCACGACATGGGATACCGCGGCACAGTCGGCCTGGAGGCCTACGCAGCCGGCGACGACGAAGTTGCCCTGGAACGGTTCCGTGCCGCCTTCACTCGGGCCCCCGGCGGGCACTGACGGCGGGTCCGCTTCGACGCCCTCCCGGGTGCCATCCGCAGGAGAGCCGCTGCAGGATGCCCGCACGGGTGGCCCGCCGCAGCGGGGCTTTCGGTGGGCCCACCTGGATTTGAACCAGGGACCTCATCCTTATCAGGGATGCGCTCTAACCAGGCTGAGCTATGGGCCCCCTGGGACACGGGAGTGTACCAGTGCCCGGGAATGGCCCAGCGGTCCGGCGGGGTTGGCTCGGTATGATGGCGCCCCAACGGACGGGGATGTAGCTCAGTCTGGCAGAGCACCTGGTTTGCAACCAGGGGGTCGTCGGTTCAAATCCGATCATCTCCACGGATTCCCCAGGAGGTCAAGTGAAAACTGCCGTCATCGTCGACGCCGTCCGCACTCCGGTCGGCAAGCGCAACGGGTTGCTCAAAGACTGGCACCCCGTCGATCTCGCCGCCGAAACGCTCCAAGCTCTCGTTGAGCGCAACGACATCGACCCGGCGGAGATCGATGACGTGATCATGGGCTGTGTGAGCCAGACCGGTGAGCAGGCTGCCAACGTGGCCCGTAATGCGGTGCTCGCCGCCGGGTGGCCCGAGGAGGTGCCGGGCACCACGATCGATCGCCAGTGCGGTTCCAGCCAGCAGGCGGCGCATTTTGCTGCCCAAGGGGTCATAGCCGGCGTCTACGACATGGTGGTGGCGGCGGGGGTCGAGGCAATGACTCGAGTACCGATGGGTATCGCCGTGCAGCAGGGTCCGGGCATGGCGTTCGGGCCCAGGGTCATGGACCGCTACGCCCAAGGCCTCGTACCGCAGGGAATCTCGGCCGAGCTGATTGCCGAGAAATGGGCCATACCGCGCGAAGAGCTCGACACACTCGCCCTCGAGTCGCATCGGCGGGCAGCCCGGGCCACCGATGAAGGGCGCTTCGAGCCCGAGATCGTCCCCGTACCCGTCGACGGCGCCGAATCCATGACCAGGGACGAGGGAATTCGCTGGGACACCAGCTCCGAAGCGCTGAGCGGCCTCAAGCCCGCTTTCAAGCCGGACGGGGTGATCACGGCCGGCAACTCGTCGCAGATCTCCGACGGAGCGGCTGCGCTCCTGGTTACGAGCGAAGACAAGGCGGCCGAGTTGGGTCTCGAGCCCAAGGCCCGATTCGCGGCGTTTGCCCTGGCCGGTGTCGATCCGATCATGATGCTCACCGGTCCCATTCCGGCTACGCAGAAGGTCCTGGATCGAGCCGGCCTTTCCGTGGACGACATCGATCTGTTCCAGGTGAACGAGGCCTTTGCCTCGGTCGTGGCGGCCTGGCTCCGGGAGACCGGGGTCGACCATTCCAAGGTCAACGTCAACGGCGGGGCGATGGCGCTGGGTCACCCTCTGGGGGCGACCGGCGCCAAGTTGATGACCACTTTGGTGCACGAACTGCAGCGCTCCGGTGGGCGCTACGGCCTCCAGGCCATGTGTGAAGGAGGCGGCATGGCCAACGCGACGATCCTCGAGCGGATGTAGCGCTCCGGGCCGATGGACGTTTTGATCGCCGTCCTCATCGGCCTAGTCATCTTTGGGCTGGGCCTGTGGGCGGTGCGGCTGCTGGCGACACCCCCGCCCGACGAACCCGACCCCGACGCCGTCGTCGAGACCGCCGCCGATTACCGCTGCTCGGTGTGCGGATTACGCCTTACCGTGACCCACGCCCAGGATGCCGAGATCTCGGCGCCCAAGCACTGTCGCGAGGAGATGGAGGCGGTTCCCTAGTTATCCACAGGAGTGGACAACTCTGGGGAGAATAACAGACGTGTAATTCAGCGGTAGTTGAGCGTCATCGTGAACCCAATGGCTATGCCGGCCAAACCAATGATCAGCCAGCTATTCGAGGTTCCGCCCGGCACCACCCCTATGTAATTAAGGATTATGAGGATTGCGCCGATGGCCATGAGGCCGAACATGGTTGCCACATACCACGCCGGGGAGGGACCTTTGGCCTTGACTTCACGAGGTGCCGGAGGCGGAGCCGACCGCTTCTTCTTCGCCTTCTTGCGGGCTTTCGACTTGGGCACGCATTGCATCGTAGCCGGTGGACCGGTTTGGCCCCGCTCACCGGTAACCTCGCGGCCGAGGGCCAGTTAATGACCGAGACTCCCGCTACCGATCTGCCCGCCGACGACACGACGGAGTCGGTTGTTGCCCAACTGAGTCGGCCGAGGCGCGAAGGCCGAGTAGTCAAAGTGGTTCGCGGCATCGGTTGGACGTTCATCTATGTCGGCTTCCTCATCCTGGGCTTCGTGTTTCACCAGTTGTTCATCACCGACTTTTTTGCCGAGCGGGCCCAGGCCGGGCTCGAGAAGGAGCTCGAAGCGCGCTTGGCGACGACCGAGCCCAGGCGGGCCATACTCGACCCCGAGACCGGACAGATCATCGAGGTCGACGAGGCTGGCGGGAACGGAGGCACTACACCTTCGCCCGATCTCGAGACCGGCCCCGGGATCCTCTTCGCCCTGGAGACGGCGCCCGATGAGGGCGAACCGGTCGGGATCATTCGCATTCCCGAGATCGATGTCGACTGGGCCGTAGTCGAGGGGGTACGACTGGGCTCCGACCTCAAGAAGGGTGCCGGTCACTACCCCGACACGCCGCTCCCCGGCCAGCCCGGCAACGCGGCCATCGCCGGCCACCGCACCACCTACGGCGCGCCATTTCACGATCTCGACAAGCTGGAGCCGGGCGATCAGATCTTCTGGGACAGTGCCACCGGGACGCACGTCTACGCGGTCCGTGACATCCAGGTGGTGAAGCCGACTGCGGTGTGGGTCGTCGAACCCAAGGACGGCGGATGGCTCACGTTGACCACCTGCAACCCCAAGTTCTCGGCCCGAGAGCGGTTGGTGGTGTTCGCCGAGATGGTCGGAGGACCCAACGCGCCGGTCATTGTGGGCAACATATGATCCGGTGGGTTTACCGAAGTCTTCCCGGCCCGACCGGCCTTCGTATCGCTCTCTTTGCGGTGATCACGGTGGCCTTCCTCATCGCCCTGCATTTCTTCTACACCTGGGTCGGTGACACCTTCCTGGACACCGGTGGAGGCCTTGGCTGACTCCACGGCTGGGGTGTTCAACAACGTACCGTCGGGCCGCTGCTTCAGTCCGCCAACTGGTAGGTTCCGTTGGGAGATCTCCAGACCATTCCTTCAGCGATCAAGGCATCGATAGCCGCCCGGGTGCGCCGAGAGCCCGTGGCGGTAGCCGATGCCAGCTCTGTGAGCGACAGAGGGGCGCCTGATGTCAAGGACCGCAGCACCGCACCGCGGGCCTGGCGCAGTGACCCTTCGAACCGGCCCTGCCGCGGTGCCGGCCGGTAACCCTGGGGGCCGGGGCAGTATTCGGCCACCGGGCAGCGCTCACAGCGCGGAGCCCGGGGCAGGCAGACTTCAGCGCCGAGGTCCATGATCGCCTGGTTCCAGTCGGCCGCCTTTCCCTGGAGTACCCGACCGGCTTCTTCGGCCAGGGCCGCGCCCTCGAGAGGCTTCCCGGCCCACCTGCTGAGGACGCGTCGTACGTTGGTGTCGACGACGGCTACCGGCTCCCCAAAGGCAAAGCACGCCAGAGCGGCGGCGGTGTAAGGCCCCACACCGGGTAGCTGCTGAAGCTCCGCGGGCGTGGTCGGCCACCCAGTGGCACTGATTCGGCGGGCGGCGTCGCGGAGCCGCTTGGCCCGGCTGTTGTAGCCCAGGCCGGCCCAGGCCCCGAGCACGCTCTGCAGGGGGGCGGCCGCCAGGGCTTGAACCGTGGGAAACCGATCGAGGAACGCCTGGTAGTGACGGGCGACCCGTGCCGTCTGGGTTTGCTGCAACATGACCTCGGCCACGAGGACTCGATACGGATCGGCCTCTCCACGCCAGGGGAGTGGTCGGCTCCGGCTCCGGTACCACTCCACGAGAGCGGCGCCTCTGGTCACGGGGCAATGGTGGTGGTCGTCGTCGGGGTCGTCGTGGTGGTCGTGGTCGTCGTCGGGGTGGGTTCGCCGAGAATCACCGTCACCGTCTGGCCCACCTGGAGTTCCGTGCCCGCCGCTGGAGTCTGACTGATGACCGTTCCCACTTGCGCATCGGGAACGGGAGTCGTTCCCGCCACCTCGAAGACGAGGCCGATCACTTCGACAGCCGATCGGGCATCAGCCTCGGAGAGGCCTACCAGCGACGGCACCGCCGACCGTGGTATCTGACCGATAGCGACGACGACGGACTCGCCCATCTCCAACTCGACGTCGGGCTGGGGGTCCTGGGCGGCAATAACGTTCTCGAGACCACTGCCCGGCTCGACGGGGACGGGGGTCGGATCGACCTGTAGGACCAACCCGAGCTCTTCGAGGATCGATCCTGCTTCGGCGACGGTCTTGCCGACCAGCAGCGGTACCTGCACTGTGCCCGGCCCGGCCGAAACGAACAGGGTGATCGAGCCTCCCTTGGGAAGCAGGCTGGCCGCGTCCGGTTCGCTCCGCACGACAAAGCCCTCCGGGACCTCGCTGGAGAACTCCTCTTCGATGTTGATTGTGATGTCCTCGGGTCCAAAGCCGGCCTGGATCAGTTGGAAGCGGGCGTTTCCCACCGCCAGGCCGGCGAGGGGGGGCACGATGATCGACTCGGGTCCGCACGACACAATGAGATCGACCTCGGTTTGTGGGGGTACCTGGGTGCCGGCGGCCGGACTCTGGGAGACGACGATGCCCTCGTCGATGTCGGTGCGGGATTCGCACTCCACCGCTCCCAGCGTCAGGTCGTTGTCTGCGAGGAGCTGTATGGCGCGCTCTTCCGTCTCACCGATGAGGTTCAACACCGGGAATCCTTCCGGTCCGGTTGAAACGAGCACGGTGACGAAGGAGTCGGCCTGTACCCTCTCGCCGACCGGCGGTTCGGTCCCGATGACCAAACCGGGCTCGACCTCATCGCTTGCCTGGAAGCTGGTGCGCACCCGGAGGTCGAGTGCCTGCAGCTCCGCGAGCGCATCTTCCTCGGTGAGGCCGGCCACGTCGGGGATGACCACGATGTTCCCGTCGCCGCCTCCCGAGAACACCCTGAAGAGCAGGAACGCCCCAATGCCCACAGCCACCACCAGCGCCGCCACACCGAGAATGAACAGGCTCTGGCTGTGGGGTGCCTCCTCGATTGCGGATGCCTGCGCCACATGTCGGGCGGTCTCATCGGGGGGAACGGTCGCCGGCGGAGGTGACTCCATGAGCCGGGTGGCGGCGTCCGGTGGGGCGACCGCCACGGGCTCGACTCCGGCCGGCTGCTCGCCCCGCAAGTAGTGGAGGAGATCGTTCCGCATCTCGGCCGCCGACTGGTAGCGGGCCCCGGGGTTCTTCTCGAGGGCTTTCATGACGATGGCGTCCAGCTCCCGGGGGACATCGTGATTGAGCGAGGATGGCGGAGCTGCGAATTCGGAGACGTGCTGGTAGGCCACCGCCACAGGGCTCTCACCGGAGAATGGCGGGATTCCGGCCAGCATCTCGTACAACACGATGCCGAGCGAGTAGACGTCGGAGCGCTCGTCGGCCGGCAATCCCTGGGCCTGCTCTGGGCTGAAGTACGTGGCGGTGCCGATGACGGCACCGGTCTTGGTCAGCTCCTCGGAGTCGTCGAGCGCTCGGGCAATACCGAAATCGGTCACCTTCACGCTGCCGTCGGCAGTCAGCATGATGTTGCCGGGCTTGAGGTCTCGATGGATGAGGCCGGATGCGTGGGCCACCTCGAGGGCGGCCGCCACCTCGGCGATGATCTCTGCAGAGCGTCGAGGGAGCAGGGTCTCTTCGCTCTTGAGAATGTCGCGCACCGTCCGGCCATGGATCAGCTCCATGACGATGAAATAGGTCGATGCCTCGCTACCCCAATCGAAGATGCTGACGATGTTGGGATGACTGAGGTTGGCGGCCGCTTGGGCCTCGCGGCGAAAGCGCTGGACGAAGGCGTCGTCGGTGGCGAATTGGGTATGGAGAACCTTCACAGCCACGGCACGCTGCAGTTCGCGGTCCTCGGCCTCGAAGACGTCGGCCATACCGCCTCGGGCCAGGTGGGTGGTGAGAAGGTAACGCCCGGCGAGCGTCCGGTCTGCGTTCACGACCGTTCGATGGTAACGGGGGTCACTCCTGCTCCAGGTTCAGCCAGCTCGACACCACCGCTGCCGCAATGGGAGCCGCCACCGAACCCCCGGTGGCTGCTTCCCCGGCCTCGCCACCGGATTCGACGAGCACGGCAAAGGCTATCGGGCCCCGCTCAGCCAGAGGGGCCGTGAATCCGATGAACCAGGCGTGGGGCGCCCGTTCCGGTATCTCGGCGGTCCCGGTCTTGCCGGCTACGCTCGCCCCGGCGACGGCGGCTTGCCTACCGGTTCCCGAAGTGACCACCTCCTCCATCAGCCCGGCCAGCACCCGGGCGGTGGCGGGACTGATCGCCCGTCGCCACTCGGTGGGCCCGGTCGTAGACGTAACCTCGCCGTCGGCATTGATGACTTCTTGCACCAGATAGGGCGTCATGATCACGCCACCGTTGGCTACTGCAGCCGCCGCAAGTGCCATCTGTAACGGTGTGGCCCGAACGTCTCGCTGACCCAGGGCGGTTTGGGCCAGGGCCGGGTCGTCGTTGCGGAAGGCGGCGGCTTCGGGGATGACCGACTGGACCGCGTCCAAGTCGAACGGCACGTCCTGGTTGAAACCGAAGGCGGTGGCTCTCCCGACGAGGTCGCCGGCGCCGGTCTCCATACCGACCATGCCGAAGATCGTGTTGCACGACCGCACGAATGCCGTTTCCAGCGACACTCGATCGCCGGGGCCACACGGCTCGTCGTCGAAGTTACGGATGGTGGCGGTGGTGCCCGGAAGCTGAAGCTCGGCTGGGTTGGGGTAGGTGGTCTCCGGTCCGGCATTACCGGCCTCGATGGCAGAGGCGGCGGTCACCACTTTGAACGTCGATCCAGGTGGGTAGGTCTCTTGCAGGGAACGATTGAGCAGGGGACGGCCCGGATCGGCCTCCAGAGCCTCACCGGCCACGGTTGCATCAAGGCCGACCAGCAGATTCGGATCGAAGTCGGGCTTGGAGACCATGGCCAGGATCGCTCCGGTCGATGGGTCGATGACCACCACGCTGCCGGCCCGATCCCCCAAAGCTTCGGAAGCGGCCTGCTGGAGGCCATGATTGATGGTGAGGCGCAGGCCGTGGGCGCGTAGGTCGTCCCCGGCCAAGGCCGACAGGAGCCCGGAAATCGTGGCGTCGCGCTCGGAGGAGAGTGTGCTCCCCCGGGCTTCTTCAACTCCCCGATCATCGAGGAGTGGGGAGGCGTATCCGACCACGTGAGCGTAAAGGGCACCATGGGGATAGCTGCGTCGGTAGTAACGCGGGTCCTGGGGAGCGGCCACCGATTCAGCCACCACTACCCCGTCGGCTGTGATGATCCCTCCCCGCTCTCGGCCGGCTTGATCGAGAACCACTCGAGCATTGCGGGGGTCGTCGCGATAACGAGGGCCGGCGATCACCTGGGAGTAGGTGAGGCCGCCCACGAGCACAGCAAAGGCGACGAATAGGACGATCGCCAGGCGGCGCAGTGGCAGGTTCACGCCCTCTCCTCGTGCGAGATCCTCAGCAGAAGGGCCAGGACCACCATGTTGGCCAACAGCGATGAGCCGCCGTACGACATGAACGGCAGGGTGATGCCGGTGACCGGCAGCAAGCGGACCACGCCGGCCAGGATCAATACGGTCTGGATTGCCAACGTCAGCGTGAGCCCGGCCGCCAGCAGCTTGCGGAACAGGTTCCTGGCACGAAGGGCAACGCCGAGTCCGGCGGTGGTGAGCAAGGCAAAGGCGGCGACCACGGCTACCGCCCCGGCCAAACCGGTCTCCTCGGCCACGGCGGCAAAGACGTAGTCGGTGGCGGCGGCGGGGATCAGATCGGGCCGGCCCACACCGATCCCGGAGCCGGTGAGGGATCCGGAGCCGAGGGCAAACAACCCCTGGGCGGTCTGGAATCCGACGCCGAGGAAGTCGTCGAAGGGATGGAGCCATGCACTTACCCTGGCCTGCACGTGGTCGAACAGGAGGTAGGCCGCCGTTCCTCCACCGACCACGAGCACGAATCCGGCCCCCAAGTAGGCGTGGCGGGCCGTGGCGGCGTAGAGCATGGCGACGAACAGGGCGAACAAGAGCATCGAGGCGCCCAGGTCTCGCTGATAGATGAGGACGGCGAAGCTGAGGGCGAAAGCCAACAACACCGGAACGAGTTGGCGAGGCTCGGGGAGGTGAAGCGGACCGACCCGGCGACTCATCTGAGTCAGCGAGAGATACCGCTCCGACAAGTAAGAGGCCAGGAAGATGACGATGAGGATCTTGGACAACTCGCCCGGCTGGAAGCTGAGGGGGGAGTCGAGGAACGGCAGATCGAGCCGCACCCAGAGGCGGGAGCCGTTGACGATGGCACCGTGCAGAGGCCAGGACTCGGGCAAGAGGGGGAGCAGCAGCAGTAGCAGCGCCCCGGTCAGGGTCAGATACCGGTAGCGGCGCAGCACCGCCACCCCCCTGCCCCGCAAGAGGTAGAGAACGGCCGCCGCTCCCCCGGCCGAGACCAAGAGCCACCATCGCTGCGCCGAGCCGAGCCGCGGATCGATGCGGAACACTTCAGTGAATCCCACCGCGGTCAGCAAGGCGGCACTCGGCAGGAGGTAGGGAATGGCTGCCGAAGCCCACCGCCGCACTGCGATATGGAGGCCACCGAACGCAATCAAGAAGACCCCCAGCGTGAGAGCAACCTGGGCGTCGATTCCCTCCGATGCGGAGAACCTGACGAGGGTGACTCCCATAGCCGCCAGCACGGCGGCCAGCACGAGCAGCGAAGCTTCAGCGGCCTTGGTCACGCTGCCACATCGACGAGGGCCACGGTCACGTTGTCCTCGCCGCCGGCGTTGTTGGCCGCCTCTATCAAAGTCCAGACCGTTTCTTCGGGAGGCTCTCCCTCGGACAGGAAGGCGGCGATCTCGGAGTCGGTCAGCATTCCGGTGAGGCCGTCGGAGCAGAGCAGTATCCGGTCCCCCGGCATCAGCTCCTTGGTCAGCGTGTCGACTGCCAGGGTCTTGGCCATACCCACGACCCGGGTCAATAGGTTGCGTTGGGGATGGTGCTCGGCCTCGGTGGGCGTCAAGCGGCCCTGGGCCACCAGCTGGGCAACGTAGGTGTGGTCGGTGGTGAGCTGCTGGAACTCGCCTCCTCGATACAGGTAGGCCCGGCTGTCTCCGACGTGGGCGAGCTCGAGTTGCCCGCTCTCAGCGAAGATGCCCAGGGTCAGCGTGGTGCCCATGCCGGCCAAGTCGGGGTTTTCGACGATCGCCTCCACCACGGTCGTGTTGGCTGCGGTGATCCGCTCGGCCGGCGTCCCCTGAGTAGCCACGGCGGAATCGATGGCAAGGCGACTGGCTATCTCTCCTCCCACGTGTCCGCCGAGGCCGTCGGCCACCGCAATCACCGCAGGTCCGGGTCCACTGCCGGGCTCGGCGGGGTGAACGGCATCCTCGTTGTTGGGTCGCAGCCGGCCGAGGTGCGAGGCACCCGCCCACAGGTAGTTCACCTCACCTCCATGATCGTCTTGCCGACTTGGACGGCATCGCCCTGACTGAGGGCCACCGGTGAGGTGACCCGGCGTCCATTGACATAAGTGCCGTTGGTGCTGCCCAGATCGTGGACCACGATGTGTCCGTCCTGCGTGCCGAAACGGAGATGGAAGTCGGAGGCATAGGGGTCGTGGAGCGTCACATCGGCGTCGTCACTCCTGCCCACCACCACTCCATCTTTGACCGCGAAGCGCAGCCCGGCCTGATCGTCGGAACGTACCACCACGACGTCGGCACCGGCCCGGGCATGTCGCCGGGCCTCGGATCCACCGATGTGGGCGCCTATGGCCCGGGCCAGTTGCCAGAGGAACAGGTAGATCAGAGCGAGGAATATCAGCTTGAGGATGTTCAGGAAGAGTGCCGGCATGTCGCTCCTAAGCGGGGAGGAACGTGAAGGATGCCGGACCGAAGGTTAGGGCGTCCCCAAACTCGAGGGCCTCCACCGTCTGAACCGCCCGACCGTTGATCCACGTGCCGTTGGCCGAACCGAGATCGGCGATCCACGACGCGCTGCCCTCCCGCCAGATCAGCGCATGGCGACGAGAGATCTCCGGTTGCCCTAGTCGGATGTCGGCCTCGTCGGAGCGGCCGACGAGGCAGCGGTTGTGGCGGATCTCGTAACGCTGGTCACCGTGCCGGCCCTCGAGAAGGGCCCACGATCCCAACGAAGCGACGGCCCTAGAAGCGGCCACCTCCAATGAGCCCGGACTCAGGGCCGTGTCGGTGACGATCTCGACGACGACCTGCCCTTCTAGTCGCCAGCCCTGCTGGGCGGCGGTCTGCTCGACCGCAGCTGCCAACTCGGCGCACAAGGCCTCGGGGGCCTGGTCGGTCCCCAGATCCCCGGCACTGATGCGGATGCCGAAGACATTGGGCGCAGTCGGGCCGGCCGGACCCTCCACCAGGGCGAGATCGGCCTCCCGGATCACGCGATTTGCCAGCTCCGAGGCCTGTACCCTCCCAGGGAACAAGCGGCCGGCCAGCCCGTCGACGAGACGCTCGAGCCTGCGCTCGATGTTCCGAGCCAGGTTCATTCGATGGATTGTACGGGCAAGCTTTGGGCCGCCGACCGCTGCTAACGTTTCGCATCCCACGGGCGAGTGGCGGAATTGGCAGACGCGCAGGATTCAGGATCCTGTGAGCATTGCGCTCGTGGGGGTTCAAATCCCCCCTCGCCCACCCGATGGCCTATCCGCTACCCACTGTGCGGCGGCGGCGTCGACGACGCATCTGGATGGTGCTCACCGCAGCCGCAGTCGCACTGTTGGTCTTGGCACTGGCCGTCCGGTTCATCTCAGAACGCCGCAAGGTGACAGACTTCCTCGACGCGGCCCGCGAGGCCGCCGTGATGTTCGACGGGCTGGCCGTGCGCGCCGACACACTGGTCGGCGGCCTGGAAAGTGCCGATCGAGCCTCGATCCTCTCGGTGCTGGAGGAGACCGTCATTGAAGCGGCCGTTGCCCAGGAATCCCTGGCAGCCACCGAAATGCCCGAGGAAGTGGTGATTCCGGGAGGCTTCCTCAACGTGGCCGTCACCTCCTGGCGGATCGGCCTGGGTCAGCTCCACGAGGGGGTGGTGGACGTGCTCGACGATCCGGCCGACATGGAGGGCCACACCCTGCTTGCCAATGCATTTCTGAACTTCCGCGTGGGAGACCGGGCCTACACCCAGTTCCTTCTGGCAGTCCAAGAGGTTGAAGAGGCCGCCGATCGAACCTACCCGGAGTTCCTGTTCGTCCCTCCCGAGTTGGAGGGGCGCTACGACGCCACACTGGTGACCGAGAGGTTGAGCGCTCTCGAACGGCTGACGATCCAGCACGATCTGGCCGTTGCCGATGTTCGCTTCGATCCGGCACCGGCCGGGGATCGCGATGGACGCATGGTGATCCCCTTCTCGCCGTCCCTGAGCGTGGAGGTCACGGTGGTCAACCGGGGCAATGAGCCGGAGGCGAACATCCCGACCCGGTTGCTCCTCGTCGGCCTGGGGACCGACCTACGTCACGAGCGAACCCAGACCCTCGAGGGTCTCGAACCGGGTGAAGCGGTGACCCTCACATTCCCGGGTCTTCCCGTCGAGCCCGGTCAGTTCTATGAGGTGGTGTTGACCGTCGACCTGGCCGGTGACGAGGACCCGAGCAGCAATCAGTACTCGGAATCGTTCTATCGAAACGACTCGGCATGACGGTTGCCTTCCTCACCCTCGTCATCGCCACTTCCATCATTGTGGGCTGGCTGGCATACGAGGTGTTTCGTCTCAAGGCGAGAGTCGAGACCGTCCCCGAGGAGGGCGGTGTCTTCGAAGCCTTGCGTCGCCTTGATGTCGACCTGGCACAAGTGGAGGAGGTGGTCGAAGATCTCCACCCACGGTTTCTGGAAGTCGAGCGCCGTTTGCCGACCGCCGTGCAGCACACCGCTGTGGTTTCCTACGATGCCTTTGGGGATGTGGGCGGCCGCCTTTCTCGTTCCATAGCTCTCCTCAACCAAGGCGGCGACGGCATCGTGCTCTCGCTCCTCGTCGGCCGCCAGGACACCAGGTTCTTCACGAAAGAAGTCCGCGGCGGCCGGGGCACCGAGCCCTTGTCGCCGGAAGAGTCGCAGGCGGTGGCCCGGGCCCTCTCCGGTACGATGCCGCCATGATCGATGTGGCGCTGTTGCGGGACGCTCCTGAGGTGCTCGAGGCGTCGCTGGCGCGACGTGGACAACAGGGGATCGACGTCGGCACGCTTCAGGAACTCGATCAGGGGAGGCGCCGGGCCCGTGCCCATGCCGAGGAGCTCCGGTCGGAGCAGAAATCGTTGGGCAAGCGCATCGTCGGTCTGGAAGGTGCCGAACGCGACCAAGCCATCGAGAGGGCCGCAAGATTATCCGACGAGTACAAGGCGGCGCTCGCCGAGGCCGACGGCCTCGATCGCCGGTTCGAAGAGCTGTGGATCCTCGTGCCCAATCTGCCCCACCCCTCGGTGCCGGACGGTGAGGGCGAGGAGGACAACGTGGAGCTCCGCCTCTGGGGAGAGGTGCCCCACTTCGACTTCGAAGCAAAGGACCATCTCGACTTGGGAGAGACGCTGGGGGTCATCGACATGGAGCGGGCCGCCAAGACTTCGGGGACCCGGTTCGGGTATCTGAAGGGCAAAGCAGCCCTGCTCGAGTTCGCTCTGGTCCGATGGGCCCTCGACCGTCTGACGGCTCAAGGTTTCGAGCCGGTGGTGCCCCCGGTGCTGGTGCGGGAGCCGGCCGTTTTCGGCACCGGCTTCTTCCCCGGAGATAGAGACCAGGTGTACGCCATCGAGGCCGACGAGCTGTACCTGGCCGGCACAGCTGAGATCCCATTGGCGGCCATGCATCAAGACGAGATCCTTGAAGCCGACCAACTGCCGCTGCGGTATGCCGGATTCTCGACCTGCTTTCGGCGGGAGGCGGGCGCCTACGGCAAGGACTCCAGAGGGATCTTCAGGGTGCATCAGTTCGACAAGGTCGAGATGTTCTCTTTTTGTCATCCGGAGAGGTCGTGGGAAGAGCACGACTTTCTTCTCGGGAGAGAGGAGGCACTCGTCCAGGAATTGGGTATCCCCTACCGGGTCGTGAACGTGTGTGTCGGGGACCTCGGAGCGTCGGCGGCCAAGAAGTACGACATAGAAGCTTGGTTTCCGTCGCAGGCCCGCTACCGGGAGCTGACGTCATGCTCCAATACCACCGATTTCCAGGCGCGCCGCCTGCGGGTGCGCTTCCGCAGCGAGGACGGCACCGCACTGGCCCATACGCTCAACGGAACGGCGGTGGCCATCGGGCGCACGCTGGCTGCGATCATCGAGAACTTCCAGGCGGGTGACGGGACCGTCACCATTCCCGAAGTGCTCCGGCCCTACGCCGGTTTCGAGGTCATGACACCGGCGTGAGCGGGGGAACGGTCTTTGCTCGCATCGCCCGCCGCTACGACCGACTCAACGCTCTCCTGTCACTGGGACGTGACGGAGCCTGGCGGCGAAGGGCCATCGGCCATCTGCCTCCGGGATTGATCCTTGATCTCGGCGGTGGCACCGGGGCGGCCAATCGCCTGATGAGCGACAGGGATACGGTCGCCCTCGATCCGGCCTTCGAGATGCTCGACATCAACCCGGCGGCGCTGCGGGTGGTCGGCATAGGTGAGCAACTCCCGTTTCGAGATGCCGTGTTCGACGGCGTCTTCTCGGCATTCGTCTTTCGCAATCTCGATTCGGTCCCCAAGACGCTGGCCGAACTGGCCCGGGTGTTGCGATACGGAGGGGTGGCAGTGGTCGTAGATCTGGGCCGACCTCCGGGCCGGCTGCGCGCCCAATTGCACCGGGCGGGAACTGCCGTCGTCCTGCCGGTGGCCGGTTCGACGATCGGAGCCCGGGGTGAGTACACCTACTTGCACCGCAGCCTGGACCGGCACCCGCCCCCCGAGAAACTACTTGCCGGCGGTCCGCTGCGCCTGGACCATATCTGGCGGATGGGCCCCATGGGATTCGTTTGGGGAGCGGTACTTCGCAACGCCTGACTTCGTGGCACCGACGCCGCTCTGTGCAGGGCGGGTCCGGTTGGGCGACCGTGCACCCCGCCTTCGAGCTCGGCCCCTCGGCGCATTCCGGGTCGCCGGCTCCTGCCAGGCACCCCTGCGGCACCCGGAGCGGTCCGCTTAGGGCTGCTTCCTTCCGGACCTGACCCGGTTCACGGGCGCTCCGCCGCGCAGGACCCGGCACTCGACACCACGTGCCCGGCGCCGTCCCGAAGGGTGTTCGCCCTCGGGCGGGGAATTCGGCCCCGCATCGAGAGGGTTTCGGGTGCAGGGCACCCCTAGCGCCCCGCTTAGCACGGTCGGCGCCATCGTAGGCCGGAAGACGGAAGGCAAGAAACGGTCCACCACCCGTAGGGTGGTGTCAATGCGGAGGGAGTGGGATTTGAACCCACGAGGCGGCTCACATCGCAAACACGCTTTCCAAGCGTGCGCACTCGGCCAGACTATGCGATCCCTCCTCGGCGCGAGATTGTAGGGGCATGACATGGAGCGGACTCGACTGGAAGCGGCCATGGCGCGGGCTCTGAGTGAAGCGCGTTCAGCCCTCCGGCACGGAGACGTGCCGATTGGTGCCGTACTGCTGTCTGGAGCCGGCGGTGTTGTGGCTGCCGACCACAATCGCAAGGAGCAGATGGGCGATCCCACCGCTCACGCCGAGATGCTGGTGATCTCGACGGCGGCCCGCGCCCACGGCTCGTGGCGCCTCGACGGCCACACGCTCGTGGTGACGCTCGAGCCATGCCC
>CAYFYE010000054.1:0-17205 GCA_964347285.1 uncultured Acidimicrobiia bacterium
TATCGGGGTTCTCTGGCAGCGCAAGCAGGGTCATCCAGCGGTCGGGCCGGCCACGCGTGCGACCCGATTGTCATCCACGGCCCTGGGCCTGCGGGCCCGACGTCCCAGGTCATACTCGACGGCGGGCGGATACGCGGCATTGTGGACATAGACGGAGCCGGCCTCGGTCGACGGTCCGACGACCTCGCCACGCTGCTGGGTCATGTCCACACGCTCGGTCTCGAGTCGCCGCGTTCCGACGCCATTTTCAGGTCCGGCGCCGGGTTGATCGACGCGTTCGATACCGAGGTGGATGGGCGTGCCCTTCGCCTGCGAGTCGCCGGGGCTTTGTTGGGATTTGCCACGGGACCCTTCCGCGTCCAGCAGGCGGACTGGCCCGCGGCCACGGCGCTCGCGTTGAGGCGGCGCTGCGATGGGTGGAGAGCGCAGCCGGCGCATAGCGGACCGGGTAGTGATTTCCCCGGTCAACACCCGCAGCTGACACCCGGTCGGAGGAGGGGTGGGCGGACGCATAACTCTTCGGTCCCAGGTCCGGCGGTCGTTTCCCGAGGCGTCAGATTGTGCTGGCTCTACGGAAGGCGTCGGCACAGATCGAGCTGTTGTCAACCGGAGCCCTGCCCCCAACAGCCTCGGGGCCTAGAGTCGATCGCGATGACCGATCCCTTCTCGGCTTCGCAAAGCCATGCCTTCGCGGCGCGGGCGACGTTCGCGGGGGTGCCCGCCCGCCCCATTCACGACCTGGGTGACGCCGCGGTCGTGATCCTCGGGGCGCCGTTCGACTGGGGCACGTCGTACCGGGCCGGTGCCCGCTTCGGACCGAAAGCGATTCGCGACGCCGACTACCTCGGTTTCGACGGATACCGGCCCCACCTGCCCACGGGTCTCGACTCCCTCGGGACGCTGGGAGTGGTCGACGCCGGCGATGTGGATCTCGTTCCGGGCGACGTCGAGCAGAGCCTCGAACGGATCACTGCCGCAGTGGAGGCGATCGCAGCTGCCGGGGCGGTTCCCGTCGTATTGGGGGGCGACCACACGATCACGTTTGCCGACGCCACTGGTGTGGCTCGGGTGCACGGCTTCGGGGAGGTAGCGCTCGTTCACTTCGATGCCCACGCCGACACCGCCGATTCGCAGAGCGGTGCCCTGTACGGACACGGCACCCCCATGCGCCGGCTCATCGAATCGGGAGCCGTACCCGGTCACCGCTTCGTGCAGATCGGGTTACGGGGATACTGGCCGGATCCCGACGTCGTCGCATGGATGGCAGAGCAGGAAATGCGGACCTTTCTCATGAGCGAAATAGAGGAGCGTGGCCTCGGGCCGATCCTCGACGAGGCCGCGGCACACGCCGCCGATGGGGCCATAGGGGTCTTCGTTTCGGTCGACATCGACGTGGTCGATCCGGGAATGGCGCCGGCCACGGGCACACCCGAGCCGGGTGGGCTCACGGGCGGTCAGCTGCTCAACGCAGTGCGTCGCCTCGCCAAGGATTTGCCCGTACTGGGAGCCGACGTGGTGGAGGTTTCCCCTCCTTACGACGGTCCGGGGCAGATCACCGCCTTCCTCGCCAACCGGGTGGTACTCGAGATCCTCAACGGCATGGCCGGACGCAAAGCCGGCTGACCTACGTGCTCTTCCGCTGCAGCCCCACGACGCCCAGCATGATGAGCAGCGTGATGACGAACACAGTGGTTCCGAACACATTGACCTGCGGGGGTACGCCCACTCGGGCAGCTCCCCAGATGAACAAGGGGAAGGTCACCGTTTGGCCTGAGTTGAAGTTGGTGATGATGAAGTCGTCGAACGAGAGGGCAAAGCCCAACAGGAAGGCGGCAAACACCCCGGGCATGATCATGGGCAGGGTGACCTTCCGGAACGTCGTCCACTCGTTGGCGTAGAGGTCCATGGCTGCTTCTTCGAGGTGGCGGTCGAACCCGGTGAGGCGGGCCTTGACGACTACCACGACGAAGCTGATGTTGAACATGATGTGAGCCAACACGATGGTGGTGAAGCCGGTTTTCACGTTCAGGGCAAGGAACAGTGCCAGCACCGACGAGCCAAGCACCACCTCCGGAGTGGCCATAGGCAGGAAGATCAGGAAATTGGTGGTGCCGCGACCTCGATATCGGTACCGCACCAGCGCCAACGCAATCAGGGTCCCGAGGACGGTGGCCACCAGCGATGATACGAACGCGATCTGCAGGCTGGTCATCAGCGAGTCGAAGAGACCGGGGACTTCGAAGGCATTGCGCCACGACCTGAGCGTGAATCCCTGCCAGACGAAATTGAAGCGGCCCCGGTTGTTGTTGAACGAGAACAGGATCACCACTGCGACGGGAATGAGCAGATAGGCGAGGGCGGCCGTCGTGTAGACGGTGAGGATGTGACGGCGGGCAAAAGAACCCAGCCGTCTCAGGCTCGGTGATGGTGTGCGGCGGGTGGCGACCGACTTAGTCATGCCGCAGCCAGTTCCTCGGTGCCGGTGGCTCTCACGTAGGGAATCACGAGAGCGAGGATCGCCAGCAGCAGCGTGAAGGACAGGGCGGCAGCGACCGGATAGTCCAGCACGACCAGGAAGCGGCTCTGAATGACGTTTCCGATCATGAATTGCTGCGGAGCCCCGAGCAGCTGGGCATTGACGTAGTCGCCGGCCGCCGGAATGAGCGTCAGCAGCGTGCCCGCGACCACCCCCGGTCGGGAGAGCGGCCACGTCACTTTCCAGAATCCGAGGGCCGGATTGGCGTACAGGTCGGCGGCCGCCTCGAGCATGGAGCGGTCGATCTTCTCGAGCGACACGTAGATGGGGAGGGTCATGAACGGCAAGAAGTTGTAGGTGATCCCGGCCACTACGGCGATGGCGGTGGCCAGCAGCTTGCCGTTGTCCGACACGAGTCCGACCGTCTTGAGAGTGTCCAACACCAGGCCGTCATCGGCAAGGATGATCTTCCACGCCAAGGTCCGGAGCAGAAACGGAACGAGGAACGGAAGAACGATCAGCACCAGGAAGAGGTTCTTCCAGCGTCCGGCCCGGAAGGCGATGAAGTAGGCAAGCGGGTACGAGATGACCAGCGCCACTGCTGTTGCCAAGCCCGCGTAGACAAACGAGCGGATGAACTGGGCGCCGAACGTGTCGTAGACCGCGGAGAAGTTGCTCCACCTCCATACGAAGTCGAATCCGGTTTCCACCGTGCCTTCTTGCAGAGATGTGGCCGCCAGGCGGGCCATGGGGATCAGATAGAAGAAGGTCAGCCAAATGACTCCGGGAATGAGGAGCAGGTAGGCGACCCGGGTCCGGGCGCGAACCGCCACCAGGATGGCGACGAGGCCGGAGGCGATGAGGAGCAACGACAGGAACAGCCGTGTCAGCCTGTCGACGGTGGCGAACCCGAGATTGCCCGTGAACAGCAGCAGCAGCCCGGCCCCGGCTGCCAAGATCCCAGCTGCAAGCAGCGGCGGATTTCGCGTCGTCGTTCGGGGAGCGATCAGCGTCTCGGCCATGCCCTCCAACCCCTCATGCACCGACGAGGAAGGTGTGCTCGGGCAGCCAGGCCGCTACCACGGAATCTCCGGGAGCGAACCGGACTCCCTCCATGTTCTGCACGACCACGGTCAGGTCGGTGCCCATGGCAGTCGAGACCAGGTATTGGGTCGAGACGCCGATGAAGGAGCCGTCCACGATGCGGCCTTCGATCTGGTTGGGTGGTAGGCCGGGGGTGTCGGGAGCAGCCAAACGCACCTTCTCCGGACGCACGCCTACTTGAACGCTCTTCCCGACTCCGGTGAGGCGGTCGGCGGCCACGTGCAATACGGTTCCGTCGGCGAGCGCCAAGGCAGCACCGGCCCTTTCGACCACGTCGGCGCGCATGAGGTTCGAGGCGCCGAGGAAGTTGGCGACGAACTTCGAGCGGGGATCCTCGTAGATGTCGGTGGGCGAACCGATCCGCTCGATCCGCCCGTCGTTCATCACTGCGATGGTGTCGGCCATCGTCATCGCCTCCTCCTGGTCGTGCGTCACGTGGATGAAGGTGATGCCCACGTCATGCTGGATGCGCTTCAGCTCGATCTGCATCTCCTTGCGCAGCTTGAGATCGAGGGCTCCCAGCGGCTCGTCCAACAGGAGTACCCGCGGATGGTTGATGAGCGCCCGAGCCAGGGCAACCCGCTGCTGTTGCCCCCCGGACAGCTGGGCTGGTTTGCGTTTGCCCATCCCGATGAGCTGCACCAGCTCCAGCATCTCGTCGACTCGCCGGCCGATCTCTGCGCCGTCGACCTTGCGCCGTTCCAGGCCGAAGGCCACGTTCGCGCCCACCGTCAGGTGTGGGAACAGCGCATAGCTCTGGAACACCGTGTTCACGAGGCGCCGATACGGCTTTTCGTGGGTCACCTCCTGGCCGTGGAGGCGAATCACCCCCGCCGTGGGCTCCTCGAACCCGCCGATCATCCTGAGGGTGGTGGTCTTACCGCAGCCGGACGGTCCCAGCAACGCAAAGAACCGGTTCTCCCCGATCGACAGGCTGAGCTCGTCGACTGCCACCACGTCGCCGAAGCGTTTGGTGATGTTCTCTAACTCGACCGCGGGGGTGTCGTTGGGTTCGTGGTTACCTGGATCTCTTTCGATCGAAGCGACGGCCTCCACTCAGGCTCCGATGACGGCCTCGAACAGCTCGTTCATCTGCCGTTCCTCGTCTTCCGACAGGTCCTTGAACACGTTGGTGACCGCCAGCGTGGCTTCGTCCGGGAAGATCAGCGGGTCATCAGCCAACGCGGCCAGGTCCTCGTCACCCAGCTCGGCGCCCAGGTCGCGGATGGCCTGTTGGGCGCCCTGCACCGGGCAGATGAAGTTCACCCAGCTCTCGATCTTGGCGGCGACCTCGGGTTCGTAGACGTAGTTCATGAACAACTCGGCGTTCGCCTTGTTCTTGGCGCCCTTGGGAATGAGCATGTTGTCGGACCACAGCATGAGTCCCTCGTCGGGAATCAAGAAACGGAGGTCGGGGTTGTCGAGCTGCAGCTGGATGACGTCGCCCGACCAGGCGAACGCGGCCCACACATTGCCGGCGACGAGGTCGTCGCCGTAGTCGTTGCCCGTGAAGCGCCGAATCTGGCCAGAGTCCACCGCCTCCTGTATCCGGTCGGTGGCCTTGCGGGCGTCCTCGACGGTGGCCTGGGCCGGATCGAGGCCCAGCCCGAGCATGACCAGGCCGAGGGTGTCACGCATCTCGGTGAGCATCGTGACACGTCCCGCAAACGCCGGGTCGAAGATGTCGTTGATCGAGGTCAACTCCCGGCCGGTGCGGTTCGGGTCGTAGCCGATTGCCGTCAGTCCCGACTGCCAGGGCAACGTGTACGTGCGGTCGGGATCGAATCCGGGGCTCTGCAGTGATTCGAGAAGGTTGACGGCGTTGGGAACGTTCCCCTTGTTGATCTGCTCGACCCAGTCGAATCGAATGAAACGGGCCGCCATCCAGTCGGTGAGAACCGCAAGGTCGCGGTCGATGTCCTGACCGGCACTCAGCGGAGCCTGAACCTTGCCGAACCACTCGTTGTTGTCGTTGATCTCCTCGATGTACTCGACGGCGATCCCGAATTGTTCGGTGAAGTCGTCTAGGGAGCTGGTCTCGAAGAAGCTGTCTTCGCCGCCCGGGTCGATGTAGAAGGGCCAGTTGGCGAAAACCAGCTCGGTGGACGCTTGTGGAGCTGCAGTGGTCGCCGCTCCGGCGGCGGCGGTAGTGGCGATCGCGCCGCCTTCTTCGTCGCCACATGCGGCCAGGATCGTGCCGCCCACAGTCGCGGCAGCCACACCGGCGCCCATCATCTTGATGAACTCGCGACGACTGGTCCCGTGCATCTGGGAAATCCGTGGCATGCCGGAGAGCCGCACACGTCGGTTCGTCATCGTGATCCTCCTCGCTTCGCCGGCCTCATCCGGGGCCGATTTCGTATCCTACGTCGCCAATTCGACCTGTGCGGCGGTCCACTGGTATAGGCGCCGGCCCGGTGGAGGAGCCGCTGCCGACGCTGGGATGACCCGCCCGTGCCCGACGACCGCCGTCTTCGGGCCACCCATCAGGCGGGCGCGTCGAGGGTCGGGCCACGGTTCCGGGCCCTATTCGCGGAGAAAGGAAACTCCGATCGGCACGTCGGCATCCAGCTCACGTGCATATCGATGTCCCGAGTACACCGCGGCAGCGATCGTGGCCGGCGCCAGGCAATCTCCGATGCTTCTGATGGCGATTCGATCGGCCAGCGACTCATAGAGGGCATCGTTGGGCACGCGGGACGTCGTCATCACAATCGTCGCTGCCTCGAGTTCTCTCGTCTGTCCGGTGTGGACGGACTCGAGAGTCACACCGCCTTCGCCGACGTTCGCCAGCGTGGTTCCGGTCTCGACAGCGATTCCCAGGCCGAGGATCCTCGCCTGAATTCGGTGCTGTTCCTCCGTATGCCTCGTCCAGGTCGAGATCTCGTTGGCAGGGGTGACCAACACGACCTCGAGCTCGGCCCGACGAAGAGCCTCTGCGATCACGCCACCCATGTAGTAGTGGTCGTCGTCGTAGACCACGACCGGGCCGGCGGGTATGACACCGTCCATGATGTCGTCCGGGGTCATGACCGATGGGATCTCCCAACCCGGAATGGGCCTTTCCCGCCACCGCCCCACCCCGTCTCTGCGCCAAGTGGCTCCGGTGGCGATCACGACGTGATCGGCGGCGAATTCGAGGATCTGCGATTCGTCTACGACGCTTTCTCTGTAGACCTCGACGTTGGCAAGCTTGCTGATTTGATGGAGGCGGTAGTCGCGAACGCGCCCCCACGTGGCGAGCCCGGGTAATGCCGATTCGAGCGCGACCCGGCCCCCGAGCTCCCGGCGAGCTTCAACGATCGTCACCTCGTAGCCCCGCTTGCCAAGCGACATGCCAGCTTCGAGACCTGCGGGGCCTCCGCCGACGACGAGGATCCTCGCGTCTGATCCTTTGGGAGGGATGAATTCGGGGTGCCAGCCCTTGCGCCACTCCTCTCCCATGGTGGGATTCTGGGTACAGCGGATGGGCGTGCCGGTCTGATCGCCGGTGTAGCAGATGTTGCAGCCGATGCACTCCCGGATCTCGTCCTCGCGTCCTTCCGAGATCTTCTGGGGAAGGAAAGGGTCGGCGATCGATGGTCGGGCAGCGCCGATCAAATCCATGATGCCGTCACGAACCTGCCGCAGCATCGTCTCGGGAGACGTGAAGCGCCCGACGCTGACAACCGGCTTGTCGGTGACGCTCTTGACCCACGACATCGTGGCCTCGAGCCCGGCCTCTTCGACGAAGCGGGAAGACCCCATTTCATAGCTGTAGTCGTGGACGGTTACGTCCCACAGGTCCGGTAGGTCGGAGAGCAGCTCGAGCATCCGGCGCGGCTCGGTGGTGTCCTGGTCCCCGTCCGCTCCGCCGCTGCTTGCCGAGAACCGCACCGCCACGGCGCAGGTATCTCCGATGGCCTCCTTGGTCTCGACGATCAATTCGCGAAGCAGCCGAGCCCTGTTCTCGAGCGAGCCGCCGTACTCGTCACTTCTCTGGTTGGAGGGCAGCAGGAACTGTCGGATGAGATACCAGTGAGCCGCATACACGTAGACGATGTCGAAGCCCGCCCGCTGCGCTCGTCTGGCCGCATCGACGTGCCACTTCTTCAGCTCTTTGATGTCGGCCTTGTCCATGGCACGGGTCTGCACCGGGTCATCTACGCCCGCCGGCGTGCTGTAGGGACCCAGTGGGACCTCGCGCGAATAGTGGTTTGCGCTGGCACCGCCCCCATGCCACAACTCGACACCGGCAAGTGCGCCGTGGGCGTGGACCCTCTCGACCATGAGCGCATGCCGGTCGATGTCCTGGTCGTCCCACAGCGACGCGGAGGGAAACGGCTCATCGTCGGACGACGGGTGTATGGAGCAGTACTCGGTGCAGACTGTTCCCCACCCGCCTTCCGCCTTGACTTCCCGCAGCCCGGCGAGCGACCGCGGCCTTCGATAGCCCATGCCCGTGCAGTGCGGGACCTGGTAGAAGCGATTCGGTGCGGTCACCGGACCGATGGGGACGGGCTCGAACAGGATGTCGAACCGGGGATCGCGTGGCATCTAGGCGTCCTCCCGTGGCTGGACGGCACTCCGATCGAGCGGCCGGGGACTACGGGGGCTCCGAAGGCGGCAGCGAGGTCTGTCCGTCAACCCGGTCGGCCGGACCAGCTCGACGGCTCGTCCGCCTCTGTCGCCGATCTCCGACCGGCCCAGGCCCCGCCTCGGCGGCCCCAACCCGGCGTTCTTCTCGACATTCATGAACCGGGAACCGGACCGGCAAACGGTGTCGACCTGCCGGTGTTGGCGGCCGCGCGTCGGCTCACTTGGGTCGTTCGAGCCGGATTACCGTCGGCGTCCGCGAGGCTCGGGACCGCGCCGGTCATCAGGACGCATGATTGATCATCACGTGCTTGACCTCGGTGAAGTGCTCCAGCGCATATGTCGACATGTCCTTGCCGTAGCCGGAGTGCTTGAAGCCGCCGTGGGGCATCTCGGAAACGATCGTGATGTGGTCGTTCACCCACACGGTGCCGAAGCGCAGTCTCTTTGTCATCCGCATGGCGCGACCGATGTCGCGTGTCCACACCGAGGCGGCCAGCCCGTAATCGACATCGTTTGCCCAGGCGAGGGCAGCGGCCTCGTCCCCGGCGTCCTGGACGGTGACCACCGGCCCGAAGACCTCGCGTTGGATGATCTCCGACTTCTGGTCGGTGACCGTGATCAGAGACGGCTCGTAGTAGAACCCGACCCCATCGATCCGCTTGCCGCCGGTCACGATCTTGGCACCCTCGCCGACGGCCCGATCGACGTATCCGGCGACCCTCTCGAGCTGCCTGGCAGACACCAGCGGCCCCATCTCGACGGATGGATCATTCGGGTCACCTACGGCGATCTGGCCGACCTGGTCACCGAGGGCGTTGATGAGATCTCCGTGGACGCCGGACGTTGCGATGACCCGGCACGGAGCGGTGCAATCCTGGCCCGAGTTGTAGAAACTCGCCTCCCGGAGCTTTGCAGCGACCGCTTCGACATCGGCGTCATCGAACACCACCACGGGAGCCTTGCCCCCGAGTTCCAGGTGAACTCGCTTCAGGGTGTCGGCGGCGGTCCGTGCCACCGCCTTTCCGGCCTCGACGCTGCCCGTGAGGGAGACCATGGCGATGTCCGGGTGGGCCGACAACGCCTCGCCGACGACGGGCCCCGTGCCGCATACGACGTTGAGGACGCCTGGTGGCAGCACACCTTCGAGTAGCTCGGCGAGCCGGACGGCCGTGATCGGGGTGACCTCCGACGGCTTGAGCACCACCGTGTTGCCGGCGGCCAGGGCGGGACCCAGTTTCCACGTCGCCATGTTGAGCGGGTAATTCCACGGTGTGATGGCTCCGACGACCCCGAGGGGGTCCCGCCTGACATACGAGGTGGCGTCGGGCCAGTACTCGGCGGCAGCCTTGCCCTCGATGTGCCGGGCGGCGCCGGCGAAGAAACGCCAGTTGTCCACGGTGAGATCGAACTCGAAGTCGACGATCGAAACCGGCTTGCCGACGGACTCGACCTCTAGATGCCGCAGCTCGTCCAGGTTCTGCTCGATCACGTCTGCGACTTGGAAGAGCACCTCCGATCGCTCTCGTGGTGTCTTGTCGGCCCAGGCGGGGAAGGCGGCGGCAGCAGCCTCCACTGCCGCGTCAACGTCCGCCGCCGTGCTCAAAGGGACGGTTCCGATGGGCTCACCGGTGGCGGGATTTGTCAACTTGTCTGTGGCGCCTTCTGACGACGGGCGCCGCGAACCTCCTATGTGGTTGAGCACTTCCATCCCTGAGCTACTCCTCTTGTTGTGCCATTCGACCACCCCTGTGCGCGGGTGATCGGATCCTTCTTTGTCTCTATGAGGCGGTGACGTCCTTTGCGAACTCTTCGAAGACCGCCACGAAGTGGTCGATCTCCGCATCGGTGTGCATGACCGAAAGCGTCCACTGCTCGTCGGCGCCGGGCGTCATGTAAACGCCGTTGACCATGTGATACAGCCACCCGAGGTAGTTGAGCGCCTCGTCGAAATGCTCGGCATAGGATCGGTAGTCGACTACCCGCTCGCCGGCGAACATGACGCATCCCTTCGACGCGACGCCGACGGCGTATGCCGGCAACCCGTACCGCTCGCAGACTTCCTGGCATCCACTGACAACGCGTTCGCCGACGCGATCGAGGCGACGGTATGCATCCTCGTCGAGCACTTGGGTCAGCGCCGCTTCGGCCGCCGCCATGCTGAGCGGGTTTCCGTTGAACGTTCCCAACTGGGCCACGGTCCCTTCGCTGATCTGAGCCATGATCTCTTCGGTGCCGAGAATCGCCCCGATCGGGGTGCCGCCGCCGGTGGCCTTGGCCAAGGCAACGAGGTCCGGGACGACGCCGTACTTCTCCACTGCGCCTCCGGCGGAGATCGTGGCTCCGGTCTTGACCTCGTCGAAGATGAGCACCACATCGTGTTTGCGGGTGATCTCACGAACCGCCTGCAGGTAGCCGTCGTCGGGGGGAACCACGCCGATGTTGAGCATGATCGGCTCGATGATCATCGTGCCCACGTCGTGATTGGCCGCCAGGGCGGCGTCGAGCGCGTCCGGGTCGTTGAAGGGCACGACCACTGTCAGGTCCAGGAGGGCCTGCGGTATCCCCGCAGACTGCGGAACCGATGCCGGATGGGCGCGCGGTCCGATCTTCGATGGATCGGGGTGCACCGACACCATCACAGCGTCGTGGTGGCCGTGGTACGAGCCCTCGATCTTGACCAATGCATCCTTGCCGCTGAAGGCCCGGCCCAGGCGAATGGCGTCGAGAGTTGCCTCGGTTCCCGAGTTCGAGAACCTGACCTTGGGAAGCCCAAATCGCTTCGACAACTCGGCTGCCACCCGGACCGCACTCGAGTTGGGCGCAGCAAAGTGGGTCCCTTTGAGTGCCACCTCGGCTATGGCCGTCGCGACGACCGGATGGGCATGGCCTACGACCATGACTCCGAACCCATTGTGGAAGTCGCTGTAGGTGTTGCCATCGAGATCTACGACCTTCGAGCCCTTGCCCTCCACGATGAAGATCGGGTGCGGCGGTTGATCCTGGAACGATGACGCCACCCCGGCCGGGAGAACCTTCTTGGCCTCTGCGAGGAAGTCACCGGACCGTCGGGTACGGAGGCGGAGCGACTCCTCCATCGACTTGGTGAGTTCGGCAACACGGTTTCGGTCCACCCTGGTCGCCATGGAGACTCCGATCGGTCGACGCGGCAGGGATCTCAGATTTCGCTATTGTCTAGCACGCCATTCAGGTGATCCGCAAACAAGCCAACCCTTCGATTGCTGAATCAGCAACGCCGGGACGAACCGTGAGGGCACTCTCCGAGAGGCAGGGAAGAGATGAGGGGTTCCGAGCCGCCGGGGCCGGCCGAGAGATGGCCGGACTGATGCCCCATCCCACGGGACGCCGCCCCAAAGCCCATATCGCAGGGGACCGAGCCCTGGACGAAAAGGATCTGCAAATCATCGCGGCGCTCCAGATCGACGGGCGTACCAATTTCGCAGAGTTGGCATCGCGCATCGACCTCAGCCAATCGGCCATCCGCCTCAGGGTGAAGCGGCTCCTGGAGTCCGGTGTCGTCCAGATCGTGGCGATCACCGATCCGCTCTCGATCGGGTTCACAGTGCAGGCCATGATCGGCCTTACCGTCGACGGCGATGTCGAGGCGATCAGCGACGAGATCGCGACCCGGGAGTACGCCGTCTACGTGGTCTTGACGGCAGGTCGCTTCGATTTGCTCGTCGAGGTGCTGTGCGCCGACAACGATCACCTGCTCGAAGTGATGAGTGACCTGCGAGCCCTCGAAGGGGTGTCATCGGTCGAGGCCCACACCTACCTGAGATTGACGAAGCAGACGTACGCATGGGGAATCCCTCCCGCCACAGCGACCGTGTGACGGTCGACCCCACCCCGGCATCCGTGGTCGGACCTGCTGATGACAGTCGAAACCGGAGGATGGCGGACATCGAAGGTGCCGGCCTGTCCGGAGCCACTCCGGTGGCATCGGGCCGTACCGAACCAACCGCCTCTCCGGCGCCAGGCTGATGGCGTCGACACGTCGGCGCCAAAGGCGGCTCGGCGCATGAACGATCAGACGGACCGCCCCGTGCCAGCCGCTCGATCGGAGCCGTCCGGGCGCGGTGGCCTCCCCGATCGGGCACGGGTGGTGATCATTGGAGGCGGGGTGATCGGCGCCAGCGTCGCCTACCACCTGGCCAGGCTCGGCTGGAACGACGTCGTTCTCCTCGAGCGCGACAAGCTCACCTCGGGCACGACCTGGCACGCCGCCGGCCTCATTGTTTCGGGCGGCATGACGACTCAGACCCTTGCCTGGATGGCCAAGTACTCGCGCGACCTCTATGAGGTCCTCGAGGAAGAGACCGGCCTCTCCACCGGCTTTCGCCCCGTCGGGTATCTGCAGACGGCGAGCACCGAAGAGCGGACCCACAAGCTGCGTCGGGAGGCCGACTTCCTGCGCCTCATGGGAATCGAGCGCGAGGAGATCTCACCCGCCGAAGTCGCCGATCTGTGGCCGCAGATCGACACGAAAGCCGTTGCCGCGGGGTTCTTCACCGCCAACGAGGGACGGGCCGATCCGGCGAACGTTGCGATGTCTCTGGCCAAAGGGGCCAGGATGGGAGGGGTTCGCGTTTTCGAGGACTCGCCGGTGACCGCAATCACCCATCGAGACGGTCGGGTCACCGGGGTGGTAACGGGCCGGGGATCCATCGAGGCCGAATACGTCGTCAACTGCGCCGGGATGTGGGCCAAGGAGGTCGGGGCGATGGCCGGCGTCGCGGTGCCGTTGCAAGCGATCGAACACGCCTATCTGATCAGCGAGCCGTTCGAGGGCGTCTCTCCCGATCTGCCGATCTTCGAGGACCCCGACCGTTTCGCCTACTACCGGGAAGAGACCGGTGGGCTCATGGTCGGCTTGTTCGAGCCCGTCTCCGCCCCGTGGTCTCTGGACGGGATCCCGGACGACTTCAGCTTCGGTGAGATCCCTTCCAACTGGGATCGGCTGGCGCCGTTCCTCGAGCGTGCCATGGACATCCTCCCCGTGCTCGAGCGCGTCGGCGTGCGCAAGCTGTTCACGGGTCCTGAGAGCTTCACCCCCGACAACGGCTTCATCGTCGGCGAAGCCCCCGAGCTCACCAACTTCTTCATCGCTGCTGGATTCAACTCGTTGGGAATTCTCACCGGTGGGGGCGCCGGCTCCATCATCGCCAGCTGGATCGTCGACGGCGTGACTCCGATGGACGTCACCGACTTGGACCCCGCCCGGCTTCACCCCTTCCAGACCAACCGCTCCTACCTGGCGGAACGGGGCGTCGAGTTGCTCGGGCGGCTCCACTCCACCGGATCGTGGCCGCACTCCCATCCAACCACGGCACGCGACGTGCGGCGCTCTCCCGTGCACGAGCGAATGGCCTCAGCCGGCGCCCACTTCAGCGAAGCTGCCGGGTGGGAACTCACGGCCTGGTTCGCCCCGGCGGGAGCCTACATCGAGCCCCGTCTCACCTATGGGCGACAAGACTGGTTCGATTATCACGCGGCCGAACACCACGCAGTCCGCACCGGGGTCGCTCTCTTCGACATGTCGGCGATGTCCAAGTTCCTCGTGCAGGGGCCCGACGCCGAGCGAATCTTGAACCGGCTCTCCGGCAACAACATCGCCGTCCCCGCCGGGCAGTGCGTGTACACCCAATGGATGAACCGCGCCGGGGGAGTGGAAGCCGACCTGACGGTTACTCGCATTGCCGAGCACCGATTCCTCGTGGTCGTTGCCGAACTGTTCCATCGACGCGTCGAAGCCATGCTGCACAGGGCAAGCGCGGACAACAGGGGCGTCTCCATCACCGACGTGACGTCGGGGTACGGACTGCTCAGCGTGCAGGGACCCCGCTCGAGAGACCTCCTGAGCCGGGTCACCACTGCGGACCTGAGCAACCAGTCCTTCCCCTACTTCACCGCCCAGGAGATCGACCTGCACCATGGTGTGGGCATGGCGTTTCGGCTCAGCTTCGTCGGCGAGCTCGGGTGGGAGCTCTACATCCCGACCGAGTTCACGCTCGGGGTTTATGACGAGATCGTCGAGGCAGGCACGGAATTCGGCCTGGCCCATGCGGGTATGGAGACCCTCGAGAGCACTCGCACCGAAGCCGGAAGACGAGACTACGGCCTCGACATGGAGAACTCCGACTCCCCGCTCGAAGCGGGCCTGGGGTTTGCCGTGGACTTCGACAAGCCGGATGGGTTCATCGGACGAGACGCTCTCTTGAAACAGAGGGAGAACCGGCCCCTGAAGTCGCGGCTCGTGCAGTTCCTGCTCGAGGATCCCGAGCCTCTGCTCTACGGCGAAGAGCCGATCTTCCACGACGGCAAGCCCGTTGGGTACCTGCGCTCCGGCGCCTACGGCCACACGCTCGGTGGAGCCATGGGCTTCGGGTACGTGGGAAATCCTGCGGGAGTGACTGCCGAATTCGTGAAGGGCGGAGGTTTCGAGATCCAGGTCGCCGGCGAGCAGATCGGGGCGCGCGCTTCGTTGCGACCGATGTACGACCCCGAAAACCTCCGGGTGAGAATGTGAGGTGGCGGTTTGCCTCGCCCGCAACCTGACCCGGCGAACGGCCGTCCTGCCGCCAAGCTGCCCGATCGCACGGAGGTGCTGGTCGTCGGCGGCGGCATCGTCGGCTGCAGTGTGGCGTATCACTTGACCCGGCGCGGCGTCACCGACGTGACCATCATCGAGCAAGGCAAGCTCACCGGCGGCACGACCTGGCACGCCGCCGGCCTCGTTTCTCAGCTCAAGTCCTCCCACAGCTTGACCAGGCTGGCCACGTACTCGGCGCGACTGTTCGAGGAACTCGGAGAAGAGACCGGTCAGGCCACCGGCTACCGAACCGCAGGGTCGATCTCGGTCGCCGCCGACGAGGAGCGGTGGGAGGAGATCCTGCGGGGAGCGTCGATGGCCAAGGCCAGCGATGTGGTGACCGAGGTCATCGGCCTCGACCGGGTCAAGGAGATGTGGCCGCTCCTGAACGTCGACGACCTGATCGGTGCGCTCTACATCCCCCACGATGGCCAGACATCTCCGGTCGACACCACTCTGGCGTTGGCGAAAGGCGCCAAGTCCAGGGGTGCCCGCGTCATCGAAGGCACCGCGGTGGAGAAACTGGTTGCCCGCAACGGCAGGGTGGTCGGCGTCGAAACCGAGCGAGGCTACATCGAGGTCGAGACCGTGGTGCTCGCCACTGGGATCTGGACGAGACAACTCGCCGCCACGATCGGGGTCAACGTTCCGCTCCAGGCCTGCGAGCACTTCTACGTGGTCACCGAGCCCCTGGAGGGAATGTCACCGGGGATGCCCACGGTGCGCGACCCGGGGGGCTACACGTACTTGAAGGAAGAGACCGGCAAGATCATGGCGGGCTTCTTCGAGCCGCGAGGCAAGGTGTGGGGGCTGGACGGCATCCCGCGCGATTTCTCGTTCGGCACGCTGCCGGAGGACTGGGATCACATCGGCCCGGTGTTCGAGCGGGCGGTTCATCGGGTGCCCGTGCTGGGTGAGTGTGGCCTGCAGCTGTTCTTCAACGGCCCGGAGGCCTTTACCCCCGATGGGGTGTACTACCTGGGCATGGCGCCGGAGGTCGACGGTTGCTTCGTTGCTGCCGGCTTCAACTCGGTCGGACTCCAGTCCGCCGGCGGTGTCGGCTGGGCGCTGGCCGAGTGGATCGTCGACCGCCATCCACCGATGGACCTCACTGCCGTCGACATTCGCCGCGTGTTCCCCTTTCAGGGTGAGCCTCGCTACCTCGCCCAGCGGATTCCGGAGAGCCTGGGCCTGCTGTACGCCATGCATTGGCCGTTTCGGCAATACGAGAGCGCCCGCAACCAGCGACTTTCCCCCATCCACGACCGAATCGAGGCGGCCGGCGCGGTCTTCGGTGAAGTGGCGGGGTGGGAGCGGCCGAACTGGTTCGCCCTCGAAGGCCAGGAGCGTGTCTACGAGTACAGCTACGGCAAGCAGAACTGGTTCGAGGCCTCCGGCCTCGAATGCCAGGCGGTGCGCGATGCGGTGGGCTTCTTCGACCAGAGCAGCTTCGCCAAGTTCCGCGTGGAGGGTCCGGGCGCAGTCGCCGCGCTCAACGGAATCTGTGCCAACGACGTGCACGTGCCGGCCGGCAAAGCCGTCTACACCCAGTGGTGCAACGACAGAGGCGGTATCGAGGCCGACCTCACCGTGACCAGGGTCGGGGAGACCGAGTACTTGGTGGTCACCGCGGCGGCCTCCGGCAGCCGGGACTGGGCCCGGCTGCGGCGCGGATGTGTCGATCACGACGTGACGATCAGCGACATCACCGATGAGCTCGCCATGTTCGGCGTGATGGGTCCCAATTCCCGGGCACTGCTCTCAGAGCTGACGTCGGCCGACCTCGGCAACGACGGCTTTCCGTTCGGGACCACCCAGCGCATCGAGGTCGCCGGATACGACGTGCGGGCGCTCCGGCTGACCTACGTCGGCGAGCTGGGCTGGGAGCTGTACGTACCGCGGGAGGACGCCTGCTCCCTCTACGACGCCATCTTCGAAGCCGGCGGGCCCCATGGGTTGAAGCACGCCGGCTACCACGCCATGAACAGCCTTCGGCTCGAAGCCGGCTACCGGCATTGGGGCCACGACATCACCGACCAGGACACTCCCATCGAGGCAGGGCTCGGCTTTGCCGTGGGGTGGGAGAAGGCCTCGTTCGTCGGACGTGACGCGCTCCTGACGCAAAGAAGGCTGCCGCGTGCCAAGCGCCTCATCCAATTCCGACTCGAGGACCCCGACCTGCTGCTGTACCACGATGAGCCCATCTATCGGGACGGCAAGCTCGTCGGACGAACCACTTCCGGCATGTGGAGCTACGTCGAGAATCGCTGCCTCGCCATGGGCTACCTCGAGCACCCGGGCGGCGTCACCGAGGCCTGGCTGGAAGCGGGTACCTTCGAGATCGAGGTGGCCACCCGACGCATCCCCGCTACGGCCTCGATCCGTTCCTTCTACGACCCACTGAACCAACGGGTCCGGGGCTGATTCGGTCTTCTCC
>CAYFYE010000055.1:0-14596 GCA_964347285.1 uncultured Acidimicrobiia bacterium
CTTCCTGCCGGTGGCCGGAGCGTTCGGAACCTAAGACTGCGAGGCGGCCGCCGCGGTTCGGGTGGAAGCGTTGGGTCTATCTTGGCGGTCGGAGATAGCGCCAGCCATGCCCGCCAACCTGACTCCCGAGTACAAAGCCGCCGAGGCCGCCTTCAAGGCGGCCCGCGACCCCAAGGAGCGGCTGGAGCATCTGCGGGTGATGCTGCGCACCATTCCCAAGCACAAGGGGACCGAACACCTCCAGGCGGACATCAAGACCCGCATCAAGGAACTCACCGAGGAGCTGTCAGAGCCCCGTAGGAGCGGGGCCCGGACCGGGCCGGCCACGGTCATACGCCCCGAAGGGGCCGCCCAGGTGGCGCTGTTGGGCCCGCCCAACTCCGGGAAGTCGACCCTCCACGACCGTCTCACCGGATCTCACGCCCAGACCGGACCTTTTCCCTCGACCACCCAATGGCCCCAGCCGGGCATGGTCCCCTTCGAAGACGTATTCATTCAGCTGATCGACCTGCCGCCGCTCACGCCCGAGCACCCGGTGTCGTGGATTGCCAATGCCTTGCAGCCGGCGGACGGAGCGCTACTGGTGATCGATCTCGGCGATCCGGCGTGTGTCGAGCAGGTGGAAGCCGTCCACCAACTCCTCAGCGAGCGGAAGGTGACCCTCACCGACTCGTGGCGTTCGGCCGAAGGGGACGACGATCCGTTCACGATTCGCCTCCCCGCGCTGCTCATCGCCAACAAAGTCGATCAGATCCCCCATCTCGACGACGAGCTCCAAGTGTTTCGGGAGTTGACCGGGCTGCAGTATCCGGTGCTGGCGGTGTCGGCTGCCACTGGGGAACGATTGGACGAGATCGGGCCCTGGCTGTTTCGTCACCTGGGAATCGTGCGGGTCTACACCAAGCTGCCCCATCGATCGGCCGACATGGATCGGCCTTACACGCTCCGAAAGGGACAAACCGTGCGCGACGTGGCGTTGATGGTGCACAAGGACATCGCCCGCTCGCTGAAGTACGCACGCCTCTGGGGAGGGGGCGACTTCGACGGCCAGCAAGTGGGCCGGGACCACCCCCTTCAGGACGGGGACGTCATCGAGTTGCACGCGTGAGGCCGACCCCTGGGGCAGTCCGACACATCTGATCTGCCGGTAACGTGTGCGGCCGTGGCCCGCAAGGACATCTCGATGAGCCCCGAAGAGGTTCGGGAGTTCCTGGCGCCGGCGCGGAACATCGAGGTGGCGACGATCGGTCCCGATGGCTGGCCTCACGTGGCGCCGATGTGGTACGTCGTCCGGGAGGGCACCGTGGTGTTTCGCTCTTTCACCAAATCCCAAAAAATCGTCAACCTCCGCAGAGATAGACGGGTAACACTGTTGGCCGAGGAAGGCCTGGCGTATCACGAGCTGCGGGGCGTCATGGTCAAAGGGCGGGCCGAGCTCAACGACGATCCGGGCTTCGTGCTCGAGATCTACGGAGAGCTGGCGGCCCGCTATCCGATGGCGGGCGGTGGACCAGCCCGGCTCAGCCCCGAGGCCCTGGACGCCGCCTTCGGGCGCTTTGCCGCCAAGAACACCGCAGTCACGGTGCACCCAGAGCGAGTGATCTCATGGGACCACACCAAGCTGGGCGGAGCGTATTGAGCCTTCCCTCGGCCCGAGCCCCATGGACCGGGGCTCTCCCCAACACAGCGGACGAGCCTCAGGGATGCCAGGCGTTGTACACCATGCCCACCACCACCGGCCGGCCGTCCTCGTAGTCGACCATCACGTACCAGGTCTCCCAGTCAAGGCCCCCGTAGTCGGGATCGTCGCCGGGGTCGTGGACCACCATCCAGTTGAAGTTGGCGAACTCGGTGGGGACGATCTCGGATTCGAGAATCCCGTTGCCGCCGCTGAGGTGACCGTTGGGTAGGGCTCTACGGTCCGGATCGTCGTACGTGCTCACAAACGAGTCGGCCACCGCCTCGGCAAACGTCAGCTTCGGGCACTCCTCCGGAGAACAGCCCGTGCCCGGCCATTCCAGCGGAGTCGGGTCGCTGAGCACGCCGGCCAGCTCGGAAGGCTCCCATCGCTCCGGGGGCTTCAAGCGGGCCATGAACAGCCCCCTCCGGGATGACACCGTGGTGAGATCCCCTCCGGAGGCCATCACCGCCGATAGATCATCCAGGAGATCCGGCACCCGTTCATCGTCGGCGAACTCGGCCCCGTCCATCTGGGGAGTCAGGAAGAAACCGTTGGCCCAGCCGACATTGGTGCCCCCATCGAGTTCGATCCACTTGGAGCCGGCCACGATGGCAAATCGGCCGGTCGTGGGGACGTCGCGGGCGGTTGGTGCCAGGGTGTCGACTACGCCGAACTCGATGCCCGGACCGGCCCGAACGTTGAGCACGTCGTCCGGTGCTACGAGGACCACGGCCATAGCCTTGGGCTCTTCGGTCTGTACCGGCACCGTCGTCGACGGGGCAGTGGTAAGCGGGGAGCCGACGGTGGACGTGGTGGACGGGGCCCTGGTCGTGGCCTGGGGCGAGTCGGTCGGTACCGTGCTGGTGGTCGGGGGCGGTGCGCTGGTAGCCGTTCCCGGAAGGAGGGTGGTGATCGTCGCGGCGGAGTCTCCACAGCCGATGGCGACCAGGCCGAGCGCCGTGGCCAGCAGGAGATGCACTGGAGGCCTGACGGTCATGCCGATGCTCCTTGCATACAGGATATGGCAGGAGTGGCGGGAGGTGAACTCCCGTCGGTTCGCTGAAACCGCTTTCTGGCTCGCTACCGTCGCCGTATGAAGGTCAGTGCCGGGATCCTCGTCCATCGCACGGGTGAGCGGGGGCTGGAGGTGCTGCTCGCCCATCCCGGCGGCCCGCTGTGGGCCGCCAAGGACGAGGGGGCCTGGAGCATTCCCAAGGGCGAACTCGACTCCGCCGAGGACCCCGAGCGGGCCGCTCGTCGAGAGTTCGCCGAGGAGACCGGCGTCTCCGTCGAGGGGGAACTGACGGCGCTGGGCCGGGTCCGCCTGAAGTCGGGCAAGGAGGTGTACGCCTGGGCCTGGCGACGAGACCTCGACGCCGCCGTCCTGGCCAGCAACACGTTCACCATGGAATGGCCGCCCCGTTCAGGCCGTCGGGCCGAGTTCCCCGAAATCGATAGGTTCGCCTGGTTTCCCCTCGAAGAGGCACGGGCCAAGGTGAATCCCGCGCAGGTCGCGTTCATCGATCGGCTCGAGGAGCTGATTCCCTGACCTCCCTCCGCCGACGCTCAGGGACAGGGGACCACACAGGACGGCTGCGACCCCGGTCGTCCGGGGGGTCCCCCTGCCTCAGGGTGTGCCCGGAGCGCCGTTGGCCAGTTCGACCCGGTTGCGGCCGGCCCGCTTGGCCGCATACATCGCCGAGTCGGCCCGATCGAGGAGCGTCTTGAGGTCGAGCACCCCCGGCTTCACCTCGGCCACCCCCACACTGATAGTCACCACCACCGGACCTCTTCCGGTCTCGATCGGATCGGCGCCAACGGCCTCGCGCAAGCGCTCGGCCGCCTGAGCCGCCTGGCCGATCCCAATCTCGGGCAAGATCACTGCGAATTCCTCGCCACCGAAGCGCCCCAGGATGTCGACCTCGCGCAGCACCCGCCGGCACCGATCTGCAACCCCACGAAGCACCTCGTCGCCGACGACGTGGCCCAGGGTGTCGTTGATCGTCTTGAAGTGGTCGAGGTCGAACATCATCGCCGCCAGCGGCTTGTGGTAGCGAATCGCCTGGGCGAACTCCTGCTCCCCCAGCTGAAAGAGGTGGCGTCGGCTGTGGATCCCAGTCAGGTCGTCGGTGATGGCCAGGCGCTGGACCTGCTCGAACAGGAGGTGGTTCTCGATGGCCACGGCCGACTGGGCGGCCAGCGTGAGCAGGGTGTCGTACTGTCGGTCGGTGAACGGCTCCTCTTCACCGTCTCGAACGACCGACAGCACCCCCAGCAGGCGATCGTGGACCTTGAGCGGAGCCACCAGCCAATGGAGTCCCTCGCTTCTCTCGCGGCGGGCCGTCCCAGAACGCAACACCTCCCCCGTGGGGCCGGTCCACAGAGTCTTGAAGTCGGCCGGTCCGGCGGTGCCCACTGTCGCTTGAGCGAGGACCTTCTTGTTGTCCAGATCAACGGTGGCGACGATGGCGCTCTCGGCCACTACCGCCTCGGCGACTCCTTGGGCAACGGCCCTGAGCATCTGCTCGACATCGGCCGAGTCGATCAGGGCTTGAGAGGTGGCATACATGGCCTGGGTCTCGGCCAGCGACCGTCTGGTCGTCTCGAGGAGGCGGACGTTGTCGATGGCCACCGCCGTCTGGTTGGCCATGGCGAGGACTAGGTCGACCTCGGCATCGGTGAAGCGGGGCGCCCCGGGTGCTCGACAGACGGTGAGCGTGCCGAGGATGCGCTCGCTGTTACGGAGTGGGGCCACGATGGCCGGACCGTCGTCGTCATCTCCCGGCAGCAGGGTCAGCCGTCGCTCTCGCATCACCCAACCCGTCGGGCCCTCCATCACATCCTGGTAGGAAGGCGCCTCCCGCCCGATGCCGCTGGCCGCGTAGTCGACCACGAGCTCCTTGGTGGAGTCGAGCGTGACGAGTTCTGCCCGGTCGGCATTGGCGGCCGCTGCGGTGCCCTCGACGACCGAGAACAGCACCTCCTCGAGATCCTCGGCGGCGATGACTGCGTTGGCAGCCCAGGCCAGGGCCTCGGAACGCTCCCGGGCCGAGCTCATGTCGGAGAACAGCCGGGCGTGGAGGACGGCCGCCGCGGCTCGGCGCGCCAGGAGATCGAGGAACTCGAGATCGTCCTCGGTGTACTCGCGCGGTTCGCCGTCCAACGCGTAGAGGATGCCCAGCGCCCGCCCCTCAGATTCGATCGGCACTCCGACGTAGGCGCGCACCCCGAACTCATCGGAGAGGTCCCCGGGCCCAAACCGATCGGCCCTCACATCGGGCACGACCGCCCGTTGCTGGGAGTCGAAGATCCAGCGGGTGGCACCCCCCTCGGCGCGAATCCGCCCGTCGTAGTGGCCCGCTTCCTGCCCGGGCACGGTGGAGGCGGCCACGACAAACTGTTGTTCGTCGGGATGCCAGACGATCACGCTGGCCCCGATGCTGGTGGGCAGGAGTTCGGTCGTGAGACGAGCCACGTGGGCCAGCACTTCGCCCGCCGAGCTCTCGCCGGCAAACTCGACCTGGGCGAGCGCGGCGAGTCGCTCATAGCGCCGGTCGGGCGCGCCGAAACTCGGCGACACGGCTGGCTCGCCGTTGCCGCGCACGGCATCGTCCACGTGCTCGGCCGGCACAGGGTTTCCCCTTCTCGAGTCGGGTATCACTAGTTACTTCCTACTTCGGCCTCTACGCCGCCCCCTGAACCCCTTTCCAGACCGCTCCGGCTTGACGGGGCGGCCGGTCGGCTACTATATATATCGAACCGCTATATCGATTCGTTAGGAAACTCGATGCTCGACTTTGCCATCCTGGGCCTGCTACGGGACGAGCCCCGCCACGGCTACGAGCTTCGGCGCCAGCTCTCCGACCTCGGGTTCTGGAGCGTTTCCTTCGGTTCCCTCTATCCGGCCCTCAAGCGCCTGGAGAAACAGGGCGCCATCGCCGCCGAGGCCCAGACCGGGCGACGTAAGGCCTATCGAATCACCGCCGAAGGGCAGGGTAGGTTCCGCGAGCTACTCGAAGACGAGCAGGGTACCAACGACGACGACCGCTCGTTCAGCCTGAAGCTGGCCTTCTTCCGTTACCTCGACCCGGACTCCCGGCTCGGAGTGCTGGAAAGGCGCCGGGCGCAGTTGGCCGAGCGAGTCCAGGAGGCGAGGGCCAAGCTGCGCCGACGAGCCAGCCGCACCAAGGAGCGGATGGATCGCTACACGCTCGCCTTGATGGAGCACGGCGTCCGCTCCGCCGAAGCCGACATCGCCTGGCTCGACGAGTTGATCGAGTCGGAGCGGGCCTTGCGTCGCCCCAAGCGACGCAGAAAGCGTCGAACCGCTCCGGCCGGCAAAGACCTTGTCGCTGAATAACGAGGAGGAGAAGACACAGATGGGAACGGTGAAGGTGGCCATTGCCGGTGTGGGCAACTGCGCCAACTCCCTGGTCCAAGGCGTCCGCTACTACGCCGACGCCGAGCCGGGCGAGTCCATACCCGGGCTGATGCACGTGACCGTAGGCGACTACCACGTCGGCGACATCGATTTCGTCACGGCGTTCGACGTGGACGCCCAGAAAGTCGGTCAGGACCTGGCTAAGGCCATGTGGATGGGCCGCAACGACACGATCCGGTTCGCCGATGTCCCCGAGCTGGGCATCGAGGTGCAGCGCGGCCCCACCCTCGACGGCCTGGGGCGCTACTACCGCGATGTCGTCGAGGAGTCCGCCGCGCCCCCGATCGACGTGGCTGCGGCGCTGCGTGAGAGCGGCGCCGACGTGCTGGTGAGCTACCTCCCGGTCGGCTCCGAGTTGGCGGCTCGGCACTATGCCGAGGCAGCGCTCGAGGCCGGAGTGGCCTTCGTCAACTGCATGCCGGCATTCATCGCTTCGGACCCATCCTGGGCACGATTGTTCCACTCCAAGGGAGTCGCCATCATCGGCGATGACATCAAGTCCCAGGTGGGAGCAACGATCCTGCACCGCACGCTGGCACGCCTGTTCGAGGCCCGCGGCGTCGAGGTGGAGCGCACCTACCAGCTCAACTTCGGCGGCAACATGGACTTCCGCAACATGCTGGAACGAGACCGACTGCAATCAAAAAAGATCTCCAAGACTCAGTCGGTGACCTCACAGCTGGACCTTCCTATCGGCGCAGACGACATTCACATCGGTCCCTCCGACCACGTGCCCTGGTTGTCGGATCGCAAGTGGGCCTACATCCGCATCGAGGGCAAAGCCTTCGGGGACGTTCCCCTCAATGCCGAGCTGAAGCTCGAGGTGTGGGACTCGCCCAACTCGGCCGGAGTGGTCATCGACGCGGTGCGCTGCGCCAAGCTGGCAACCGACGCCGGGGTGGGAGGGCCTCTGCTGGCTCCCTCGGCCTACTTCATGAAGAGCCCGCCCGTTCAGTTCTCCGACACCCAAGCCCGAGAGCTCGTCGAGGCGTTCATCCGTGGCGAGGACGAAACGGGCCGGCTGGTCGACGACTTCCTCGACTGAGCCGACCCTCCACTCCTCACACCCGTCGAGCTTCCGCCGGCAGGGAGAAACCAACCCGACCTCCCGGGCCGGGTTCGATCCAAATCTCCCCTCCGTGAGCCTCGACGAGCCCTTTGGCGATGGCCAGTCCGAGACCGGCGCCACCCCCTCCGACGCCTCTGCTGCGTGCCGGCTCGAAACGCGCAAAGGGCTCGAAGGCACGCGGCTCGAACCCGGAAGGAAACCCGGGACCCTCATCCTCCACGAGTACTGTGGCCGAGCCCCTCCCGTTGACGACATCGATGCGGATGCGCGACGCTTCTGGAGCGAAGCGGATGGCGTTGTCCAGCAGATTGCGAATAACCCGCCGCAACTGGGCGGCGCCACCCTCCACCATGACCCGGTCTTCCGACCGGAGTTCCAGCTGAACGCCACGGCGCAGAGCGAGCGGGGTCATAGCTTCGACGGCCTCGTCGGCCAGCTCGGTCAGGTCGATCGGGACGAGTTCTAGGTCCACTCGCTCCGCCTCGATGCTGGCGAGCAGGAACAGGTCATCAACCAGGCTCGACATCAGCTCCACGTCGGCGGCTATTGCCGCCAGGTACCGGTCCGGCTCGCCCACCACCCCGTCCTGGAGTGCCTCGACGGCCGCCTGCATTGCCGTCAGCGGAGTCCGCAGGTCGTGGCCTACTGCCGCCAAGAACGAGTTCCGGGCCTCCTCTTCTTGCCGCCGCCGCCGGCTGGCCTCCTCGAGCCGAATCACCATGGCGTCGAAAGCGGCCGCCACCGCCCCCACCTCATCACGCCGATCCACACCGGTTCGGACCGCCAGGTCGCCCGTGCCGACACGAGCTGCGGCCCGACCCAGCTGTTTCATGTCATCGGCCAGGGGGGCTGCAGCCCACATGGCCAGTACCAACGCCAGCGCCGCGCCCAGTCCGGAGGCGACGAGGACCAGCCTCAAATCGTGGCTGGAGATGAACATGAAGCCCGCTGAGATCGCCACGGCCGAGGCCACCACCGCAACCGACACCATGGCCACGGCCAGCACCAGGTAGCGAAAAGAGGCAAAGCCGGCCCGGCGGCGACGGATGGCAATGCCGACGGCGAGCCCGGCCCCGGCCACTGCCCCGAAGATGGCCAGGATGGCCAGACGATCCTCCCCAGACGGCTGCATGACCATTTCCAGGACGGCCAGTCCCAGGACCAACATCCCGACAACGGCGGTGACCAGCCTCACTGCTCGAACCGATACCCGACTCCCCACACGGTGGTGAGTCGCTTCGGCTCAGAGGGGTCGTCCTCGATCTTGTTGCGGAGCCGGCCAATGTGCACCGTGACCGTGGCCGGATCTTGCCACTCGGTCGAGGAATCCCATACTTGCTGGAGCAGCTGACCGCGACTGAAGACCTGACCCGGCGAGGACGCCATGAACCACAGCAGCTCGAACTCCCGCCGGGTGAGCTCCACCGAACGGCCCTCTACTTCAACCCGCCTTTGTCGGGGATCGATGGTCAGCTCGCCGAACTCCAGCCGCCCGGCGTCGGGCGCGGGAAGGCCGGAACGGCGTAGCACGGTCTTGACCCTGGCGGCCAACTCTCGGGGAGAGAAGGGCTTGAGCACGTAGTCGTCGGCGCCCAGCTCGAGGCCGAGAACACGATCGGCTTCCTCGGTCCGGGCCGTCAACAAGATCACCGGAACGTCCCCGAGCTTGCGGATCTCGGCCAAGACGTCGAGTCCATCGACGATGGGCAGCATGACGTCGAGAACGACCAGATCGGCCCCGTGCCTTCGGACGTAGTCGATGGCGGACCGTCCGTCCTCCAAGACTTCCACACGGAATCCGGCGTGGGTCAGGTAGGTGGCCACGACCTCTCGCACCATCGGCTCGTCGTCGACGACCACCACCCGACGGGGCCGCTCCGAGCCGGCGCCGATCCTCGCGTCAGACATGTGTCTCATCGTATGTATCCATGCCGGAAAACGACCCAAGACGCCCGAGAGTTTCGGCTTTGTTCATCACCCCGTTCGATGCCGTTGAGGTCGACGGGCCACCGTGTGAGGCCTGAACCCGAGAGAAAGGAGAATGTCCATGCTCGGGCACACGAAACGGCTGATCTTTGGGCTGGTGATTGCCCTGTTCGGAGCGCTCGCCATCCCGGCCGTGTCGGCCGACGGCGGAAGGGACGCGGTGTTCACTTACGAGGTCACCATCGAGAACCTGACCTCGTCCCAACCGCTGTCGCCTCCCATCGCCTACACCCACGACAAGGGGTTCGGCCTGTTCGACGTGGGTCAAGCGGCTTCGGCGGCCATTGCCGCAATAGCCGAAGACGGCAACCAGTCGGTGGCGAGAGCGGCACTGGAGGGAACTCGAGACGTCGGGTTCGGCATTGTGACCGATGTCGTCGACGTCGGGGTTCCGCTCACACCGCAGGGAACCACCGTGGGCTCCTTCACCGATTCCGCCAGCTTCACCATCGAGGCTCGTCGTCAAGATCGGCTGTCGCTCGCCACGATGCTCATCTGCACCAACGACGGCTTCACCGGGGCCGGCGGTGTCGAGCTCACCAACCAGCCGGGCGGATCGTCGGTCCACTACTTGATGGCCTACGACGCCGGCACCGAGGACAACACGGAGTTGAGCGCCGACATCGTCGACCCGTGCAGCGCCCTCGGACCGCTGACACTGGCCGGTGACCCCAACGGGAACGAAAACATGGACCCCGACACCGATCCACCGGCTGCCATCCAGCTTCATCCGGGCGTGGTCGGCACGGCAGGTGGTCTGGCGGCGGCCCACGACTGGGGCGGTGCCGCCGTCGCCAAGGTGACGATCAGGCGGCTGGGATAAGGCTCGATGCGGTTCTGCTGAGCCCCTTCCTCGGGAGGGGCTCAGCCCAGTCGCTCGCGCAACCAGGCGATGTCGCCGGCCTGGCCTTCGGCGTCGTCGGGAGTTTCCACCACCACCGGCGCCTGGGCCGCTCGGACGACTCCCACCAGCAGCTTTTCGGGTATCAGGCCGGTCCCGAGATTGGTATGACGGTCCCGTCGGCTGTTGAGAGGATCGCGTGAGTCGTTGCAGTGGACCAGATCGACCCGACCGGTAGCCGCCAACAGCCGTTCCACCACCGTTACCAAGTCCTCCCCGGCCGCCCAGGCGTGGCAGGTGTCGAGGCATGTACCGACCCCCAAGTCCCCGATCTCCTCCCACAATGGCCCATAGGCGTCGATCTCGCGGGCGATGGCGTTGCCTCCCCCGGCGGTGTTCTCGATGAGGATGGGGATGTCGGTCTCCAGCGCATCGAGCGCCTTGCGCCATCGCTCCCCGGCCACCTCGGGCCCTTCATCGTCACCAATGTGGCCGCCGTGCACGACGACGGCGGCGGCCCCGATGGCGTCGGCTGCGGTCACCGTGTCGGCGAGAATCTTCCGGCTGGGAATTCGGACCCGGTTGTTGGGGGAGCCGACGTTCACCAGGTAGGGGGCATGGACGTACAGAGGAAGGTCGGAGGCGACCAGCTCCCGGGTGTCGTCCCGGGGCAAGGGCGCCTTCCAGGATTGGGGATTGGAGAGGAAGAACTGCACCAGGTCGGCCCGACGATCCTCGGCTTCCTTGAGGGGGTGCGCATTGGGCACATGGGCGCCGACTGGAATCACCGCTCCTCCATATCGGGACGGTCTGCGTAGCGGGATCGCTCCAGCATCTTCTGAAGCAGGTCGGCGACCTCCGGGAGTGCCGGGCTCCAGTCTCCGGCATCGATCAGTAGTAGATCGCCCTCCCAACGCGCCCCCCGAGGGTCGGTGAGGCCCAATGCCGGATGAGCCAACTCCAGAGCGAGGGCTCGTGACTGACCGGTCTCATCCTCGTCGAGAGTGGAGCGGACGGCGAGCACTTCGTTCCACCCAATGCGCCACGGCCGCCCCCCAATTCCAGGAGCCGCGAGGAGGATGCCCTCGCCGTCGGCGGCCAGCACTGGGCGCCGGCGTAGGTCGCTCGCCCCCCACAACACCAGTCCTGCTCCGGCCACGGCGAGCCCTACTCCCCAGGTGATATCGGCCCGACGCTCGCTCCGCCCCTGGTTGGTACGACGGCCCTCGTCGTCCACTTCGGGCTCGGGAAAGACCACGTACCCGAACAACAGATCCACCGCCGCCACCAGAGCCACCAAGCCCGCCGCCAGCGTGAAGACCGGGCGTCGCATCGACCGGCGCACCTGGAGGTTCACCCCAGCGTCCCTGCTTCGGGTGCCGGAAGGTCAGAAAAAGCGCTCAAGATTCGGGGGCTCAACGGCCGAACCATAACGGTGTAAAACTTCCTTCCATCGCTTGCCCGTACGGAGGGGCCGCCCGGTGGGGCGGCCCCTCGCTCGCGAGCCCCGACTGCGCCCGAAATAAAGCGCGAAAAAAACTCGAAAACATCTAAAGGTTCTCGAGGTTGTGACCGATAGACACCGCAGACGGATTCCTTCCTCCCGTCTTCGCCCGTACCGAAGGGCCGCCCAGTGGGCGGCCCCTCGGTCTTTCTGGGCTTGGTACTCTCGCAGCAGGTGGAGATCTGCTTCGTCCGTCACGCTGAGCCCGCCTGGAGCGTCGCCGGGGTCAACCAACACGATCCGTTCTTGACTCCACGCGGTCACCGCCAGGCCCAGCTGCTGGCCGATCGCCTGGCCTCGGAGCCGGCCTTCACCGAGCTCGTCGTCTCTACCTCACAACGCACTCGCCAGACGGCCGAGCCGGTCGCCGACGCGCTCGATCTCGAGCCCCGCTTCCTGGACGATTTGGTGGAGTTCCGCATGCCCGATCTTCAAGGCAGTCCGGCCGAAACGGTCGAAAAGATCTTCCGCGAGGCGTACCGGAGACCGCCGGAAGAATGGTGGGACGGGCTGCCGGGCGGTGAGAGCTTCCGGCAGTTCCACGATCGGGTCAGCGCCACGGTCTTGAGCATTCTCGACGGACACGGCATCGAACGCGACGAACACACTCCCACCCACCTGTGGCGGATGGGGTCTCCCGAGGAGCGCCTGGTGATCGTGGGTCATGGAGGCACCAACGCGGTGGCCCTTGGCTTCCTCCTCGGGGTGGAGCCCACTCCGTGGGAGTGGGAGCGCTTCGTCCTCGGCCACGCTGCGATAGCCCGCCTGGTGAGCGTGCCCCTCGCCGGCGAGCACATCCTTTCGATGCGCTCCTTCAACGACCAGGAACACTTGCCGGCCAACTTGAGGACCAGGTGACTGCTCCTGCCCCATCGAACGGGTCCGCCGAGACCGGCCGGCAGCCCAGGAGTCCTCACGGGAACCGTCCCCATCCGTTGCCCCTCGAGCAGGAAGGCCCTCGTTACCCACATCCGCAGTCCACAGAAGGAGAGCCCAATGTGCGATCAGCCCCGCATCGACGACGCCCGCCGGAACTGGAAGGAGAGCGAGCTGCCCTTTGCCGAGAAGCTGGCGTTGGCGGCCAAGAACCACGCCAAGAAGATCGCCACCCTCTCCAGTTGCTGCGGCAACCCCGGTGAGCCCGGCTGCTGAAAGGCAAAGAGCGAGCCCGGTCGGGACTCACTAAACGACTCGAACGACGGCTGACTCCGAGCCAGGGGAATCGGTGGGGGATTAGCCGAGCCCGAACTCCCCCGCCACCGGCAAGAACGAAGGTTCCCCGAACACAAACTGGCTGTCGGCGACGCCCTGGGTCGGCGTGTGGCGGAAGTAGAAAGTGGCATCCGAAGGCCGGAATGCCGCCGGGGTGTCCACACCGTCCACCACTCCCCAGTCCCCGGCCACAAAGCGATCGTTGGGGTTTCCAAAGAAGATCTCGCGATCGGCAATCCCGGTGGTGAGCGTTTCGCGCCAATAGAAGAACCCGGTCGCCTCTCGGTGCAGGCCGACCTCGTCGATCCCGTCCCCATCCCAGTCGCCCACTACCGGCTTGTCCCCGGGGTTGCCGAACAGGAACGAGAAGTCGACCGTTCCCAGGCCTGCGAAGCTGCTGCCCAGCGTCTCGATGATGTAGAAGCGCTGCTCGGAAGGCCGATACAAGCTGAGGGTATCGCACCCATCCCCGTTCCAGTCTCCGGCCAACGGAATGTCGCCGGGGTTGCCGAAGAAGAACCTGATGTCGGCAGTGCCTTGGGTGTTGGAGTTCCTCAGGTAGGCGAAGGCCTCCGACCGGCGAAACAAGCCCGGAGTGTCGACTCCGTCGCAATCCCAGTCCCCCATGAAGGGGATGTCGCCGGGGTTGCCGTAGAAGAAGGAGGTCACTGCTCCGACGGAATTCCGCAGGTGCCACCGGCCGGTGAGCGGGTCTTGGAGGCCCACGGTCTCGACACCGGAGACCAGGACCGGCAGATAGCGCTGCCCGAAGATCTCGAACTCGCCGTCAACGACGTCGTCCCCCTCCCATGCAACCAGGTACTGATTGTCCACCGGATTGTTCGCTACCGCCGGGTCGAAGGCGCTGAATGCGACGCTGCCCTCGAGCCCCATGCTGGAGATCCGAATATCCACGCCGATCTGGGTGCCGTTGGAAGCCCTCAGTCGCTGGCCGTAGATCTCAAATTCACCGTTGACCGCGTCGTCCCCCCACCACACGACGAGGTACTCGCCGGCCACCGGGTTGTGGGCCACCGCCGGGCTGAAAGCATCGAATGCCGCCGAAGTCTCGACGCCCATGTCGGACAGGCGAACGTCGTTGGGACCTACCTCGACCCCGGCGGCATCGACCCGCTGCCCGTAGATCTCGTTCTCTCCGTTGACGACGTCGTCGCCGGCCCACACCACCAGGTACTCGCCGCTGGCGACGTTGGATGCCACCGCCGGATTGACGGCGCCGAACTTGCTGTCGCCCTCCGGGCCCATGTCGGAGAGGCGGAAATCGTTGGGACCTACCTCGGCCCCGGCGGCATCGACCCGCTGGCTGTAGATCTCGTTCTCCCCATTGACGACTTCGACGGCCTCCCACACCACCAGGTACTCGAGGGCCACCGGGTTGTGAGTCACCGCCGGCGAGCGGGCGTTGCCTGCCGGGCCCATGTCGGAGATAGGGACGTCGTTGGTCCCAACCTCGGCCCCGGTGGCATCGATCCGTTGGCCGTAAATCTCGCTCTCCCCGTCAATGACGTCGTCGCCCTCCCAGACCACCAAGTACTCGTTGGCCGCCGGGTTGTAGGCCACCGCCGGCGAATGGGCGTCGAAATCGCCATTGCCTTCCGGGCCCATGTCGGAGAGGCGGAAATCGCTGCCGATCTCGCTGCCGTCGGCGGCGTCGACCCGCTGGCCGTAGATCTCGTTCTCCCCATCAATCACGTCGTCGCCCCACCACACCACCAAGTACTCGTTGGCCGCCGGGTTGTAGGCCACCTCAGGCGAATGGGCATCGAAATCGATGTTGCCTTCCGGTCCCATGTCGGAGAGGCGGAAATCGCTGCCGATCTCGCTGCCGTCGGCGGCGTCGA
>CAYFYE010000055.1:14696-17176 GCA_964347285.1 uncultured Acidimicrobiia bacterium
CCCGCTGGCCGTAGATCTCGCGCTCGTCCAGCACGTCGTCGCCCTCCCACACCACCAGGTACTCGTCGGCCGCCGGGTTGTAGGCGACCGCCGGATTGAAGGCGCCGAAGTCCGGGGCGCCGTCGGGACCCATTTGGGAGAGGCGCACGGTGTTGGGGCCCGCTGCCTCGAGTGGTTCGACCGGCAAGAGCATCGGACCCGAAGCCAGGACGATGACTGCGGCCGCCAGCACGGATGCCGAGAGCCGGACGGAGTTGCCGATCATCGATGCCCCGCCATCAGACAAATCGGAGCCGGACGATAGCGCCCGATTCCGCCGCAGCCCCAGCCGTCACCAAGTTTTGCGTCGTTCCTACCAGGATCTTCACACTGCAACTTCGACCCGATTCCACTACTCAGAGTAGTCCACCCTGGCAACTTCGCCCCGCACACACGACCACGGATGATCGAGCGCCCCGGGTGGTGACCCGGGGCGCTCTCCCAAGTCTGGCCATTCCCTACAGCCCGAACCTGCCCGACACCGGCCGCCAATCGCTACCGGCTCCGATCCACACGAACTGGCTATCGGCCACTCCCTGGGTGAGGTCGTGTTTGAAGAAGAAGGTCACATTGGAGGGCCGAAACACCGCCGGAGAGTCGCGGCGGTCCACAACTCCCCAGTCCCCCGCCACAAAGCGGTCGCCCGGATCTCCAAAGAAGAACTCGGCTGAGGCGATCCCTGTGTCGAGCGTGTTGCGGTAGTAGAAGAACCCGGTCGACTCCCGATGGAGGCCCACCTCCGTCATCCCGTCTCCGTCCCAGTCACCCGCCACCGCCTTGTCCCCGGGGTTGCCGAAGTCGAAGAAGAAGTCGGCGGCGCCCAGCCCGCCTTCGTTCTCGCCCAGCCTGTTGATGATGTAGAAGCGCTGCTGCGACGGTCGGTAGATACTCAGGGTGTCGCAGCCGTCCCCATTGAAGTCCCCCACGATCGGCACGTCGTCAGGATTTCCGAAGAAGAAGCGTATGTCGGCGATGCCCTGGCTATTGGAGTTCCTCAGATAGGCGAAGGCATCGGACTGCCGGAACAGGCCGGGAGTGTCCACACCGTCGCAGTCCCAGTCCCCCATGAAAGCGATGTCGGCTGGGTTGCCGTAGAAGAAGTTGGTCACCGCTGCGGTGTCGGCATCGCGTAGGTACCAGATGCCGGTAGCCGGGTCGACCAGACCTACGTCGTGACCGATGGGGGAAACGTTGATCGTCACCGTGGCCGGCGCCGAAGTCGCTCCGTGCTCGTCTGTCAGCGTATACGTGAAGGTGTCGACGGAGGGCGTGCTCCCATCGTGGGAGTAGACAAACCGGGTGGGATGGACACCATCGCGGGCGACAGTACCGTGAACCGGATCGGTCGCCTTGTCAGCGGTAAGGCCATCACCGTCGGGGTCAGAGTCGTTGGCGGCAAGGTCGATCGTTGCCGATCCTCCGGTGGGCACGGTGACCATGTCATCCACTGCGATTGGGGGACGGTTCAACGGTTGCCACGTCGGCTCGAACTCGTCGATGCCGGTGGTGTTGGTCACGTTGACCCCGCCGCTTCCATCGGCGTTGACCACGTAGATGTCGTCGGTGCCGGTGAGGGGAAACGTGGGGTTGTTTCGGTAGGCGATCTTGGTCCCGTCCGGCGACCAGGCCGGCTCATGGTGGGTGGAGGCCACAATGAGCCCGGTGTTGGTCAGCGCAGCCTGGCCGGTGCCGTCGGCGTTCATCGTCCAGATGGAATTGCCCCTCCGGTAGGCGATCTTGGTCCCGTCCGGCGACCAGGTCGGCTCGAACTCGTCGATGCCGGCGGTGTTGGTCACGTTGACCCCGCCGCTTCCATCGGCGTTGACCACGACGATGTCGTCGTTCGCAAAGAAGGAGTCGTAGCGGTAGGCGATCTTGGTCCCGTCCGGCGACCAGGCCGGCTCATGGTGGGTGGAGACCACGATCGGCCCGGTGTTGGTCAGCGCAGCCTGGCCGGTGCCGTCGGCGTTCATCGTCCAGATGGAACTGCCCCTCTGGTAAGCGATCTTGCCGTTGGCGCCGGGAACTGTTCCGGACGCAGGTGAATCGGCGATGGCGACCAGAACGGTCAGCAGCAACACGAAGACCGACACGAGGCCGGTGATAGCTCGCGCCCGGCCGGCCGAACTCGCATGTGGGGACATGACTTCTCTCCTCCCCGCCCGTGTGCGCAACCTTCCGGATGCGCCGCGGGACTCTCGTCTACTCCCAAACACTACGCCCACGCCAATAACCGTGTCTGAACGAATCGGAGTACGGCAGACAAGGGTCAACCGGCCGGCTGCTCTACTTCCCGAACCGCCGCTGCCGCCGCGAGAAATCGCGCAGGGCCCGCAGGAAGTCGACCCGCCGGAAGGCCGGCCAGTACACGTCGATGAAGCTGTACTCGGCGTAGGCCGACTGCCACAGGAGGAACCCCGACAGCCGACTCTCACCGCTGG
>CAYFYE010000056.1:0-17054 GCA_964347285.1 uncultured Acidimicrobiia bacterium
TTGCGGGTGAGGCCGATGACCCATCCGGAGCGAGGCGCAGTGACCTTGGCCGGGCGGCCGCCGAGAGCATCGCCGATCTCACCAACGAGGTCGCCGGATTCCACCCGGGCGCCCAGGGTCGTGCGGAGGCGGAGGATGCCGGCGCGACGAGCGCGAATCCACCCACTCGACCGGCCTTCGATCGGCGACGACGCTCTGGGTCGACCGGCAATCATGCCGGTGGCGGCCATCACCCGCTTGGTGCCCTCGATGGCGGTGTCGATGGCGTTGGCATCGAAGCGGTGGGCCTGACCGGCCTCGTAGACGAGAACGGTCTTGCCGAGTTCGGTGGCGGCCTGGCGGAGCGATCCATCGCGCAGCTTGGCATGAACTGCGACCGGTGCGCCGAAGGCGAAGGCGATGCGACGCGTCTCCGGGTCGTCGAGGTCGGCCCGGATCTGGGGCAGATTGACGCGATGGTCCGAACCGGTGTGGAAGTCGATCCCGATGTCGCTGTCGCGGACGACGTGGTCGATGATGAGGCGTGCCAAGCGACTCGCCAGCGAGCCCCGAACAGAGCCGGGAAACGAACGATTGAGATCGCGCCGGTCGGGGAGATCGCGGGTACCCTCGATGAAGCCGAAGACGTTGACGATCGGAACCGCCAGCACTGATCCGGCGATTTCGTCGGGGGAGAGGTCCTCGATGAGCCGGCGAATTATCTCCACCCCGTTGAGTTCGTCGCCGTGAATCGCGCCGGTGAGCCACAGGCGCGGCCCGGGTCGAGCCCCGTTGATCAGGGCGGCCGGGATGGTGATGTCGGTACCCGTCACCAACCGCCCCGCCGGTATCTCGATGAACTCGCGACGGCCCGGGGACACCCTCACCCCGGCAACGGTGACCGGCGTCGGCTCAGCCTTTGACGCGGTCACGGGTCTTTCCGGGCGCGGCCCGCTTCTCGATGTACTCGATGATGGCCCCGGCTACATCGACATGGCTGGCCTTCTCGATACCCTCGAGCCCGGGCGAGGAATTGACCTCGATGACCACCGGGCCGTCTGAGGACCGGAGCAGGTCGACGCCGCAAACGTTGAGGCCGAGCGTGCGGGCCGCGGCCACCGCCGCAGCGCGTTCCTCGGAGGACAGCCTGACGGCATGCGCGATCCCGCCCCGGTGGAGGTTGGCGCGAAACTCGCCCGGGGCCGCCCGTCGCTCCATGGCGGCGACGACCCGGCGTCCCACGACGAAGGCCCGGATGTCGGTCCCGCCGGTCTCTTTGACGAACTGCTGTACGAGGATGTTGGCATCGAGCTGGCGAAACGCCCCGATGACAGACTCGGCGGCGCTCTTGGTTTCGGCCAACACGACGCCGACGCCCTGGGTGCCCTCGAGGAGCTTCACCACCAAAGGAGCGCCCCCGACTATTTCGATGAGACCGTCGACGTCTTTGGTGAAATGGGCGAAGCCGGTGGTCGGCAGACCGACGCCGGCACGAGCCAGCAGCTGCAGGGCCCGCAGCTTGTCCCGGGCCCGGGCGATGGCCTGGGACTCGTTGGTGGGAAAGACCCCCATCATCTCGAACTGGCGCACGACCGCAGTTCCGTAGAACGTATAGGACGCAGCGATGCGTGGGATCACCGCGTCGAACTGGAGGCGCTCGCCGAGCAGCAACACCGCCGGTTTGCGGGAGGTGATCTCCATGTAGCAGCGGAGGTAGTCCACGACCCGTACGTCATGTCCGCGATCTGTGGCGGCCTCGACGAGCCGCGTCGTCGAATAGAGCGACGCCTTGCGCGACAGGACGCCGATCCTCACTATGAACCGCTCCTTCGTTCCGGGTGTCGGCCGAGGAAGGACCGTCCCGGATCGACAACGAAGCGGCCTCGCACCGCCTGCCGCCCCAAGAGCATGCGAAAGCCCATCGCGTCCCTGCGAGTGAGGGTGAGCTCGATGGGCCAGCGCTGTTCCCCGATCTCGATGTCGGTCACGATCACCGGGCGCAGCTCCTCCCGGCCGCCGGCGCCCGGGTTGCGCACCAGTCTCTTGTCGGCGAGCTCAGCCTCGGCGGCGAACGTGGTCGAGCTGTCTCGCTGAATCGGATGCACCTCGAAGCGCACCATCATCCGGCCATCCCGATCGAATTCGCGGACGTCGTAGGCGTGCAGCGAGGAAGATCGAGCCCCGGTGTCGACCTTCGCCTTGATCGCCGAGATCCCCAGGCCGGGAAGCGAGACCCACTCACGCCACCCGATCACCGGCCTCTGAGAGGAGCCCCGTCTGGTCACGACGGGAGAGTAACGGCTGGATGTCGTGTCGGCGCTCACCAGCCACTCGGGCGCACTCTGATCCCGACACCATTACGGGCTGCCCGCCCGGCGCATCCTTCCAACCTCGATCGAAATCCTCAATCTTGGGGAGGCGCTCCGGCCCTCCACCGCATACGGTGGTCACGCGGGTGACTGTGTGGTGTCACCCAAGGTGCCCCCGGACCGGACACCCCCTTTACTCCGGTCTCGGGGGCACCCCTCCGGACCACGGTCCCAGCGTCATGACGGTCGCTCCGACGCCGACGAGAGCTCGTCCCCTTCGGGCCAAATCCTTCAAGCGGGACGAGATGGCTGCCGATCCCCACAGCACGCAGAACCATGCCCGACCGGAACGATTCCATTGACCCGGCCGCTGAAGAGCCGGCTGAAAGTGACTACGTCCTCCAGCGGAACGAGGACGGCTCGGTCACTGCCCCCCTGCCCGCCAACGAAGCCGAGCGGCTGGCAGAGCTGGGCACGTACGACGTAATCGACACACTGCCCGAACAGGCCTACGACGACATCACCTACCTGGCTTCGAGGATCTGCGAAACGCCAATCGCCTTGGTCAGCCTGGTGGACGAGAAGCGGCAGTGGTTCAAGTCGCGGGTGGGCTTGGATACCGAAGAGACCTCCCGTGATCAGGCTTTCTGTGCCCATGCCATCCTGGAGCCCGAGGAATTGTTCATCGTGAACGATGCCTCCGCCGACCAACGATTCGCCGAGAATCCGTTGGTACGGGACGATCCGTCGATCCGTTTCTACGCCGGAGCGCCGCTGGTGACATCATCGGGCAACGCCCTGGGGACCCTGTGCGTCATAGATCGAGCCCCCAGAGATCTGGACGATGACGAGCGGGAGTCGTTACGGGCCCTGGCCCGCCAGGTCATGGCCCAGCTCGAGCTGCGCAGGTCGTTGTCCGCCATGCAGAAGGCGGCGGAGGAGCGCCGGGCGTACGAGCGCCGTCTCGAGGAGTACCAGAGGAAACTCGAGGAGGGCTACGCCGCGATGAGAGACGAGTCGGTGACCGACGCCCTGACCGGCATCAAGAACCGGCGGGCTTTCCTGGAGCGCCTCGACGAGGAGGCGCGCCGGGCTCATCGCAGCGGCTCGGCGCTGTCCCTCATCCTTCTCGACGTCGATCGTTTCAAGGCGCTGAACGACGGATACGGACATCAAGCAGGCGATGAGGTGCTTCGCCTGGTGGCCGAACTCCTCGAAGCGAACAGCCGCATCCACGATTTCGTGGCCCGCTATGGCGGCGAGGAGTTCGCCGTGATTCTTCCCGACACCGATTTCGACGGAGCTCATGTTCTCGCCGAGCGCTACCGGTCGGCCGTCGAGCGGGCCGACTGGGAACATCGTCAGGTCACGGTCAGCGTCGGGGTGGCGAGCCACATCGGGGAGGATGCCGACGCCTACACCTTGTTCAGCGAGGCCGACGACGCGCTGTACCAGGCCAAGGAGCAGGGCCGCAACCGGGTGGTGTGCGCCGAGGCGGCTTGAGGACGTCGACCTCCCCGGACCTCCGTTCAGGCCAACGCCGGATCTAACCCAACAGCCCCGACCGTCTGGCGAACTGCTCGATCTGCTCCATGCGCTCTGGATAGCGGGGCGCCATGAACTGCAGTCCGACGTGAGCCACCCCGGCGCTCGCGAAGCGCTGCAGCACCTCGGCTACCTGCTGAGGCGTGCCCCGCAGCCGGTCGGGTTCCTGGGGGATCGTTTTGGTAGTGATCTCCACCGGCAGGCAGCAGGCCAGTGACACTTCTTCGGGGTCGCGGCCCAGGGACGCGGCCTGCTCCCGGACGTAGGCGAAGCGGTCCGCCAACTCGGCCGGCGTGATGCGGACGAAGTAGGGGAACCAGGCGTCGCCGAAGCGGGCGGCGCGCCGCTGGGCCGGACGGCCCTCGCCGCCCACCCAAAGGGGAAGGCGGTCGCCGTAGGCCTTGGGCTCGAACGCGACATCGTCGAAGTCGTAGTACGCGCCGTGGTGAGAGACCCGCTCTTCCGCCAGCAACCGCTGCAGGATCTCGAGTTGCTCGTCACCAACCCGGCCCCGTTCCGGGTAGAGGGCGCCCATGGCGCGAAACTCCTCCTCCATCCAGCCGATGCCGACACCCAGCACCAACCGCCCTTGCGACAGGCGGTCGATGGAGGTGGCCTGCTTCAACCAATGGAGGGGATGGCGGAAGTTCATCACCACCACGCTGGCGCCGAGTCGAATGTGCTCGGTGGCGCCGGCCAGAAAGGACAGCACGACAAGGCACTCGAGGAAGGGCCGATCGGGAGGCACGATGAAGGCGTCGCCCTCGGCGTACGGATAGGGGGTGTCGATCGTCCCGGGCATGACGACCCGGTCGGCGGCCCATACGGTGGAGAAGCCCCACTCCTCGGCCCGCACCGCCGTTTCGATGAGCGACCCTCGCGATGCCGAACGTCCCGATACGGGAAGGAACACGCCCAAGTCCATGCCGGCTGCCTCCTCCGACTGTGACGCCCGACGTTCGGCGAACATAACATCGCCCGGTGCTGCAGATCATCTCAGCGACGCGATGAACGGCGGTGTTGCCGTGGTGACCGGAGCCGGCCGCGGCATCGGTCGATCGATCGCCCTGCGATTGGCCGCCGACGGCCACCGGGTGCTGGCCCTGGGTCGTGACGCTGCCGCGTTGAGCGAGACCGCCAGCTCGGGGCCAGACATCAGCTCCGCGGTCTGTGATGTCACCGTTGCCGACCAGGTGGCCGCCGCCCTGGGGGGAATTCCGGTGGACATTCTCGTCAACAATGCCGGCGTCGCCGAATCGAACCCGTTGCACCGAACCACCGACCAGCAGTGGGAGCGGCACCTGGCGGTGAACGCCACCGGACCCTTCTTGTGCTCACGGGCGGTCCTGGCCGGCATGCGGGAGCGTGATTGGGGCCGCATCATCACCGTGGCATCGGTGGCCGGCCTCACCGGTGCTCCCTACATCAGCGCCTATACCGCCTCCAAGCACGCCGCCGTAGGGCTGATGCGCTCGATCGCCGCCGAGGTGACCGGAACCGGAATCACCGCCAACGCAGTGTGTCCCGGCTACGTGCGAGGCGAGATGACCGACCGGACCATCGCCAACATCACCGAAAAGACGGGCTTGAGTCCCCGAGAGGCGGAGCAGCGACTGGTGGCTTCGTCGCCGCTAGGGCGGCTCCTCGAGCCGGAAGAGGTCGCCGACGCCGTAGCCTTCCTGGCCGGAGACGGAGCCGCCGCCATCAACGGCCAGGCCATCGTTCTCGACGGAGGAGGTGTCCAGCGATGAGCGGATTCCGAGCCAGTCCGGGCTTCACCGAGGCCTGGGAGCATTTCCAGTTCTCCATCGACGATCGAGTGGCGACGATCACGCTCGATCGGCCCGAGCGACTCAATGCCTTGACCTTCGACGTCTATGCCGACCTGCGTGATCTGCTCCGGGAGGTGCCGCACCGCGGGGACGTCGACGTCTTGATCATCACCGGCAAAGGGAGGGGCTTCTGTTCGGGCGGAGACGTCGACGACATCATCGGCAGCCTGATCGAGTTCGGTCCTCGCCGTCTGGCCGAATTCACCCGAATGACCAGCGCCGTCGTGCAGGGCATTCGGGAGTGCCCGCTGCCGGTCGTCGCCGCCGTCAACGGCACCGCCGCCGGGGCCGGCGCGGTGATCGCTCTCGCCGCCGACTTCCGTGTCCTGGCCGCCTCGGCCACCTTTCACTTCCTTTTCACCAAGGTGGGCCTGTCCGGGGGAGACATGGGCTCGGCCTACCTGCTGCCCCGGCTGGTGGGCCTGGGGCGGGCCACCGAGATCCTCATGTTCGGCGACCCCCTCGACGCGGCGACCTGCGAGGCGATCGGCCTGGCCAACGTCGTCGTGCCCCCGGAAGAGCTGGCCGATGCCGCCCAGGCTCTGGCCCGACGCATCACCGACGGTCCCACCCTGGCGTACTCGGCCACCAAGACCCTGCTCACGCGGGGCCAGGACATGGACCTGGCCGGCTCCCTGGAGCTCGAGGCGATGACTCAGGCCCTGCTGATGAAGTCTGAGGATCACGCCGAATTCCGCGCCGCCTACCGGGAAGAGAGGGAGCCACGGTGGGAGGGGAAGTGAGCTCGTCGCACCGCATGGTCCAGCCGGAGGGCCTCCCACCGGGTCGGGGGTACACCCACGCCGTCGTGTCCGGGGTGGGCCGAACGGTATGGGTGTCGGGGGAGATCGGTACCGATACCGACGGCCGAATTGTGCCCGGAGGGTGGACCGACCAGTTCGACCGGGCCCTGGCCAACGTCGTCACCGCGCTGCGAGCCGCCGGGGCCGAGCCCGACCACGTGGTTTCGATGCAGATCCTCACGACCGATGTAGGCGCCTACCGGGAGGCGGCGCCGGATCTGGCTCCGGTGTGGCGCCGCCACATGGGCCGGTACTACCCGGCGATGGCGGTCGTCGGGGTGACCGAGTTGGTGGAGCCCGCGGCTCGTGTGGAGATCACCGCTACCGCGGTGATCCCCACCGAATGACGGAAACCCCCCGGACCCGGCAGCAGTGGGAGGACCAATACGACATCACCCGCATCCACCCCGACCTCGGCGCCTACCTGGAGCGCTGGGAGGCGGAGGCGGCGGCGTATCGCCGGGTTGCCCGGGGAGAGAGGGAAGTCCCTTACGGGCCCGGTGACAACCAGCGTCTCGACGTGTTCCTGCCGGAGGAAGCACCGCGTGGGATCATCGTCTTCTTCCACGGCGGCTACTGGGTGGTAGGAGGACGAGAGACCTACTCCCACCTCGCCGCCGGCCCGGTGGCTCACCGGCTTGTTTTTGCCGTCGTCGGCTACGACCTTGCTCCTGAGGCCCCAATGGAAGAGATCGTTGCCCAAGGGAAGGGGGCGGTGGCCTTTTGTTCCGATCGATTTCGGCTCCCCGTCGTTGTGGCCGGGCACTCGGCCGGCGGACACCTGGCGGCGATGGCCGTAGCAGATCCGCACGTGCCCACCCGGCACGGGGTGGCGGTCAGCGGCCTCTTCGACCTGGAACCGCTCCTGCACCTCAGGCTCAACGAGCTCTTGGGGCTGACTCCGGAAACGGCCCGAGCGCTGAGCCCGGTCCACCTCGACCCGCCGCCGGAGGCTTCGATGCGCCTGGCGGTCGGGGCCCGAGAGACGAGTGAGTTTCATCGACAGGCCGAGGCCATGGGCGACCAGTGGGCCCGCAGAGGTGCGGCGACCAGCCGTACGGTCATCCCCGGCCGCCACCACCTCAGTGTGATCGAGGAGCTGACCGATCCGGAGGGAATGCTGGTGGGACTGTGCCGAGAGGCGGCGGCGGCGGCTCGATAGATCCCGAGGCCGACGGGTGGACGGCGCCCGTCCCAGGCGGGAGCGGCGAGCCCCTCGGGCTGGTGTCCCGCAAGGGCGCGTCCTTCACCCGGCCATCGTCTCCGTCTGAGGGCCCTCAAGTAAGGTGGCCAGATGTCGAAGCCGGTCTACTACCACGACTACCTCGACCTGGATCGACTGCTTTCGTCCCAGCATCCGCTCAGTCGGGTCGAGGGTCCGGAAGCCCACGACGAGATGCTGTTCATCGTGGTCCACCAGGCCTACGAGCTGTGGTTCAAACTCATCCTCCACGAGATCGACGCGCTCATCGACGCGTTCGGCCGGGAGGTGATCCGGGAACGGGAGATGGGCACGCTGGTCGCCCGACTGGACCGCATCCACTCCGTGCAGCGAGTGATGATCGATCAGCTCGACGTCCTGGAAACCATGACCGCCCTCGATTTCCTGGACTTCCGGGAATTGCTCGTTCCCGCATCGGGCTTCCAGAGCCTGCAGTTTCGGCTCATCGAGAATCGGCTCGGCCTCCAGCCCGAGGGGCGGGTGCCGATCGACGACGCTCCTTATACCGAGCGCTTCGAGGCGGAACACAGGGAGGCGTTGCTCACCTCCGAGGAGGGTCCCAACCTCCACGACCTGGTGGAGGAGTGGCTGGAGAGGACCCCTTTCCTGGAGATGGGGGAGTTCGCGTTCTGGGACGAATACCGGGCCGCCGTCGACCGCATGCTGTCCAAGGAGCGCAAGGCCATCGAGAACAATCCGGTGCTCACCGCCGAGTCCAGGGAGCAACAGCTCGAGCGGCTCAGGTCGGTCGAGGACGGCTTCACCACGATCTTCGACGACGAGCGCTACCGGGACCTGGTCGCTGAGGGGAGGCGGCGCATATCGCGTCGGGCCTTCATGGCGGCGTTGCTCATCCATCTCTACCGGGACGAGCCCATCCTTCAGCTCCCCTTCCGGCTGCTCACCGGCCTGGTCGACATCGACGAGGGGTTCATCGCCTGGAGGCAGCGGCACGCTCTCATGGTGCTGCGCATGATCGGCCAGCGAGTGGGCACCGGGGGCACCTCCGGCTACGAGTATCTGTTGGAGACGACCCGGCGGGCCCGGGTGTGGCGGGATCTCATCGAGGTGCCCACGTTCCTCATTCCTCGCTCAGAGCTGCCCCAGCTTCCGACCACCGTCGTGGAGGCGATGCGGTTCCACGTCGGCGGCGACTGACGTGTTGAAGCACCGGTTCCAACGTTTCTCCGAATCAGGCGTACTCCACTTCGCGGCCCATTCGCACCATCTGTGGCCTGACGTCTCCTACGAGGCCCACCGGCGGGCCTGGGAAGACGCCGCCCGCCTGGTCGACGACAAGTGGGAGGTGGTGTTCGGCGAGGTGGTGCCGGTGGCCGCCGGCCACGTGGCCGGGTTGCTGGGCCTGCCCGATCGGGACACGGTGGTGTTCGCTCCCAACACCCACGAGCTGGTGGTGCGGTTGGCCTCGTGCCTCGAGCCACCCTTCCGCATCGTGACCAGCGACGCCGAGTTCCACTCCTTCCGACGGCAGTCGGATCGTTGGGAAGAAGCGGGGATGGCACGGGTGGTGAGAGTGCCCGCCGAGCCCTTCGCTACCTTTCCCGACCGCTTCGCGGATGCGCTCGCCCCCGGCGCCGACCTCGTTTATGTGTCCCACGTGTTTTTCGACTCCGCTTATGTCGTTCCCGACCTGGCGTCGATCATCGCCGCCGTTCCCGGGAGCGCCTTCGTGGCCGTCGACGGCTACCACTCGGTGATGGCACTGCCGGTGGACGTCTCCTCATTTGCCGGACGCGCCTTCTTTTTGGGAGGCGGCTACAAGTACGCCATGGCGGGGGAGGGGGCGTGCTTCATGCACTGCCCGCCCGGGTGGGGGGAGCGCCCGGTCGACACCGGATGGTTCGCCGGCTTCGGCGCTCTGACCGACTCCGATTCGGGGGTGAGCTACGCCCCCGACGGGTCACGGTTCTGGGGGGCCACCTTCGACCCATCCGGCCTGTACCGCTTCAACGCGGTCCAGGACATGCTGGCGGAGGAGGGAGTGACGGTGGCGGACATCCACGCCCACGTGCGCCGCCTGCAGAAGCTGTTCGTCGACCGCCTGGGGGAGGGCGTAGGCCCGGTACGGACCGCCGGGCTCGTCCCGGAGTGGGGAGACGGGGATCGCGGGCACTTCCTCACGTTTCGCATCGATGAGGCCGGCGCCGTCAAGGCATCGCTGCGAGAGAAGGGGGTCGTCACCGATCATCGGGGCGACCGGCTCCGGATCGGGTTCGGCGTCTACCACGACGAGGCCGATGTGGCCCGCCTCCTCGAGATCCTGGCGGCCGTCGGCTGAGGGAGGACGCCGTCGACGGTGTTTGGGTAGCCTCCTCCCCACGTGTCGAAGGAGGAGGCATGGCCGATCCCACCAAGGTGATGTTGGACGAGGCGGAGATACCCACCCAGTGGTACAACATCATCCCCGACCTGCCGGAGCCGCCTCCGCCGGTGCTGCATCCCGGCACCCACCAGCCGGTGGGGCCCGACGATCTGGCGCCGCTGTTTCCGATGCAACTGATCGGACAGGAGGTCAGCCAGGACTCCTATGTGGACATACCCGGCGAGGTGCTCGACATCTACCGGATGTGGCGGCCCAGCCCCCTGTACCGGGCCCGGAGGCTCGAGCGGCTGCTCGATACGCCGGCCAGGATCTATTACAAGTACGAAGGCGTCAGCCCGGCCGGGTCGCACAAGCCCAACACGTCCGTGCCTCAGGCCTTCTACAACGCCCAGGAGGGCGCCAAGAAGCTGACCACCGAGACCGGCGCCGGGCAGTGGGGCTCGGCTCTGGCCTTCGCCTGCGCCCAGTTCGGCCTGGAGTGCGAGGTGTGGCAGGTGCGCGCTTCGTACGACCAGAAGCCGGACCGCAAGATCATGATGGCCGTCTGGGGCGCCACCGTGCATCCCAGCCCCTCAGATGTCACCGAGGCGGGCCGCAAGATCCTGGCCGAGGATCCCGACAGCCCCGGCAGCCTCGGCATCGCAATCTCCGAGGCGGTCGAGGTGGCCGCCCAGGATCCCGACACCAAGTACTCGCTGGGGTCAGTGCTCAACCACGTGCTGCTACACCAGACGGTCATCGGTGAGGAGGCCCTGCTCCAGTTCCGGAAGATCGGCGAGATGCCCGACTTGTTGGTGGGGTGCACCGGGGGCGGGTCAAACTTCTCGGGGCTGTCGTTCCCGTTCCTACGGGAGAAGCTGGCCGGCAAGATCGATCCGACCATCCGCTGCGTCGAGCCGGCCGCCTGTCCCTCGCTCACCAAGGGGGAATACCGCTACGACTTCGGCGACACGATCGGCATGACCCCGCTGGTCAAGATGCACACGCTCGGGCACGACTTCGTGCCCGATCCCATCCATGCCGGCGGGCTCCGCTATCACGGCATGGCGCCACTGGTCTCTCACATCTACGAGCTGGGCCTCGTGGAGGCGGAGGCCATCCACCAGAACGAGTGCTTCGACGCCGCGGTGAAGTTTGCCCGCACCGAGGGCATCGTTCCGGCTCCTGAGCCGACCCATGCCATCGCCGCCGCCATTCGGGAGGCGAACCGGTGCAAGGAATCCGGCGAGGAGAAGGTGATCCTGACCGCCCTGTGCGGCCACGGCCACTTCGATCTCAAGTCGTACGAGATCTACTTGGCCGGTGAGCTGGTCGATTACGACTATCCGGAGGACAAGGTGGCGGCGGCCATGGAGCAGGTGCCGGTGGTGGCCGGCGCCTGAGCCGGTTCGGCGGAAGGGCGATGACGGCGCTCAACATCGCTGATTTCTTCCTGACCGACCGACTCCGCGAGGGCCACGGCGACCGCATCGCGGTGCGGACCGAGGCGGGCGAGGCCACCTACGAAGACGTCGATCTCCTCGCCGAACGCTATGCCACCGCTCTGCGGGACGTCGGGGTTCGGCCCGAGGAGAGGGTATTCGTGGCGCTTCCCGACGGGCTCGACTTCGTCGGCGCCTTCTTCGGGATTCTCAAGACCGGGGCGGTGGTGGTGATGGTGAACCCTGAGCTCGCAGAGGATCGCGCCGCCGAGCTCTTTGCCCACTGCACGCCGAGTGCGGTGGTGGCCGCCGGATCGGAGGACAACGCCTTTGCTGCGAAGGCGGGCGAATCCGGAGCCCGCCTCGTCACCACGGAACCAGACGCGGGCGGCGAGGTGGCGGTCATCGATATCGAGAATCCCGAACGCCTGGAGGCGATGCCCCGCCACCGGGATGACCCGGCCATCTGGCTGTTCTCGGGCGGCACCACCGGGGTGCCCAAGGCGGTGGTGCAGACCCATCGCTCGTTCGTCAACACCACCCGCTGCTACGCCCATGAGACGCTCGGCTACCGCCCCGACGACATCACGATCGCGGTGCCCAAGCTGTACTTCGGCTATGCCACCGGCTCCAACCTGCTCTTCCCCTTTTCGGTGGGGGCATCGACCGTTCTCTTCCCCGAACATCCCACCGCCGATCTCCTGTTCGAGCTCATCGCTAGGCACCGTCCGACGATCCTGATCAGCGTGCCGACGATGGTCGCCAAGATGGCCGGTCATGCCGAAGCTCCCGGCCGGGACCTCTCTTGCCTGCGCTTTGCCACCTCTGCCGGTGAAGCTCTTCCCGCCGAGCTCTATCGGAGCTGGAAGGAGACCTTCGGAGTGGAACTGCTGGACGGGTTGGGCACCGCCGAGATGTGGCACATCTTCGTCACCAACCGGCCCGGCGACGTCAGGCCGGGGACGCTGGGCAAGCCGGTGGACGGATTCGAGTTGCGGGTGTGCGATCCCGGAGGCCATCCGGTTCCCGAGGGGGAGGTGGGGCAGATGTGGGTGAAGGGCGACTCGCGCGCACTCGGCTACTGGCGCGACCTCGATGCCACCGCGGCCGCCTTCCAGGGACCGTGGTTCGTGGGTGGTGACCTGATCAGGATCGACGAAGACGGCTACGTCGAGCATCACGGGCGAGCCGACGACCGTCTCAAGGTGAGCGGCAAGTGGCTGGCTCCCCAGGAGGTGGAGAGTTGCCTTCTGGAGCACGATGCAGTCGACGAGGCCGTGGTGGTGGGGGTGCCCGACGATGCCGGCCTCATCAAGCCGGTGGCGTTCGTGATCCCCAACGAGGACCGGGAATGGCTCGAAGAGGAGCTGACGGCCTGGGTGCTGGAACGTCTCGAGCCCTACAAGCACCCCCGCCGGGTGTTCGTGGTCGACTCGCTCCCCACCACTCATCTCGGCAAGGTGGACCGCACCAAGTTGAAGGAGCTGGCCGCCCAGGGTTGAAATCTCCTCCCCCGGAGTGTCCTGTCGCGTCGTTGGTGCGACGGGTTGGCATTGAACAGCACCTTCCTCCCCCCCCGGAGGGGAGGTGGCTCGCAGGGCCGGAGGGGGTGCGACCGCCCGACGCGTCCGACGCTACTCCCCGGCGGCCCCCGCCAGTTCACGGGCGATGATCTCCAGCTGGAGGTCGGAGGCGCCCTCGTAGATGCGGGGGGCCCGCACCTCTCGATAGAGGTGCTCGAGGGGGTGGCCCCGCTGGAGGGCGACGGCTCCGTGCAGCTGGACGGCATCGTCCACGACCGATTGGGCGGCCTCGGTGGCCTCCAGCTTGGCGGCCGAGGAACGAAACGGGAGGCGGTCGTCGCCGCGGTCGTAGGCCACGGCAGCGTCGTAGACGGCGAGCCGGGCCGTGTGGGTCGCCACGGCCATGGCGGCCAGCTTGTGTGCCACCGTTTGGAGGCTCCGCAACGTCCCGCCGAAGGCCTCGCGTTGATCGACGTGGCGCTGGGTCAGCTCCACCGCCGCCTGGGCCATGCCTACCGCGAAGGCGCCCACGCTGGGGCGGAACCGGGTGAGGGTGCCCAGTGCCACTCGAAACCCATGGTCGACGTCGCCGAGGATGTGGTCGGCGGGCACCGCAACTCCGTCGAGGACGAGGCTTCCCACCGGGTGGGGGGAGAGCAAGTCGAGCGATTGGCCGGTCAGCCCCGGGGAGTCGCCCGGCACCACGAACGCCGTGACACCGAGCGCTCCTCGATCACCCGAGGTGCGGGCGAATACGACATAGACGTCGGCCTCGGGGGCGTTGGAGATCCACATCTTCTCCCCGGTGAGCCGGTAGTCGTCCCCGTCGCGCACGGCTTCGGTGGACAGCGCAGCAGCGTCGGAGCCGGCCCCCGGCTCGCTGAGGGCGAAGGCGGGTACCGCCTCTCCGGCGGCGACCGGGGGGATCCACGTTGCGGCCAGTTCGGGGCGGCCGGCTTCCAAGATCGGATAGGCACCGAGGCCTTGCATGGCGAGGGCGGTCTCGGCCTCGGTGGACTCGGTGGCTAGCGCCTCCCGCAGCAGGCACAGGTCGACCGCCGACACCCGGTCGGGCTGGGAGCCGCCCAGGTGTTCGGGAAACAGGCGGGGGAGCAGCCCGTGCTCGGCCAAGGCGGCCACCAGCGAGCGGTTCACTCGCCCCGGGATGCCGGCGGCGGCAGTCGGGACCAAATCGTCACGGGCCACCCGCCGGGCCGCGTCGTAACGAGCACGGTGCTCGTCGTCCAGTACCGCCGGCCAGGGGAGGGGGGCGATGGGGCTCACTGTTCGCCGAGCCGCGTAGACGGGTCCTGTTCGCGGCGTCGAGCGGTGCGCCCCTTCAGATACTGGCTGGGCCAGGGGTGGCTCTGGTAGCCCTGATCGATGGCGGCGTTGAGCGTCCAGTACGGATCCACCAGATGGGCCCGGGCCAGCAGGCACAGATCGGCGCGGCCGGCGAGCAGGATCGTGTTGACGTCGTCGACCGAAGACACTGCGCCGACGGTCATCGTCGGTATGCCCACCTCGTGACGGATCAGGTCGCTGAAGGGGGTCTGGTAGAGCCGGCCGTAAGAGGGGCTCTGGTCGGGATGGACCTGGCCGCTCGAGACGTCGATGATGTCGCAGCCGTGTTGGGCGAAGAGCCTGGCGAAGGCCACGGCGTCCTCGCCGGTGTTGCCGTCCTCGAACCAGTCGACGGCCGAGATCCGCACCGACATGGGTCGCTCGGCCGGCCACGCCTCCCGCGCCGCGTCGAAGACTTCGAGGGGCCAGCGAGCCCGCCCGGCGATGTCGCCGCCGTATTCGTCGGTCCGGCGGTTGGTCAACGGTGAGAGAAACGACGACAGCAGGTAGCCGTGGGCCATGTGCAGCTCCAGCAGGTCGAACCCCGCCTCGGCGGCCAGGCGGGTCGAATGCACGAAGTCGTCGCGAATACGATCCATGTCCTCTCGAGTCATCTCGCGGGGCACCTGGTTGTGCGGGCGCCAGGGGAGAGGGGAGGGGGCCACCAGCGGCCAGTTGCCGGAGTCGAGGGGCACGTCCTCGCCGTCTGCCTCCCAGGGGACCTTGACCGATCCCTTCCGGCCGGCATGTCCGAGCTGGATCCCGACGGCGGTCGGAGTGTTGGCGTGTACGAACTCGACGATGCGGGCCCACGCTTCCTGCTGCTCCCCGTTCCACAGCCCGGTGCATCCGGGGGTGATACGGGCGTCGGCGGTCGGGCAGGTCATCTCGGTCATCACCAACCCGGCGCCACCCACTGCCCGGCCGCCCAGGTGCACGAGATGCCAGTCGGTGGGCGTTCCGTCGATGGCGCAGTACTGGGCCATGGGCGATACCCCCACCCGGTTGGCGAGTCGAAGGCCGCGAAGTACCAGTGGATAGAACATGGGCGGAGCCGCCGGGTCGACAGGGCGCACGGCGGGATCGGTCCGCTCGCGGAACCACACCAGGGTCCGGTCGACCAGGTCGGGATCGCGTATCGCCAGGTTGTCGTGGGTGATGCGCTGGCTGCGGGTCAACAGCTGGAAGACGAACTGCTCGTCGTCGAGGTCGCGGTAGCGGTCGATGTTCTCGAACCATGCCTGGGAGGCGACGGCGGCGCGCTGCAGAGATTCCACCGCAGGCTTGCGGTCGTCCTGATACCTGTCGAGTGCCTCGGCGAGGTCGTCGTGGGCGGCGAGAGCGTCGGCCAGAGCGATGGCGTCCTCCATGGCCAGCTTGGTGCCGGAGCCGACCGAGAAGTGGGCGGAATGGGCGGCGTCGCCGATCAGCACCACGTTGCCGGCCCGCCAACGCTGGTTGGTGATGGTGGGGAACCGGAGCCACTTCGAGTTGTTTCCCACGAGACCGGCGCCGTCGAGGTACTTGGCGAACAGCTGCTCGCTGAATTCCAGAGCACGGGCATCGGTCTCTCCGGGGTGGTCGGCTTCACCCTCCGTTGCGTCGAGTCCGGCCCGTCTCCAGGTCTCTTCGGAGGTCTCCACGATCACCGTGCTCATGCGAGCCGAGTAGGGGTAGCAGTGCGCTTGGAACGGGCCGTGCTCGGTCTCCTCGAAGGCAAAGGTGAACGTCTCGAAATCGTGGGGGGTGCCGAACCAGGCATATCGGGCCGAACCCCACTGAACAGCCGGCTCGAAGTCCTCGGCGAGTTGACTCCGCACGAGGCTGTTGATGCCGTCGGCGGCGATGACGAGATCGAGGGAACCGACGGACGAGAGATCCTCGATCTCCCTGTTGAAATGGACCCGGGCTCCCAGCTCGAGGGCACGAGCGGTGAGGATCTGCAGGAGGCGGAGACGTCCGATGGCGCTGAAGCCGTGACCCGTGGATCGGGTGAGCCGACCGTTCCGGTGGATCTCGACGTCGGTCCAGTGGCGCATCTCCCGGGTGATGGCGCCGAGCGTCGGGGGGTCGGCGGCCCGCAGGTTGTCGAGCGTTTCGTCGGAGAAGACCACGCCGAAACCGAACGTGTCGTCGGGGCCGTTGCGCTCGTAGACGGTTACTTCGGCGAGATTGCGCTTCTGGAGCAGGATGGCGGCCAGCAGCCCTCCCGGACCGCCGCCGACGCAGGCGGCGCGCACTCTCGGCCCCTTCCGTAGCTGGGTCTCGATTCTACGAGCCGTATCGAAGGCCCAGTTGAGCTCGGTTACGCGGCAGCACCGCTCGCCCAGCATCGGGCGCCGCCGACGGAGGACGGAAATGGCCGAGGACGCCCGCGAAGGTCCGGGGCCTTCAAGCGAGGAGTCGAGCGCCGTCGAGCGTTATCTGGAGCGGCTGACGGCGGTCGAGCCCACCGATCGCTGGGTAGAGATGCCGGCAGCCATCGTGCTGGCCCCGGGCAGCGATCCGATCGGATGTCTGACGCAGGGCCGAGGGTCGCTCGTTCCCGGCGGCCAGCGCGAAGCACAAAGGAATGGGCAGGAGACAAGCCCCTTGGACCCCTCGCGGTCCTTCTCCGGTTCCCGGCGCCGTCGCATTCTGTTTGTCTCGTCACGGGTTTTTCGGAGCAGAGAATGGGTGTGGCATATGTGTAGTTGACATATATGTATAACACATATATATTCGAGGTCATG
>CAYFYE010000057.1:0-16929 GCA_964347285.1 uncultured Acidimicrobiia bacterium
CCGACAGCCAGTTCGTCTGGACCGGTTCAAGAAGCACCTTCCTGCCGGTGGCCGGGGTGTTCGCTGCCGTGACCGCCCCGGCCCCTACCCCTCCCGCCTCCCCGGTTTCCTTCGGGGATGGCACATGGGGGGTCGGTACGGACGTTCCCCAAGGCACGTATCGCAACAGCAATTCCGCAAACGGCTGCTACTGGGCGAGACTCAGTGGCTTCGGGGGAACCCTCGACGACGTCATCGCCAATTCGTTCGGATATGAGATCCAGATCGTCACCATCAAGCCGGGAGATGTCGGGTTCGAGACGGCGCGGTGCGGCACCTGGAGCAACGACCTTTCGCCGCGCACGACTTCACCCACGGCCCCGTTCGGGGGCGGCACCTTCCTCGTCGGATCTGAGGTGGCCCCGGGCATCTGGCGCAACAGCGATTCGTCGGCCGACTGCTATTGGGAGCGCCTGAGCGGGTTCGGAGGCGAACTCGCCGACATCATCAGTAACGAGTTCTCCTCGGCCATTCAGACCGTCGAGATACAGGGCGGCGACGCCGGCTTCTACTCGGCCCGGTGCGGTACCTGGACCAAGGTGGGCTGACCGGGCCACGCCGGTTGGCTTCTGAGCGCCGTTGTCCGGGGCGCACCGGGGATCCGTAGGAGGCCCCCGGCCGACCTGCTGCCCCTTGCTCCAGCGCCTCTCGCTTCGTCACGCCTGCGGTGACGACGAGGAGGACACTTCGAAGGGTTCGGGAAGGGCCGATCGGCACGGCGAGCTGGCGCGACGCCTGGCGGCCATCTTCCTTCCCGACGCCGAGGGCCACCGCCCCGTCTACGGGAGTCCGGGACCGTTCCCCGACCGGCCCGACCTGGTGTGGTTCCACGAGTACTTCCACGGCGACACCGGTCTCGGGTTGGGAGCCTCCCATCAGACCGGCTGGACCGGCCTGGTGTCGGAGGTGCTGGGCCCGGCCCGGGGCTGAGCGTTCTGCTAATCGCCCCAATCGCTGGGCATGAGGGCGCTTCCAGAGCGCGATTCCCTAGGGCCATCTTGCCCCTCGAAAGGGAGCTTTTCCCATATACAAACCCGGTATCGAGGAGCACTATGAAGGTGTGGAAACCGCTACGCGGCGCCGGCCCGGAACGGGCGTGTTGATCGCCGTCGGGGTGGTCCTGATCGGCGCGATCATCGGCGTTGCGGTGCTGCGGGAGCGCCGGGTCATCCATTACGAGCCGGGCACGCCGGAAGCCACCGCACAGGCGTACGTCCAGGCGCTCTTCGACCGGGACTTCGACCTCGCCCACGGATACCTGGCCCCCGAGCTCCAGGACGAATGCGGGCCGTATCAGATCGACTTCGACTTCGACGAGGAATCGGCCGTCGCCACGTTCGGCCGGGTCCGGGTAGATGGCGACCGGGCCGTCATCGAGATCCGGCTCGCCGCGACGGACTACCGGCCCGAACCACTCTTCATCCACGAATACGAAACCGACATGCGGCTGGTCCTCGAACGGTACGACGACGAATGGCGCATCGTCGACACCGACTGGCCGCTCCACAGCTGCGTCCCGAGGTGAGGTGAACCATGCCATTCATTGGTCCTCTGCTTCCCCTGATCGTGCTGGGCATCATCATCTGGGCGATCGTGACGGCCACCAGAAAGCGCCGTGAAGTCGTGACTGAGCGCGGTGGCGCCACTTCGGCCCGGCGCCTGTTCCAGTACGCGATCGCCTATGCGGCGTTCGTGGTCGCCGCCACCGGCCTCTCCGGCCTCATCGGCAACCTCCTCTCCGATACGGTGGCCGAGCGGGGCTCTGAGCTGGCCGGCCCGCTGGCGATGACGATCGTCGGAGTTCCGGTCTTCTTCGCCCTCGCCAGGTGGATATGGCACACCCATGCCGCCGATCCCACCGAGCGAAACGGAGTGGGTTGGGCGCTGTACGTCAACCTGGCCCTCATCACGGCACTGGCCGCGGCCATCGGATCGGCCTTCTCGACCGCCGCCGACCTCATCGACGCCGACTGGCGCAGCGCCGGCATCGCCGGGCTGGTCGTGTGGACCGGGGGGTGGGCCGGGCATTGGCTGGCCTGGCGGCGCTTGCAGCCCGGTCTGCTGCCGCGGCTGCACCTGTGGGTCGGCTCGATCGCCGGCCTCGGGGTGACCGCCGTGTCGGCCGGCTTCGTCCTCACCGGCCTCGGCGAGCGGGTCCTCGACGCCGTGTCCAGCGGGGTCGCGGTGGCCCTCACCGGCGAGGACGTGGCGCTGGCCATCGCCGGTGTGGTGATCGGCGCATTGGTGTGGACGTGGTACTGGGCGCTCCACGGGCTCACCGCCGAGCGCAGCGAGGGCTGGTACGTCACCGTGCTGCTGTTCGGCGTCCTCGGTGGACTGGCGGCGGCGGTGGCGGGCGCCGGCTACGGCCTCTATCTGGTGCTGGAGTGGTTCCTCGGCGAGCCGGGGACGACATCGACGGTCCGCCACTTCCAGGACCTGGCCGCTCCCCTGTCGGCCCTTGTGGTCGGCCTGGGCGTGTGGAGCTACCACCGGGCCGTCGTGGGGCCCAGTGCCGGGCGGGCCCGCACCGAGATCGACCGCATCTACGACTACCTGGTGGCCGGCGTCGGCCTGGCGACGCTGGCCGTCTCCCTGGCCGTGCTGGTGGTGGCCTTCTTCGACGCCGTCACCCCCGCCGCCGGGGAGGAAGGCTCGACCATCAACACGCTCCTCGCCGCCGTCACGCTCTTCGTGGTCGGCGCACCGGTGTGGGCCATCACGTGGCGCCGGGTCCAGCACCTCGTGGCCACGGATGGTGAAGTCGAGATCGGCTCGCCGACGCGGCGCACCTATCTGTTCGCCATCTTCGGGATCGGTGGAGCGGTGGCCTTCGGCGCCCTGATCGCGTGCCTGGTGCTGGTGTTCGAGGCGATCTTCGACGAGCGCACCGGCGAGGAATTGGCCCGGGACGTCGCCATTCCGGTGGCCCTGCTGATCACCGCTGCCGCCGGCGCCGCCTACCACTGGCTCGTGTACCGGGCCGAGCGCCCGGTAACGGAACGGGCGCCGCGTCGCGACGTCCTGCTGGTGGGCGACGGACCGGCCCTCGGCGCTGCGGTCGCCGAGCAGGCCCACGTTCGAGTCCGGACCCTCCATCGCCTCGACCTCGCCGAAGGCGCCGCCTTCGACATCGAGGCGATCGTGCAGGCGATCGACCGCGCCGAGGGAGAGCACCTGCTCGTCCTGGCCGGCGACGACGAGGTGCGGGTGGTGCCGTACGAGTAGCCGGGCGGGGCGACCGCCACCCGTAGGGTGGACCGGTCTCCGGGCCGTGCGGCCCCGAGGCTTCGACGACGCCCGTGGGGCCCGGCCTGTGAGCGAGCGGCTCGCCGATGCAGCGGCTGCTAAGCGGGAGCGGGGCTGATCGTGGCGATGTAGGGCAGGGTCCGATCCCGCTCCGCCCAGTCCAGGCCGTAGCCGACCACCCAGACGTTGGGAATGGTGAAGCCGAGGTAGTCGATGGAGACGTCCACTTCGAGGCGGTCGGGCTTCTGAAGCAGGGAGCAGGCCTTGAGCGATGCCGGCCGGCGGGCCTCGAGGGTGCGCATCAGATAGTCGAGGGTGTGCCCGGTATCGACGATGTCCTCGACCACGATCACGTGGGCGTCGACGATGTCGTGGCGCACGTCCATGATCAATCGCACTGCGCCGGTGGGATCCTGGCTTTCGCGGTCCCCGTAGCTGGACACGGCGATGAACTCGATGCGACGGGGAATCGACAACCTTCGAGCCAGATCGGAGAGGAAGATGAACGATCCCTTGAGGACCCCGATCAGCACCACCTCGTCGACACCGGCGTAGTCCTCGTCGATGCGGGCCGCCAGCTCGTCCACCCGGGCCGAGATCACGTCGGCCGCAATGAGGGGTTCAGGAGCAGTCATCGTGCACCAGCCGCCTCTCTGATCATGAGCGTACTCCCTCCCCATCGGGGGTATGGGACCAGGCGATTGGGACCGGGCGACCCCATGTAGCATCTGGATTCGGGCACTCCACCATGGCCGAACCACTTCCGATCCGTACCGTGTTGCGCGATGGGTTCGCGCTGATCTGGCGGCTCGTGCGCGCCCACAAGGGCTCTTTTGCCCTGGCAGTGCTGGGAGCCGCCGGCTTCGCCCTGTCGATCGTCGCCGCGGCCTTCGTGATTGGCCGAGTCACCGAGGAACTCATCATCCCGGTGCTGGACGAGGGGGGGCCGCTCGGGACGCTGTGGGTGGGTGCGGCGGCGGCCGTGGTCGCCGTGGCGCTGTTCAAGGGAGCGGCCATCATCCTGAGGCGCAGCGCAGCGACCTGGCTCCAGGCCCGCAGCCAGGCCGACATCCGCTACCGCCTCATCGACCACCAGCTGGGACTGAAGCTGTCGTGGTTCAGCCGCCAGTCCACCGGTGATCTGCTGGCCATTGCCGAGACCGATTCCCGCCAGGCCACGTTCATCCTCGCCCCCCTCCCCTTCGCCACCGGGGCGAGCCTGCTGCTGGTCGGCACGGCGGTGGTGGTGACGGTGCTCGACCCGTTCCTGGGGCTGCTCACCGTGGGCACACTGATCACCACGATCGTCATCGACGTCTTCGGCACCTGGCGGATCTTCGGAGAGTTCCAGAGGGTCCAGGAGCAACGCGGCATCGTGAGCGGCATCGCCCACGAGAGCTTCGACGGAGCCCTCACCGTGAAGGCGCTGGGACGGGAGGACTACGAGACCGAACGGCTGCGCAGATCCTCCGACCAGCTCCGCGACAAGATCATCACCGTCACCCGCATCTGGGCCTTCTACCGGGCCATCGTCGAGAGCCTGCCCACGGCGATGATCATCGCGGTGGTCGTGGTCGGAGCCCTCCGCATCCGATCCGGCGACTTGACTGCCGGCGACCTGGTCACGATCGCCTACCTGCTCTCGCTTCTCACCTGGCCGGTACGCATGATCGCCTTCGTGCTGTGGGACCTCGGCGAGAGCCTGGCCGCCTGGCGCCGGGTGGAATCGGTGCTGCACGCCGACGAGTTGGTGGAACACGGAGTCCTCGAGGGAGTGTCGGAGCCGACGGGAGCGGCCGTGGCCGGCGCCGGGGTGGGCTTCGCCTATCGCCCCGACGAGATGGTCCTGGAAGGCGTCGAATGGAACATACCGGCCGGGCGCACGGTGGCGGTGGTCGGGGCCACCGGTTCGGGGAAGTCGACGCTGGCGATGCTGCTGGCCCGCCTGTGGGATCCCGGCACCGGAGCAATCCGCCTCGACGGGCGCGACCTCCGCGAATTCGCCCGCTCCGAGCTTCCCCGCGAAGTGGCGTTCGTCGCCCAAGAAGCATTCCTCTTCGATGACGACGTCGCCGGCAACATCACCCTGGGTACCCCGATCGGCGAGGGCCAGGTCGAGGAGGCGGCCGACCTGGCGGCTGCCTCCGGTTTCATCCGGGAGCTCCCCAGCGGGTACGCCACCCGCATCGGAGAGCGGGGCACCACCCTGTCGGGGGGCCAGCGGCAGCGGGTGGCCCTGGCCCGGGCTCTGGCCCGCAGGCCGCGCCTCTTGATCCTCGACGACGCCACCTCGGCCGTCGACCCTTCGGTGGAGACCGCCATCCTGCGCGGCCTCAAGCGGGCCGAGCTGCCTTCCACGGTGGTGATCGTGGCCCATCGGCGCTCGTCGATCATGCTGGCCGACGAGGTGGTGTTCCTGGACCAGGCCCGCATCGTCGCCCACGGCACGCACGAGGAATTGATGGCGTCACAGCCCGGCTACGCCCGGTTGCTCCAGGCCTACGACAAAGACGCCGCCCGGCGGGCCCGGGAGCGCGGTCGCCGGGAGAGGGCACGGACATGACCGCCGAGACGCCGGTCAAGCCGGTCGCCACCCGCTCCGCCCTGCGCCGGGCCTTTCGAGTGGCCCCGGCCCTCACGAAGGGGATCTGGCCGACCATCGGCCTGTTCACGATCGGCACCGCCATGCTGGTCATCGTGCCGATCATCGTGCAGCAGGTGATCGACAACGAGATCCTGGGCCCGGGGGGCGTCGACGTCGGCGGCGTACTGCAAAGGGGAGGCCTGGCTCTGGCGGGAGTCGTCGTCGCCGCCCTGGCGAGCCGGCTGGCACTGATCAGACTGGCTGCTTCGGCGGCCACCGGACTCTCCGATCTGCGAGTCGTGACCTTCCGCCACCTGCACCGGTTGTCGATGCTCCACGTCCAATCGGAACGCCGGGGAGCGCTGGTATCGCGGGTGACCTCGGACATCGCCACCATCCAGGACTTCATGGAGTGGGGCGGGGTCGGCCTGGTGATCGGCGTGTCCCAGGTCGTCCTGGCGGTGACGGTGATGTTCGTCTACCACTGGCAGCTGGCGCTCATCGTGGTCATCGGCGTCGTGCTGTATTCCGCGCTGGTGTCGTGGTTCCAGCGCATACTGGCCCGGGCCCACGATCGGGTCCGCCTCCGGGTCGCCGACACGTTGTCGGCCCTCGGGGAGGCCATCTCGGGACTCGAAGCGGTACGGGCCTTCGGGGCCGAGGAAGCCACGCTGGGCAAGGTGGAGGCCACCCTCGAAGCCCAATTCGACGAGGAGTACCGCACCGGCCGTCTGGGGGCACTGCTGTTCTCGTCCGCCGAGATCTTCGCCGGCCTCATCACCGCCGTCGTCATCGTGGCCGGCGTGGCCCTGGGAGCGGCGTCGGGGATGACGGCGGGGACCCTGGTGGCCTTCCTCTTCCTCGTCAACCTGCTGGTGGATCCGGTCCAGCTGCTCGTCGAGACCCTCGACCAGGCCCAGACCGCCGGGGCCGGGGTCCGGCGCATCCTCGACGTGCTCGACACCCCCCTCGATGTTCCCGAGCCGCCCGACGGCGTCGACCTTCCCGAAGGCGAGCTCGAGGTCGCCTTCGAGGGGGTGGACTTCCGCTACCCGACCGGCACCGAGGCGCTGCGCGAGGTCACGCTGCGGATCGAGGCCGGGTCCAAGGTGGCCATCGTCGGCGAGACCGGATCCGGCAAGACCACCTTCGCCAAGGTGGTCACCCGCCTCCTCGATCCCACCGCGGGATGGGTCCTGGTCGGGGGGATCCCGATCGATCGAGTCCGTTTCTCGAGCCTCCGCACCCGGGTGGCGTTCGTTCCTCAGGAGAGCTTCCTCTTCGACACCTCGGTGGCCGCCAACGTGCGCTACGGCAAGCCCGACGCCACCGACGAAGAGGTACGGCGGGCGTTTGCCGATCTCGGACTGGAAGGGTGGGTCGATGGCCTCCCCGACGGCCTCGACACTCCGGTCGGTGAGCGAGGCGGCAGCCTGTCCGCCGGCGAGCGCCAACTCGTCGCCCTGACCCGGGCCTGGATCACCGGGCCCGACCTGCTGGTATTGGATGAGGCCACCTCGGCCGTCGACCCCTCACTCGAGGTCCAGCTACGGCGGGCCATCGAGCGCCTGATCGCCGGACGGACCTCGCTCACGGTCGCCCATCGCCTCTCCACTGCCGAAGCCAGCGACGAGGTGCTGGTGTTCGACCAGGGTCGATTGGTGGAGCGAGGGGCGCACGTCGACCTGGTGAATGCGGGCGGCACCTATTCGGCGCTCCATGCCGACTGGGCGGTGGGCGCCGGCACCGGGGCGGCGGGAACCTGACCGACCCCGGAGGCACTCCGGCACAACCGAGGGGTGATCGAAGGCGGCTTCAGCGGGAAGGGGGAGGCCTCCCGTACACCGCCACCTCCAGGGGTTCGAAGCGCAGCACCACCGAGTCGGCGTTCCGGCGGGAGTCGAGGTAGGCCGACAGCTCCGGCTCGTCGAGATAGCGGGCCGCCACCCGGGACCGGACCACATCGGGCGTCTCGGTGCCGATCTCGGCCCGGCCCCGAATCATGAGGGCGTAGTAGGGCCGGCGGCGCTGTTCGATGACCAGGGCGGCGTCGGGACGGCGCTCGATGTTGCGATGCTTCTGCGACCCTCGTCCGGTGGTCATCAAGAAGGCGGATCCGTCGAAGGCGTACCACATCGGGACGGCATGGGGCCCGCCGTCCGGGCCGGCCGTGGCCAGGACGGCGAGATGTGGGCCGAGAACGAACGCTTGCTGCTCGTCCGAGAGAACCATTGCTCCGGCGGATCGCTTCCCGTCACGCTACCGCGGCCGGCCGGACCGAGCCGCCTTCGGCCTTGGGCCGATCCCCGGGCACAGCTCTCCCTTACTTTCAGGGCTCATTCAGCGAATCTTCAGCTCCAGTGCAGCACAATGGCACCATGCGAATCCTGGTGGTGGAGGACGAGGTGCGCCTCGGCGCCTACCTGCGGCGCGGGTTGGAGGCCGAGGGCTATGCCGTCGACGTGGCCGGCGATGGGGAACGGGGCCTGTGGCTGGCCCGCAACCAACCGTACGACGCCATCGTGTTGGACATCATGCTGCCCAAGGTCAACGGCTACCGGGTGTGCGCCGAGCTGCGCCGCGAGGAGAACTGGACTCCGGTGTTGATGCTCACCGCCAAAGACGGCGAATACGACATCGCCGAGGCACTCGACACCGGCGCCGACGACTACCTGGTAAAGCCGTTTTCGTTCGTCGAGTTGCTGGCCCGGCTGCGGGCCCTGGTACGCCGAGGTAGTCCCGCTCGCCCCACCACCCTGACCGCCGGCGACCTCCGCCTCGATCCCGCCCAGCACCGCCTGTGGCGCGACGACACCGAGATCGAGCTGACCGCTAAGGAGTTCGCCGTGCTGGAGTTCCTGATGCGTCGACCGGGCGAGGCCGTCCCCAAGGCCGACATCCTCAACAACGTCTGGGACTGGGCGTTCGAGGGCGATCCCAACATCGTCGAGGTGTACATCGGATACCTGCGTCGCAAGATCGACGACCCCTTCGATCGTCATGCCATCGAGACGGTGCGGGGCGTCGGATACCGGCTGAATGAACAGGGGGGGTGAGATGAACCAACGACGGGGCACCGTCCGCTTCCGCACCACAGCGCTGGCCACGGCAGTGGTGACCCTGGCGGTAGCGGTCGGAGCGGTGGCGCTGGTGATCCTGACCCGTCGCAGTCTCACCGACTCGGCTCAGGCCCGGGCCGAGGGCCGGGCTCAGGCCATCGCGGATCTGGCCGCCGCCGGCGCCGCCACCGACCCGCTGCCCGGGTCGGGAGACGTGTTCGGCCAGTTGCTCGATTCGTCCGGCGAAGTGGTGGCGGCCACTCGGAACGTCGACGTCGCCGGGCCGATGCTGGTGACCGACACCGCCCCCGGGGAGCAGGTGGTCGTGACCGTAGGCGAGATCGAGGACGCAGAAGGAAACGAGCTGGGAGGCAGAGCGTTCGGAGGTCCTTTCGTGGTGGCGGTGGTGGGAACCGAGGTGGACGGAGCCCCGGTCCAGGCGGTGGCCACCGCCTCCCTGGCGTCGGTCAGGCGCACCACGTCGATCCTGGTTCCGCTGCTGCTCATCGGCGTGCCGCTGATCGGTGGCCTGGTGGCGCTCACGTCGTGGCGCATGGTGGGACGATCGTTCCGCCCCATCGAGGCCATGCGGGCCGAGGCCGAGGGGATTTCGCTTTCCGATCTCGACCGTCGCATTCCGGTGCCCGATTCCCAGGACGAGATCCGACGCCTGGCCGACACGCTCAATACCATGCTCGACCGCCTGGAGGCCTCGGTGGAACGGCAGCGTCGCTTTGTCGCCGATGCCTCCCACGAGCTGAAGAGCCCAATCGCCTCGCTCGTCACGATGGCCGACGTGGCCGGCGCCCGGCCCGAGGCGGTCGAAGTCGCCCGATTGGCCGCCGACGTAGGCCATGAGGCCAACCGGCTGGCACTGCTGGTCGACGACCTGCTGACGTTGGCCCGCAGCGACGAGGACCGCGTTGCGCTCGAGTTGGCCGAAATCGACCTCGCCGAGATCGTCCGCCAAGAAACGGTACGCCTCCGCACCGACATCCTCGTCAACGACGAGGGCGTCGGTTCGGTCCCGGCGCCGGTCGATCGACGCCGCATCGGCCAGGCGGTGCGCAACCTGTTGGACAATGCCGTCCGCCACGCCCGCTCGACGGTATGGGTGGAAACCCTCGAAGAGCACGGGTCGGCCGTCGTGACGGTGGCCGACGACGGTCCCGGGATCCCCCCCGAGCACCGGGAGCGAATCTTCGAGCGCTTCCACCGCCTCGATGAGGCCCGCAGCCGACCCGAAGGGGGCACCGGCCTGGGATTGGCGGTGGTCCGGGCGATCGTCGAGTCCCACGGGGGCACGGTGGCGGTGGTCGACGACCCCCGCTTCCCGGGTGCCTCCTTCCGAATCGAACTGCCCGGTCGTTGACCTCGGCCCCATCCGGTAGGCCCGGTGGCGGGGGCGACCGTGTACGTGGGGTCGTACCTGTCGAGCCGACGGGGCCCCAAACCGCCGTAGTTCAGCAAACCCGTTTCACCCGACACGCACCAGATGGAGTTGATAGATTCCCCACAGGCGACCGGGGAGGTTGGAATGGTTGTGCCACAAGGAAGCGGATTCACGAGGAGGGACTTCCTCAAGTTCGGCGGGTTCGCCTTGGTGGCGGCCGCCTGCGGCGACACCGCGGCCACCACTACGACGGCGGCGCCGGCTACGACCGCTGCCGCGGTCACGACCACGACGGCGGCCCCGCCGGCGGCTGCGGCACCGAGCACGGTGTTCACCGAGCCGGCGAGTGCCCTCAGCGGTGACCTGCGCATCCTGCTCTGGAGCCACTTCGTCCCCGCCCACGACGAGTGGTTCGACGTGTTCGCCAGGGAATGGGGCGACCAGGTCGGCGTCAACGTGGTGGTCGACCACATCGGAGTCGGCGACGTACCGGCGGCCATTGCCAGCGAGATCCAAAGCGGGCAACCGGAGCACGACCTGATGCAGTACATCGCCGTACTGTCTCAGCACGAGCCGAGCGTCGTCGACATGAAGGACGTCTTCGACGAGGCCACCGCCCGGTACGGACAGATGCTGGACCTGACCCAGAAGTCCAGCTTCAACCCCAACACCGGGAAGTACTACGCGTACGCTCCGGCGTGGGTGCCGGACCCCGGCGACTATCGCAAGAGCCTGTGGGAGACGGTGGGGTTGCCGAACGGCCCCAGCACCTGGCAAGAGCTGTTGGACGGTGGCTCGCAGATCTTCGCCGAGCAGGGCATCCAGATGGGCATCGGGCTGTCCCAGGAGATCGACTCGAACATGGCCGGGCGGGCGCTGATGTGGTCGTACGGGGCGTCGATTCAGGACGAGGCCGAGCAGGTCGTGCTCAACTCCGACGCCACCATCGCCGCGGTGGAGTACATGAAGAACCTGTTCGAGAACGCCATGACCGAAGAGGTGTTCGCCTGGAACGCCGCCTCGAACAATCAGGGGCTGATCGCCGGCGAGCTGTCCTACATCCTGAACTCGATCTCGGCCTGGCGGACGGCTCAGGAGGAGAATCCCGAGGTGGCCTCCGACATCTTCTTCGTGCCGGCCCTGGCCGGTCCGGAGACGGCCCTGGCGGCCCAGCACGTCATGTACAACTGGATCGTCCCCGATTTCGAGGGCGTGAACGTCGATGCCGCCAAGGAGTTCCTGCTCCACTACACGGACAACCTGGCATCGGTCACGTGGAATTCGAAGCTCTACGACTTCCCGGCATTCACCGGGCAGGTGCCCGATTTGAACGACTGGCTGGCCAACGATCCGTTCGGCGCCCAGCCGCCGGACAAGCTGACCGTGCTGCAGAATGCGGTCGATTGGGCCACCAACATCGGCCACCCGGGGCCCGCCAACCCGGCCATCGGGCAGGTGTTCGGCGAGGCGATCATCCCGGTGATGTTCGCCGAGGCGGCCCGCGGCGACAAGACCCCTGCGGAGGCGGTGGCCGACGCCGAGGCCCAGATCACGGCCATCTTCGACGACTGGCGCGGCCGGGGCCTCGTCGGAGGCTGAGGCCAGCAGGTCTGTGAAGCCGGCGGGGACTGATCAACGGTCCCCGCCGGTTCACTGCCGCCCAAAGGCGCCCCTAAAGTGGAGACCTGGCCGGCCGAGCGGCCGAAGGACGTAGGACGATGGAAGACGTGACAGCTCTCGAGGAGGAGACCGCCTCGAGGGCCCAGAGCGTCGAGGTGCGAGACATCGTCAAGCACTTCGATGGGGTCCACGCCGTCGACGGCGTGAGCATCAAGAGCACAAAGGGCGAGTTCCTGGTCCTCCTCGGCCCTTCGGGATGCGGCAAGACCACCCTGCTGCGCATGATCGCCGGGCTCGAGCACCCCACCGACGGCGAGGTGCTCATCGGGGGCGAAGTGGTCAACGGTCTGCCGCCGAGGATCCGGCAGGTGGCGATGGTCTTTCAGAGCTACGCCCTGTATCCCCACATGACGGTGTTTCGCAACATCGCCTTCCCGCTCAAGGCCGAAGGGCTGGACGCCGCCGCCCGCCGCAAGCAGGTGGAATGGGCGGCCGGACTCCTCGGCATCGAGCAGCTCCTCCATCGCCGGCCCCGCCAGCTCTCGGGCGGTGAACGCCAGCGGGTGGCACTGGCCCGAGCCCTGGTCCGCGAGCCCAAGGTCTTCCTCTTGGACGAGCCGCTGTCCAACCTGGACGCCAAGCTGCGAGCCGCGGCCCGCGACGACCTCCTCGAGTTCCAGCGAAGGGTGGGTGTGACGACGATCTACGTCACCCACGACCAGGTCGAAGCGATGGGCATGGGCGATCGCATCGCCGTGATGAGCCAGGGCAAGGTCCGCCAGCTGGGGACGCCGGAGGACGTGTACCACGATCCGGCCGACACGTTCGTAGCCACCTTCATCGGTTCCCCCCCGATGAACCTGCTCGACCAGGGCAACTTCCTGGTCGGCTTCCGGCCCGAGAACCTGCTGCCGGCCAGCGTCGCTCCGGGAAACAGCCTGCAGTTGACCTACCACGTCAACCGCATCGAGAACCTGGGCTCGGAGCGCTACCTGTACGGACACCTGCGGCGGTTCGAGGAAGAGACCAAGGTGATTGCGATGCTGCCGGCCACGGTCACCCAGCCCATCGAGTTGCACCAGGATCACCCTTTCGCCGTGGATCGGGACCGGCTCCGCTTCTTCGACAAAGGCACCGGGCTGCGCACCGATCCCCGCCCGCTGTGACCGTGCGGAGACCCGGAGCCCAGCGATGACCACCGCAACGGCGGGGAGGCGGCGCCGCTACCTGCTCGACAACGAGCGCTTCCTGGCCCCGCTGATGATGTCCCCGGCGGTCATCTACATCATGGCGCTGGTGGCCTTTCCGTTCGTCCTGGCGATCCTCTTCGCCCTCACCGACGTGACGGTGGGCGATCCCTCGTTCGATTTCGTCGGCCTGAGGACCTTCGAGCGGATATGGGACGACCCGGTGTTCCGCCGTTCGTTGTGGAATACCTTCATCTTCGCCCTTATTTCGAATCTCCTGGTCGTCGTCCTGGCCAAGGCTCTGGCGCTGGTGCTCGTCGCCGACTTCAGGGGGAAGTGGTTCGTCAGGTTCCTGGTCCTGCTGCCCTGGACCACCCCGATCTCGCTGGCCACGATCACCTGGCTGTGGACGCTGGATTCGATCTTCAGCCCGATCGACTGGATCCTCCGCAACCTCGGCCTGATCGACGAGAACCTCTACTACCTCGGTAAGCCGGGACTGGCCATGGCGTCGGTCATCGCGGTGCACACCTGGCGGATCGTGCCGTTGGCCGCGGTGATCATGATGGCCGGGCTCACCGCAATCCCCACCGAGATCAAGGATGCCGCCGAGGTCGACGGCGCCCGCTTTTGGCGCAAGATGTTCCAGATAACGATTCCGCTGATGGCTCCGATCATCGCCGTGGCCGTCCTGTTCGGAGTGATCCTCACCGTCACCGACATGTCGGTGGTGTTCGTCCTCACTCGGGGCGGCCCCACCCACAGCACCCAGGTACTGGCCACCTGGGCCTTCTTCAAGGGAATCGAGGGAGGCGCTCTGGCCCAGGGAGCTGCCGTCGCCCTGTTCCTGTTCCCGGTGCTGGTGGCGCTCACCGCCCTGATCCTTCGTCTGGCCAGACGCAGGGAGGTGCTGTAGATGGCGGTGGAGATCCTCGATGTAGCCACCGAGCGCCGCCTGGCCGAGCGGCGCCGGGTGCTGGGCAGGGTGAGCCTCTACGGGGCGGCGATCACCGCAGCGTTTCTGGCCGCGTTCCCATTCCTGTGGGCCATCGTGACCATGTTCAAGCAGAGCCCGGACCTCTACACCAAGGCCAACAACCCGTTCTGGTTCAACGAAGCCCCCACCCTCGAGCACATTCGCCTGTTGCTCTTCGACACCAACTTCCTGACCTTCGTCCGCAACACGGTGGTGGTGGGGCTGGCCGTGGTGGCCATCACTCTGGCGATCAGCCTGCCGGCCGCCTACGCCCTGGCCCGGCTGGGACTGCGCTGGGGGGAGCGGATGGGCATCGCCATCTTCCTCGTCTACCTGATCCCGCCCACGCTGCTGTTCATCCCCATGTCGCGGGTCGTCGCCAATCTCGGCCTCCAGGAGTCACTGTGGTCGCTCATCGTGGTGTATCCGACCATCACCATCCCCATCTCGGCCTGGCTGCTGATGGGATTCTTCAAGGGAATCCCTCGCGACATCGAGGAACAGGCCATGGTGGACGGTTACAGCCGCATCGGGGCCGTGGTCCGCACAGTGATGCCGCTGGTCTTTCCCGGCATCGTCGCCGTGGTGGTGTTCGCCTTCACACTGGCTTCCCATGAATTCATCTACGCCCTGGCCTTCAACAAGGCCAGCTCGGTCAAGACCATCGCCGTGGGCGTCCCCACCGAGCTGGTCAGAGGAGACGTGTTCTTCTGGCAGGCCCTCATGGGAGCGGCGATGATGATCGCCGTCCCCGTGGCGCTGCTGTTCAACCTGTTCCTCGACAAGTTCGTCAGCGGCTTCACCATGGGAGCAGTCAAGGGCTAGGCCCGCTCCCCGGGCTCAGGCCTCCAGCAGCACTTTGCCGATCGTCCGGCGAGCCTGGAGGGCTCGGTGCGCCTCCGCCGCCTCCGCCATCGGGAATCGAGCGCCGATGTGGACGTCCAGCTCTCCACGGCCGATCCAAGTGAACAGATCCGACGACCGCCGCTCGAGCTCCTCTCTGTTGGTCACGTAGTCGGCCAGCGTCGGGCGGGTCAGGAAGATCGAGCCGAGGCGCATGAGCTGGAGTGGATCCACCGGCGGCGGAGGCCCGCTGGCGTTGCCATAGGTGACCATCATTCCGCGCCGGCGCAGCAGCTCCATGCTGCCTTCCAGTGTGTCGGCGCCGACGCCGTCGTATACGACCGAGAGCGCCTTGGGACCGGCGATCTCTTCGACCGCGTCTTTGAAGTCGTGCCGTCGATAGTCGATCACATGGTCGGCCCCTGCCCGGCGGGCCACCTCGGCCTTCTCCTCGGTCCCGACCGTGGCGAAGACCACCGCACCGAGCCTCTTGGCGATCTGGACGAGCAAGTGCCCCACCCCGCCGGCGCCGGCATGGATCAGACACACATCTCCTTGGCTCAGGGGGAACGTGTCGAAGCACAGGTAGTGGGCGGTCAGGCCCTGGAGCATGGTGGCCGCCGCCACCTCCATCTCCACCCCCTCCGGCACCTCGATGACGTCATCGGCGGCGATGACCTTGTACTCGGCGTAGGAACCCAGCGACCCCGACCAGGCCACCCGTGATCCCTCCTCCAGCCCGGACACGTCCGCGCCGAGCTCCTCGACGACCCCGGCCCCCTCGACCCCCAGCGTGAACGGATGCTCGAGGGGATAGAGCCCTTTCCGGTGGTAGACGTCGATGAAGTTGACCCCGGCGGCGGCCACCCGGATCAGCACCTCCCCCGTGCCCGGCTTGGGCACGTCGAGCGCCGTCCACTCCAAGACCTCCGCACCGCCGGGCCGGTTCACCCGAATTGCATGCATCGTCATACGTCCTCCTCACGCCTGCGGCCGAGGTTACCGAGGCTGACACGGCCGGGCGGCCGGGCGCCGGTCGGAGGTGCCGGCGGGTGGCCACGGCGAGGCGGGAAAGCGCCCGAGCCCGGTTCGATCCCAAGCGGTAGATTCGGGCCGGTACCGGAGGGAGGAGCACACATGCAGTTCGTCCTCGTGCACGGAGCCTGGCACGAAGGCAGCGGCTGGAACGAGGTCATCGACGAGCTGGAAGCCCTCGGACACCAAGCCACCGCCCCGACGATCGCCGGCAACGGGAAGGACGCCGACCGCCGCGACTACACCATGGCCGAGGCGGTCGATGCGGTGATCGACCAGATCCGCCACTCCGGCCTGACCGATTTCGTGCTGGTGGGGCACAGCTATGGGGGGTGCATCATCCAGCAGGTGGCCCAGGCCATCCCCGACGACGTGCGCCGGATGGTGTTCTACAACGCCTTCGTGCTCTTCCACGGCCAGAGCATCACCGACGAAGAGCCACCCCTCTACGTCGAGCTGCTCGACTCCCTGGCGGCCGAATCCGACGACGACACGGCGCAACTGCCGTTTCCCATCTGGCGGGAGGCGTTCACCAACTCGGTCGACCTCGAGACCTCACAGCGCCTCTACGAACGCACCTCTCCCCAGCCGATGAAGCCGTTTCGCGAGAAGCTGGACCTGCAGCGGTTCTACGAGCTCGAGATCCCCCGCTCCTACCTCAACTGCCTCGACGACATCGCCCTCCCCCCGGGTCCGGAGTGGGGCTGGCACCCCAAGTTCTCGCAGCGCCTCGGTCTCTACCGCCTCGTCCAGATGCCCGGCGACCACGAGGCGTTGTTCACCAACCCCGTCGGTCTCGCCGCCAAGCTGGTCGAAGCGGGCCGGGACTAGGAACCGGAGGAACGGCCTCCCGAGCACGATCCCTCGCGGCGGGAAATGAGCAGGTCTCCGCTCGGCGCGTGGACCCAGCGCTCGAAGCGGCCGGCTCGTCAACCCGCCGCCGG
>CAYFYE010000058.1:0-16914 GCA_964347285.1 uncultured Acidimicrobiia bacterium
GCCCGTATCTCTCAGTTTAGGACTGTGACAGCGCAGAGTGGTAATGAGCCGAGGTAGGAGAGCCTCCGGCAACCTATCGCTGCCACGTAGGGCGCGAATCAAGCGGAAAGGCCGGCTTGGAGGAGCGGTCCGATCGGGCCCTCCCCAGCTGGTGTCGAAACCACTCTGCGGTGCGATTCAGACCCTCGCGCAGTGGCACCGAGGGTTCCCATCCCAGACCCGAGCGGGCCAAGGAGATGTCGGGGCGGCGGGCGGTCGGGTCGTCGACCGGCCGGCGATGGAACTCGACTCCGGGGTAGTTGCCGACCACGTCCTGGATCAGCTCGGCAAGCTCGAGGATGGTCAACTCGTCGGGGTTGCCCAGATTGACCGGACCGGCAAGGTCCGAGAGGAGGAGTCGGACCAGGCCGTCGATGAGGTCGGTGACGTAGCACAGGGAGCGGGTCTGAGCGCCGTCGCCGTGAACGGGTAGGGGACGATCCTCGATGGCCGCAGAGAGGAAGGCTGGAACGGCCCGTCCGTCGTCGAGGCGCATGCGAGGGCCATAGGTGTTGAAGATGCGGGCCACCGCCACGTCCATCCCGTACGAGCGCTGATAGGCAAAGGTGAGGGCCTCCCCGTACCGCTTGGCCTCGTCGTACACCGAACGGGGTCCGATCGGATTGACCCGTCCCCAGTAGCTCTCGGGTTGGGGATGGACCTCGGGGTCTCCGTAGACCTCGCTGGTCGAGGCCTGGAGGAATCTGACTCCGGAGTCCCGGGCCAGCTCCAGGGCGGCCTCGGTCCCCCGGGCTCCGGTGCGCAGCGTCTCCAGGGGAAGGTTCAGGTAATCGATCGGGGAGGCCGGCGATGCCAGGTTGAGGACGTAGTCGACCTCGCCGACGGAGGGGAGGCCGGAGGCGATGTCTGCTTCCATCAATTCGAAGCGGTCCGGATCGAGACCGGCCACGTTGTCGTTGGTGCCGGTAACCAGGTTGTCGATTGCGGTGACGCGGGCGCCGAGTCCGATGAGACGCTCACTGAGATGGGAGCCGAGAAAGCCGGCCCCGCCCAGCACCACGGCATGGCGTCCGTCCAGGGTTGGGATCTCGCTCACCCGGCCTTTCCCCGCCCTTGGTGCCAGCGGTGGGCGGTGCTCACGATCATTTCCAGATCGGAATGGGTCGGCTTCCAGGCCAACAGCTCGGTGGCTCGAGAGGGGTCGGCGACCAACTCGGGGGGGTCACCGTACCGGCGCTCCCGCTCGCGGGCAGGTACCGGTGCGCCGGCGGCCTCCTCCACGGCGGCGATGACCTCGCGGACCGAGTAGCCCCGCCCGGTGCCCAGATTGACGGCCTCGCTGGCACCTCCGGCGGCCAGGTGCTCCAGGGCGGCCACGTGGGCTGCGGCGAGATCGGACACATGGATGTAGTCGCGGATCGGCGTGCCGTCGGGGGTGGGATAGTCGGTGCCGTAGATCTCCAGTTCGGGGAAGCGACCCGAAGCGGCGCCGATGGCCCTGGGGATGAGGTGGGGCTCGGGGTCGTGCTGTTCGCCGAGCTCGCCGTCGGGATCGGCCCCGGCGGCGTTGAAGTAGCGGAGGCCCATCCAGGGCAGTCCGATCAATCGGCCGTACCAGCCCAGGACCTTTTCGACGAACAGTTTTGCCTCGCCGTAGGGGCTGACTGGTGCTTTGGGGGCATTCTCCGCGATCGGCACGATCTTGGGCTCACCGTATACGGCGCAGGTGGAGGAGAGGACAAACGGTATCGGTCCGGCCTCGAGGACGGCCTCCAGAAGGGTGAGTGAGTTGGCGACGTTGTTGTGGAAGTAGCGGGCCGGGTCGGCCATCGATTCGCCCACGTAGGCGTCGGCGGCAAAGTGGATCACGGCCTCGGGCCGGTGCTCGCCGAACACCCGGCCCAGCCGCGAGGCGTCGCCGACGTTCCCTTCGATCAGGGGTCCCCAGCGGACCGCCCACCTCGTGTCGTGGCGGAGATCGTCGAGCACCAACGGCTCATGGCCTCCATTGGACAGGGCCTTGGCCGTGTGGCTTCCGATGTACCCGGCCCCGCCCGTTACCAGCACCCGCACCAGCCCGCTCCTACTTGATTGCCACCCTCCGTGGTCACCCAGATTAGCGCAATTCTTTCGACCCCGGGACGATCGACAGTGGCAAGTCGATGGGCAGGTGGAAGCCGGGGGACAGGGTCGGGGCCCGCCGTACTGCATTGACCACCTGAGCGGTGGTGCCCTCGTCGCCGTGATACCCGCCGGGGATCTCGACCCGCACCTCGGGGAGGCCGTGCACCACGACGGCATCTCCGGGGCGGTCCACCCCCCAGGCCATCGTCAGGTCGTAGGCGAGCTGCTCGCCGGCGGCGGTCCGCAGCCGGACCGTCTGATGCTGGCCGTCGACAGAGCCGTCGGCGGCGATCACCGGCTCGATGGATTCATCGATCTCGGTGGGCTCCCAACCGAGGCCGGCGGCCAGCAGCCTGGCGCTCACCGCCAGCCCGACGTGGCCGATCGTGCCCTTGCCGGCCCGCCGCCGGAATTCGTCCTCGCTGAGGCCCCGGCCGCTCTTCGCCACCAGCGGGCCCCGCCGGGTAGCGGTGTCCACCCGCCGGCTCACCTCCACCGCCGTGACTCGACGGCTGGCGGTGGCCACCGCCAGGGCGAATCGATCCATGACGAACCCAGGATTGGCCCCGGTGGCGATCACCGTGCGCTCGGCCCGCCGGGCGGCATCGCCGAGCCGGCTCCGCCACGGGCTCCCGGGGTCGGACAGTTCCTCGCAGGTGGTGACGCAGTGATAGCCCCGGCCCAACAGTTGCTCGATGGCAGGGCCGGTGGCTCCGGCCCGAGAGGAGAAAGCGACCACTGCCCAGGCCCCCTCGTGGGCCACCGGCAGCCCCCCGGCACTGGCATGGCCGGTACAGGCGAACTCCTCCTCGGCGGCCACCCGGGCGTCCTCGTTGGGATCGGCCACCCCCGACACCGCCGCCGCAACGTGATCGTCGAGAAGGGCGCGGACGGCAGCCCGACCGATGGGTCCGGCCCCGACCAGGGCGACGGTGCTCATGGATATCTCCTCTCCGGAGGCGAACTCGAGCGGCAAGCTAGCGGCGCTGGGACGGGCGGGCCCAGGCCCCGGCCACGAGTCCACAGCGAACGGGATTGTCGCCCACTCGCGGGCAGCGCCGCCAGGGTCCAAGGTCCCAAGAAGAACCGGCGCCGGGGGGCGCCGGTTCGGGAAGGTCCGCCGGGGACCTCCTCAGGCGTGCAACGTGCGAGGCCGGCAGGTCGGGGAAGAGGCGTCGCCGGGCCCGGGAAGGACCCGCAGGCCCAGATCGACCAGGCGACGCCCGACGGCCAGGCGGAACCAGACCAGGCCCGCCGGACCCTCGGCCGGCCGCCTGGCCAGGCGGTGCCGAGCGGCCAGCTCTTGCTTTTCGTGGGTGAGGACTCGCGCCAGTTCCAACCCTAGGAATGTGTACGTCATCTCATGCCTCCTGTGAAGCAGCTGTCGGCGTCGGGGCCAGGTAGGCCTCCAGCAGCCGGCTCGCCTGCGGTACCACGTCGGTGCGCAGGCTGTATTCCTTGTCCCGGCCCAAGGTGACCCGGACCAGGCCCGCCGCCCGTAGCAGACCGAGGTGGTGATGCACGGTCGGCTTGGACAGCTCGAGCCGCTCGGCCAGCTCGCCGAGTCCGGCATCGCCCTCGGCCAGAATGCCGAGGATGCGGAGTCGACGCTCGTCCCCTAGGGCCTTGTACAGCTTGACCAGCCACTGGGGAGGAGCGTCGGGATCGGAGGCCATCAGCTCGTCCGATACCGAGTAACAGAAGATTCGCATCGTCCCGTACTCGCTGATGACGTTCCAGGGCCTGATTACCACGCTGGGGATGAGCAGGACCCCGCCGGCAGGCTGCACCTCGAGCGTGAGGCCGTTGGTGGCCATCTCGACCATCTCCCGGGCCGGGAGAGTGGCGGCCAGCGCCTTCTTCTCGGCGGCGTCGCGAGCCAGCAGCTCGGTCACCTCGTCCGCTTCCACGAAGACCTCGGCGGCGAAGCGCCGCAGCACATCGACGAGGGTGGCCCTGGTCCGCTCCGGTTCCATGGCCAGCAGGTGCCGTAAGCCGTCGTGTTTGAGAGCATCGAGCACCCCGTCGCTCAGTTGGGCGACGACCACCTGGTCTCCGCCGGCGGCGGCGGCAACGGTGTCTTCGTCGGGCCGCTCCTCGGGGTCCAGCCACGCCGAGGTCAACAGGTGGGCCCGCAGCTTGGTGGGATCCGCGGCGGCTACGTAGTCGGTAAACGCGTCGATGGTTCGGGTCGAAGCCTCGTAGGCGAGCGATACCAGCGCCAGCCACACCTCGGGGCTGTTGCCGAGGGCCTCCAGATCCCTGGCAAGGGTACGAGAGGCCCGTTCCCGAGCCGCTTCTGCCCAGGCATCGCCGATCTCGTACTCCTCGCAGCGCTCCTGGTCGGTGACCACGAAGAGCCGCAGCAGGAGCTCGTAGACGGGGGAGTGGTCGATCACCACGTCGAGGCGGCGCTCTCCTGTGGTGAAGTCTCGGACCTTGGGAGCCGTCATCTCGATTCCTTTGTTCGATCTATTTCGAATGATACGCCTATCTTCAAAGAGTGTCAAGTCTGTTTTATCATTCCAGGTAACTGCAAAACCATGAGGAGGCTCGAAGAGTGAAGAAATCTCGAACAGACGTCGGGGAATGCTGGTTTCGGAACACGAGGGGGGCAAAGGCCGGAGCGGTGTCGCGAGGCCGATAACCTGGCCCGATGCGTATCTCCTTCGGCATCGCCGCCGTGGTGCTCCTGGCCGCCGCCTGCGGGGACACCGCCTCGACCACGACCGAGCGTGCCGCGCCGACGGCTCCCGATACCACACCGGCCCCGACTGCGACCGAGGCACCGCTCCAAACCGTGCCGCCCGGCTCGCCCACCACCGCCTCTCCCACCACCGCCGCCCCCACCACGGTGGCCGAGGGAGTGGTGGAGATCGACGCGACCGTCTACGAGGGCCAGGTGGACGCAGGTGGACGGGTGGAGGTGAGGGTGGGCGACCTGGTGGTCCTCAGGGTCACCTCCGACGTCGCCGATGAGGTGCACGTCCACGGCTACGACCTGTTTGCCGACGTGGGTGCCGGCGGCACCGCCTTGCTCGAGTTCAGCGCCGACATCCCAGGCATCTTCGAGGTGGAGCTGGAGGGAGCCGGCCTCGAGCTGCTCGAGCTGGTCGTCGAGCCGTGACGGCGCTGCGCCGTCTCGCCGTCGTGGTGTTGACGGCGGCGCTGCCCGTTGCTCTGCCGGCGGCCGCCTCCGCCCACGGCATCGGCGGCCGGGGCGACCTACCGGTGCCCGTCGAGTATTTCGTGGTGGGCGCCGGGGTGGTGCTGGCCGCCTCGTTCGCGGCGCTGGCGGTGCTGTGGCCCGAACCTCGCCTTCAGGACGGGCCCCGGGTCCGGATCCTGGCGATCCCCGGAGCCCGGGTCTTCGGATGGGTGCTGGCCGGGACGGGGCTGGTGGGCCTGGCGCTGGTGATCTCGGCCGGGCTGTTCGGCGACGAGCGCCGCAGCAATGCCGCTCCGGTGCTGGTGTGGGTCTACTTCTGGCTGGTGATCCCGTTCCTGGCGGTGGTCCTGGGCGACCTCTGGAGATCGATCAATCCATGGCGAACGATCTCCCGAGCGGCCGGGATCGGGGAGGAGGAGAGGGGTGGGTGGGTCACCCGCCTCGGGGTGTGGCCGGCCACGGTCGCCTTCGTGGCCTTCACCTGGCTGGAGCTGGTGTGGAGGGATCCGGCCCGGCCCAACGTGATCTCGGCGGCGGCTCTGGTGTACACGGTGTACGTGATCGGCTTCATGGCGGTGGCGGGCCGCGAGCGGGGTCTGGTGGCCGGCGAGGCCTTCACTACCTACATCGGCCTATTCGGCTCGATCGCCCCCATCGATCGGGACGACGACGGGCGAGTTCTGTGGAGAGGTTGGCTGCGAGCCCTCCCGTCGGTCACCCAACGACCCGGTTTGGCGTTGTTCGTGCTGGCCATGTTGGGGACGGTCACCTACGACGGCCTGTCCAATACCGAATGGTGGGAAGAGCGGGTGGGTTCACTGGCCAACGAGGAATGGTTCGGCACCGTCGCCCTGGTGGGGTCGATCGCCGTCCTGGGCGCGGGTTACCTGACCGCCTCGTGGGCGGCCCGGCGCATCGGAGGGGGAGACCTGACTCTGGCGGCGGTGGCCCGCAGCTTCGCCCACACCCTGGTCCCCATCGCCCTGGCCTACGCGGTCGCCCACTACTTCACCCTGGTGATCTTCGAAGGCCAGCTGTTGTTTGCCGCCGTCAGCGATCCGCTCGGCCTGGGATGGGATCTGTTCGGGACCGCCGATTGGCGGATCAGCTTCTGGCTGTCGCCTACCGCCATCTGGTACGTGCAGGTGGGGGCGATCGTGGCCGGGCACGTGGTTGCAGTCGTGCTGGCCCATGATCGAGCCCTGGCCCTCTTTCCCCGGGCCCGGGCGGTGCGGAGCCAGTACGCCATGTTGGCGCTCATGGTGGCACTGACCGGGCTCGGCCTGGTGCTGCTCTCGGCGGGATGAGGGTGCCGTCGCCCCTGGTGGTGGCCCATCAGTGGGGCTGGGACGAACTCCTCTATTTCGCCATCCCGGTCGGCATCGGCCTGTGGCTCATTCGCCTCGCCGAACGGCGGGCCCGGCGCCGTCACCTCAGGGAAGAAGGGGAATCACCCAAAACAGAGGGCGGGGAGTCCCCACGAAAGAGGAACCCGTAGGGCAAGCGCTTCTCCGCCGGCATTACCCGGAAGAGTGGGTCCGGTCATCGACTCCTACAGCCGAACTCTCAGCCGGGAAGTCACCCAGCTCCCGGGGTTCGCCCCACAGGTTCCTCAACGAGCAGTATATACCTCGGGGCCACTCCCGTGATTAGGGCCGAAGGTCCCGACCTTCCTGTGGATATCTCTTCGCGCTCTCGCCCGGACGCCGACCGCGACCGCCGGGTACCCTGGCGGCATGGCCCTCGACCTGCTCGAGCTGCGACCCCGATTCCCCGCCCTCAATCGCATCGTCGACGGCCGCCCGGCTGCATTTCTGGACGGACCGGGAGGCACCCAGGTGCCGCGGTCGGTGATCAATGCGATGGCCGCCAGCCTGGAGCACGGGGGGGCCAATCTGGACGGGCACTTCGTGACCAGCTACGAGACCGCCGAGTTGGTGGCCCGGGCCCGCCGGGCAGTAGCCGATCTGTTCAATGCCGATCCGAGCGAGATCGTGTTCGGCCAGAACATGACCAGCCTCACCTTCGCGGTGAGCCGGGCCCTGGCCCGGAGCTGGAAGGAGGGCGATCAGATCGTGGTGACCCGTCTCGACCACGACGCCAACATCACTCCGTGGACGACGGCGGCCGCCGAACGGGGCGCCGAGCTGGTGTGGGTCGATTTTGATCCGGCCGACTGCACGCTCGACCTCGCCGGGCTGGAGTCGGCCGTCGGCCCCCGGACCCGGCTGGTGGCAGTCACCGCCGCCTCCAATGCTGTCGGCACGGTGGTAGATGTCGCCCGGGCGGCTCGAGCGGCGCACAGTGTCGGGGCCTTGATCTACGTGGACGGGGTCCACTACACGCCCCACGCCCTGGTCGACGTATTGGGCTGGGACGTGGACTTCTTTACCGCCTCGGCATACAAGTTCTTCGGCCCCCACACCGGGATGCTGTACGGCAAGGCCGAGCACCTGGAGGCGCTCGACGCCTACAAGGTGCGGCCCGCCCCCGGCGATCCGCCCGGGAAATGGGAAACCGGCACCCAGAGCTTCGAGAGCTTGGCCGGGGTCGCCGCCGCCGTGGACTACCTGGCCGGTCTGGGCACCGGCGACACGCGGCGCGACCATCTCGCCACCGCGATGACGGCCATTGGGGACCACGAGACATCCCTCACCGAGCAGTTCCTCAAAGGAGTAGCGGCGCTGCCTTCGGTGCAGGTGTACGGGATCACCGACGGCTCGGCGCCCCGCACCCCCACTTTCGCCCTCTCCGTGGGGGGCTGGCACGCCGAGTTGGCGGCCGCCGAGCTGGGGAGGAGGGGGATCTTCGTCTGGTCGGGCCACTACTACGCAGTGGCGGTGATGGAGCGGCTGGGGCTCCTCGAAGAGGGTGGCCTGGTTCGAATCGGCTTCGTCCACTACAACAGCCACGAAGAGGTGGATCGGGTGCTGCGGGCTCTGGAGGCGCTGACCGCCTGAGGGGGCTCTACCCTCTTCGTCGGGCGGTAGGGCGGCGGCGGGCCAGAGGCTGGAGGAGGCGGCGTAATACCCGGACCCAAAGAGACCAGTCGCGGGGACGCTCTACGGCGCCGGTGACCGCGTTCTCCGCTTTGTCAAGCGCATCTTCGAGCAGCGCGTCGTGCAGCGGCCGGAAGACGAGCGGCCAGGTCAGCCGGGCTGTACGGCGAGGCTCGGCCTCGAGGAGGTGGCGGAGCACCGCCGATTCCCCCGAGGGTTCGACCGAGAACTCGTGGAATCCGACCAGGCCCGGAGGGCGAGTGAAGCGAAGCCGGACTCGCTTTCCCGGTTCGTACTCCTTCACGTAGTAGCGGACGGGGCCGTGTCCACCGGCAGCACCCTCGCCCAGGGGGCGGTCGAAGACCATCGGCGGCCAGCGTTCGGCAGGCCACAGCGGATCGGGACGCCCGGCCAGCCCGTCGATCAGGGCTCCGACGGCCTGGATGGAGGCCGGCAAGCGCCGTTGGTGGACCACGCGTATCAAAGGCTTCTCCTGACTCTCAACGATAGGTCGGCCTCCGGGGGCCCATGACGCCGGCGGCAAACGAAGATGGTGCGCGTCCCACGCCCTACCATCGGCGGCGCGACTCGACCGGAGGCATGTGTCGTGGAGAGGGAGTTCATCACGATCGACGGCAACGAGGCGGCCGCTCGCATCGCCCACAAGGTGAGCGAGGTGGTCGCCGTCTATCCGATCACGCCGGCCTCGCCGATGGGGGAGCTGGCAGATGCCTGGTCGCAGGCCGGCCAAACCAACATCTGGGGGACGATTCCCGAGATCGTCGAGATGCAGTCGGAGGCCGGGGCGGCCGGGGCGGTGCACGGCTCGCTCCAGGCCGGAGCGCTCACTACCACCTTCACTGCTTCCCAGGGGCTGCTGCTGAAGATCCCCAACATGTACAAGATCGCCGGCGAGCTCTCCCCGACCGTCTTCCACATCGCGGCTCGCACCGTGGCGACCCACGCCCTGAGTATCTTCGGGGACCACTCCGACGTGATGGCGGTCCGCGCCACCGGCTTTGCCATGCTGTGCTCCTCGTCGGTGCAGGAGGTCCAGGACCTGGCACTGGTGGCCCATGCGGTCACCCTCACCAGCCGGGTCCCGTTCCTGCACTGGTTCGACGGGTTCCGTACTTCGCACGAGGTCGCCAAGATCGAGGCGATCACCGATGCCCAGATCGGCGAGATGATCGATGAGGGAGCGGTGGCCCACCATCGCCTCCGGGCCCTCAACCCCCATCATCCGGTGCTGCGGGGCTCGGCCCAGAACCCCGACGTGTTCTTCCAGGCCCGCGAGGCAGCCAACCCGTACTACACCACTTTGTCCGGCGAGGTGCAGGCGGCGATGGATCAACTGGCCGAGCTGACCGGCCGCCAATACCACCTGTTCGACTACTCCGGCGCCGCCGACGCCGAGCGGGTGCTGGTGGTCATGGGCTCGGGAGCGGGGGCGGCCGCCGAGGCCGTTGAGCTGCTCGCCGCCCAGGGAGAGAAGGTCGGCCTGGTGACCGTGCGCCTCTACCGGCCCTTCGATGCTGCCGCCTTCGCGGCCGTCCTTCCCGAAACCACCAGAGTGATCGGAGTGCTGGACCGGACCAAGGAACCGGGGGCGGTGGGCGAGCCGCTCTTCCTCGACGTCGTCGCCGCCCTCGCCGAGCCGGCCGCCCGGGAGCGGCTGCCCGATACCCCTCGGGTGGTGGGAGGACGCTACGGGCTGTCCTCCAAAGAGTTCACCCCGGCGATGGCCCGAGCCGTGCTCGCCAATCTCGAGGGCGACGAACCTCGCACGCACTTCACGGTCGGGATCACCGACGACGTCTCTCACACATCGCTCGACGTCGACGAGGAGTGGTGGGAGGAGCCCGAGCACGTCGTACAGGCCGTCTTCTACGGTCTGGGAGCAGACGGCACGGTGGGCGCCAACCGCAACTCGGCCAAGATCATCGGCGAGCACACCGACCTCTACGCCCAGGCCTACTTCGTCTACGACTCGAAGAAGGCGGGCTCGGTGACGGTGTCCCACCTCCGCTTCGGCAAACATGCCATCCGCTCCTCCTATCTGGTGCGACAGGCCGAGTTCGTGGCCTGCCACCAGTTCGGGTTCCTGGAGAAGATGGACGTGCTCCGCACCGCCGCCCCCGGGGGGACGTTCCTCCTCAACAGCCCCTACGGGCCGGACGAGGTGTGGTCGCACCTGCCCGCCACGGTGCAGGCCCAGATCCAGGACAAGGAACTGGCGCTGTGGGTGATCGATGCCGACCGGATCGCGCGAGAGGTGGGGTTGGGGGGCCGCATCAACACCGTGCTGCAGACCTGCTTCTTCACGCTGTCGGAGATCCTGTCCCGGGACAAAGCCGTCGACGCCATCAAAGAGGCGATCCGCGAGACGTACGGCAAGCGGGGCGAGGTGGTGCTGAACCGCAACTTCGCTGCGGTCGACGAGGCGCTGGTCGGCCTGCATCGGGTCGAGGTGCCCACCGAGCAGGTGGCGGTGTCCTCCGCGCCGCCGCCCCCGGAAGACCCCTTCGAGCGGGTGGTGCGCCGAATCATCGCCGGGGACGGCGATCTACTGCCGGTGAGCGCCCTGCCGGTGGACGGGACCTTCCCCACCGGCACCGCCCAATGGGAGAAGCGTTCGATCGCCAGCGAGATCCCGATTTGGGATGCCGAGATCTGCATCGACTGCGCCCGGTGCGCCTTGGTGTGCCCTCATGCCGCCATCCGCATGAAAGTCTTCGATGCCTCCGCTCTCGAGGGCGCCCCGCCCGGATTCAAATCCAAGCCGTGGGAGAAAGGGCGCGACTTCGCCGGTCTGCAGATGACCATTCAGGTGGCGCCGGATGACTGCACCGGCTGCAAGGTGTGCGTGAACGTGTGCCCGGCCCACTCCAAAGAGGAGGTCAAGCACAAGTCCATCAACATGGAACCCAAGGCAGAGCACCTGGAGCGGGAACGGTCGTGGTTCGACTACTTCCTCACGATCCCCGAGGTGGACCGGACCACCGTTCGTCCGGCCACCGTGGTGGGCTCCCAAGCCCTCCAGCCCCTGTTCGAGTTCAGCGGGGCCTGCGCCGGCTGCGGGGAGACCCCCTACCTGAAGCTGCTGACGCAGATGTTCGGCGACCGGATCGTGGTCGCCAACGCCACCGGATGCTCTTCGATCTTCGGGGGCAATCTGCCCACCACCCCATGGTCGGCCAACCCCGACGGGCTGGGACCGGCCTGGTCCAACTCCCTGTTCGAGGACAATGCCGAGTTCGGCATGGGGATGCGCCTGGCCCTCGATGCCCAACGCGACGCGGCGGAACGGTTGCTGCGGCGCCTGGCTCCCGAGGTGGGCGGGGAGCTGGCCGCAGCACTTCTCGACGCCGACCAGTCGGATGAGTCCGGGCTGGCGGCCCAGAGAGAGCGGGTGGCGGCCCTCAAGGAGCAACTGTCCGGGATCGACACGGCCGAGGCCAAACGGCTGGCGTCGGTGGCCGACACACTGGTGTGGACCGGGGTGTGGATCGTGGGCGGTGACGGCTGGGCGTACGACATCGGATTCGGCGGCCTCGACCACGTGCTCGCCTCGGGACGGAACGTCAACATGCTGGTGCTCGACACCGAGGTGTACTCCAACACCGGCGGACAGGCCTCCAAGGCCACCCCGCGGGCGGCGGTGGCCAAGTTCGCCTCCGGCGGCAAGTCGACCGGCAAAAAGGATCTGGGAACCCTGGCCCTGTCGTACGGCAACGTGTACGTGGCCCAGATCGCCATGGGCGCCAACATGACCCAGACCGTGAAGGCGTTCGCCGAGGCCGAAGCCCACCCCGGTCCCTCGCTGATCATCGCCTACAGCCCGTGCATCGCCCACGGAATCGACATGGAGACGATGATGGGCCACCAGCGGGAGGCAGCCGACAGCGGCTATTGGCCGCTCTTCCGCTTCGATCCGGCCCGGGCGGCCGACGGCGGGACCCCGTTCAAGCTCGACAGCCGCAAACCGAGCATTCCCTTCCGGGAGTACGCCATGAAGGAGGCCCGCTTCGCCATGCTGGCCCGGGCCAATCCGGAAGAAGCAGAGCGGCTGATGGCCGAGGCCCAGGCCGACATCGACGACCGCTGGCACCGCTACGAACAAGCCACCGACATCGAGTGGACGGCTCACGAGGTCGAGGAGGAGGCATGAGCGTCGATCTGACCACCCGCTACCTGGGCCTGGAGCTGGCCCACCCGCTGGTCCCGTCGGCCTCGCCCCTCACCGGGGGGATCGAGTCGCTGCGGCGGCTGGAGGAGGCGGGAGCGGCCGCCGTCGTGCTCCCGTCGTTGTTCGAGGAACAGATCGAGCACGAAGCGATGGCGGTGCACGAGTCCCTCGAGCAGGGAGTGGCCGCCTACGCCGAGGCGGCCGGCGGCTACCTGCCGGAGATGGAGGATTACAACACCGGGCCTTCCTCGTATCTGGAGTTGATCGGGCAAGCCAAAGAGGCCCTGTCGATTCCGGTGATCGGGAGCCTCAACGGGGTGTCGCTCGGCGGATGGACGCTGTACGCCAAGCTGTTCGAAGAGGCCGGCGCCGACGCCCTCGAAGTGAACATCTACTTCGTCGCTGCCGACGCCGAGATGACCTCGGCCCAGGTAGAGGACCAGTACCTCGAACTGGTGTCGGCGCTGCGGGCCGCGATCGAGATTCCCCTGGCGGTCAAGGTGGGACCGTTCTTCTCGTCGATGGCGAGTTTCGCCCGCCGGCTCGCCGAGGCCGGCGCCGACGGCCTGGTGCTCTTCAACCGGTTCTATCAGCCCGACATCGACCTCGAGCATCTGGAGGTCCGGCCAGATCTCGTACTGAGCACGTCCGAGGAGATGAGACTCGTGTTGCGCTGGATGGCCATTCTGCGGGGCCGTGTGAATGCCTCGCTGGCCGCGACGACCGGCGTCCACACCTCGGACGATGTGGTGAAGCTGATCCTGGCCGGAGCCGACGTGACGATGATGGCCTCGGCTTTGATCGAGAACGGGCCGTCCCACCTGACCGAGGTCCTCGCTGGGGTGGAGACGTGGCTCGAAGACCACCAGTACGAATCGGTGGAGCAGGCCAAGGGCAGCCTCAGCCAAGAGGCCTCCCCCGATCCGGCCGCGTTCGAGCGGGCCAACTACATGCGGACACTGGTGACCTACTCGACCGAGAAATGGTGAGTACCGCTCACAGGTCTTGACCCGGCGAGTGGGCCGACCACCCCCGAGAGATGGTCTCCGGCGGGGGTTCAAGTTCCCGGTCCCCATGCCGACACATATGGAGACATCGACAGGGAGTGGTCGTGACCACCCTCACCGTCGCATGCCCCACCTGTGGGGCCAGGAGCCGAGCCCGCCACGGACACTGCGTCGTGTGCGGCAATGGGCTGGAGGAGCACCGCCGTGAGCTCGAGGCGACCGAGATCCGCTACTGCCTGGGCTGTGGACTGGGCTGGAAACCTCTCGACCAGCACGGCTTCTGCACGTACTGCACCGAAGGTCGATAGTTGCCGCCGAGCGGGTTCGCGTCCTCAGCCGGCCGGCACCGACTCGGCGCCGAGCTCGACATCTTGCTCTGGGGTGACCATCTCCGAGCGCCGAAAGTAGAGGAGCAGCCCCACCCCGAGCAGCGCAGCCCCCAGGGCGCCCCATTGGCTGCCGGTGAACGGTCCCATCACCGAGTCGGCCACGGTGCCATCGCGGGCGGCGCCTAGGCGGGCGAAGTCGATGACGAACCGCTGGAGTCCATATCCGATTGTGTACACGGCGAAGAGCTGCCCGTAGCGGTAGTGCCAGCGCCGCCTCAGTACCAGGAGCAGGCCGAGCAGGGCGGCCGCCAGCAAGAGGTCATAGAGGGCGGTGTGGTGATACGTCAGGCACAGGTCCAGCTCGTCACACAGCCGCTGCAGGTCGGCGTGCTGGGGTGCGATCTCATAGCCGGGCTCGAGGCGGTAGCCGAGAAAGAAGCTGGTCTGCGAGCCCAAGTGCTCGACGATGGCCAGGTCGCCCAACCGTCCCACCACCGTGCCGAGGGCCATTCCCGGCGCGGCCATGTCGATGTACGGAGGCAGGCTGGCCTTGAGCAGCCGGAGGCGGAGCACCCCGCCCAGGACGCCCCCGGCCAGACCCCCCAGGATCGAGTAGTGGCCCGACGGGCTGAAGACATCGTCGATCCCATAGCCGGGATCGCCGATGTGGGCGGGAATGGTGAACAGGCGGATTCCAATGAGGGCCCCAACGGCAGCCCAGGTCAGTGCGGAGATGGCGTAGTCGGCGCTGAAGTTGCGTCGCCTCACTTCGCGAACCATGAACCAGCTCCCGACCAGGAAGCCGACGCCGGCGAACAGGCCATGGAGCGACAGGTTGAGTGGACCAATCTCGAAGATGGGGACGGGTGGATAGCTGATGGCGCCGAGCACGGTCAAAGCCTAGGCGGGGCCGGGGTCAAGACCTCCGTGGGCCGCCCGCCGTCGAAGAGTCGTAGAGTTGGGGCATGGAGAGTGTCGACCCGGCAGTCGAAGGATGGGTGGAGCGGATCATCCGGGAGGCCGTCGAGCGCGGCGAATTCGACCACCTCGAGGATCGAGGCAAGCCGCTCGAGATCCTCGCCGAGCCCTACGATCCCCTGTGGTGGGTGAAGCGCTGGGTGCGGCGTGAGGAGCTTTCTGAGGTTCTGGGAACGGCCGGGGAGCGGAGAACTGGGTCGGATGATAAGGACCGGTAGCGGCCGGCGGCCGAGTTGGCATAGCGCACCGGTCCGCGTAGGTTGCCGGTCCATCCCATGACCGACCCGACCGAGACACCAATTGGCGAGATGTGGCTCGACCGTGATGGGGTGCTGTGGCATCGGATCCGGCCCGGAGCCACGATCACCGTGGAGGATGCCGAGGCCGTGATCGAGATCGTGCGCCGCCTCACCGGCGGGCGCCAGGTCCCGGCCGTCATCGACATCCGAGAAGTCACCGAGGCCGACTCCCGGGTTCGGGAGCGCTTTGCCGGTTCCACGGAGACCAGCCTCGAGCTCGCCACCGCCCTCGTCGTCAGCTCGGGTTTGAGCCGGATGCTGGGCAACTTGTTCCTGCTGATGAATCGTCCGGAGCGACCGGTACGGCTTTTCACGTCGGAGGACAAGGCGGCTGAGTGGGCTCGCAGTTTCCTCAGGTGACCTCATGACCGAAGGACGCGACCCGGCCGGCTTCGACTCCGCCTACCAAGGGACCCCTCCCTGGGACATCGGCCGGCCCCAGCGCGAGTTCGTCGCTCTGGCCGAGGCGGGCTCGATCACAGGGAGCGTCCTCGACGTCGGCTGCGGGACCGGCGAGAACGCCTTGTTCCTGGCCGAAGGCGGCCTGGAGGTCGTCGGCGTCGACGGTTCGCCGACGGCGATCCGCCGGGCCCGGGCCAAAGCCGAAGAGCGACGGACTCCGGTCACGTTCGTGGTCGGCGATGCGCTCAAGCTGGAGAGTCTGGGCAGGAGCTTCGATACGATCATCGACTGCGGCCTGTTCCACGTGTTCTCCGACGAGGAACGGGTCGGCTTCGAGAAGTCGCTGCGCCGGGCACTCCGATCCGGCGGGCGCTACTTCATGATGTGCTTCAGTGAGCAGGAGCCGGGAGATCACGGGCCGCGCCGGGTAACCCAGGACGAGATCCGGCGGACGTTCGCCGCGGGGTGGACGGTAGAGGAAATACGGCCGGCGACCTTCGAGACCCTACTGCCCAGCGGTGACGTCAAGGCCTGGCTGGCATCGTTCACCCGGCCGTAGGCATAACGCCGGCACAACGAGGTCGATAGGGTGGGCGATCCGCGACGGGAGGGGAGAGATGCTTCACATGGTCGTGAACACCCATAGCGAGGACAGCTGCGCATTCCGAAATGACGAGAACCGGGAGGCGCTGGCCGGGGGGTTCGGCCGGTTTGGAGAGGCCGCTGCAGAGCACGGGGCGGAACTGATCGGTGCGTGGGCCAACATGGCCTCGCACACCGTGTTTCTGCTGGTGGACGCCCCCACCGCTCACGTGGTGGACGAGATCTTGCGAGGGAGCGAGCTGGTGGGGCACACCGATTCCCGGGTGTACGCCGTCGAGACGATGGCCACCGCATTGGCGGTGGTCTCCGAGTAGATCGCGAGGCGCCCGAGAGGGGCAGCGGGATCCCGCCGCCCCTCGGAGCGGTGCCCTAGAACCTAGAAGTAGCCCAGCTCGGTGCCCACCTTCTGGTAGCGCTGCATGATCTCGGTGACGAGTTCCCCGGCCGCGTAAAGCTGCCAGGTGAAGTCCTCGACGGCCAGAGCCGTCCGGCTCAGTAGCTCCATCCCTTCCTCGGAGTAGAGGATTCCGAGCAGCTCGTCGCGCTCGCCGCGCACGATGGTCATCCCGCCACCGGTGCGTTGCAGCACCTCAGGCTCGAGGCACTTGCCCTCGGCGGCCAGGCGGCCGAAGAAGGCCAGCCCGTCTGCGAACACCTCCAGGGCCCGCGATTCCCGACCGGCGATTGGAATGCCCCACGTGAACACGAGGGCCGTGTCGAATGCCATGCTCACCCCCTGTCGACGGCACGGTGCCATGAGTAGGCATCCGCGGTCCCGAGTGCTAGGGCCGAAAGTCGTGGGAATTGCTGGAGGG
>CAYFYE010000059.1:0-16333 GCA_964347285.1 uncultured Acidimicrobiia bacterium
AGGACGATCGCATACAGCAAGATGGGCGACCGGGGACCCATCCGGATCTCTTTGCGCATGATCCGCCAGGCTCTGGTGGGATTCACAGCGTCTCGACCCTCCTCTTGAGGATGAGCAGGCCGGCCGCATAGGCGGCGATCACCCATCCGGCCGTCAGCACCAGGTCGGGCAGAGTGTCCGACCATCCCTCCCCGTAGGAGGTCACGCCGACGATCGCCTCCACGACCCCGTAGGTCGGGATCACTTTCACCCACGCCGAAGCACTGCCCGGGAAGAGTGCTCCGAAGGCGGGGATGGCCAACGGAACCAGGAACAGCATGCTCCAGAACACCACGGTGATGAAGTCGCGGCCCCTCGAACCGGCGATCAGTCCGAAGGCGGTCACCAGCAGCGCACCAAGCAGCAGGGCCACCAGGAGAAGAGCGGTGCCCCGAGACAGCGAGCGGATGGCGAGCATCAGCAGGACCGCTTGCGAGAAGGCCAGCAGAGTCCCCACGATGACCTTGGCGGTCAGAAAATCGGACAGGCGGGCCGGCGTGGTCAGCAGGGCGGTGACCGTGCGTTCCTGGATCTCGGCGGCGATGAGCGTGGCCAGGGCGAACATCTCTACGAGAAGGACCAGGAAGGCCAGTAACGGCCGCATCTTGTCACGCAACGGCACCTGGTCGCCGGCACGATCGACCCCGAGGATCACCTCGTCCTGGGCCAGGACCGTGACCGGAGGTTGATCGCCGGAGGCAACGAATGCGATCTCCCTGACGAAGCCGTCCATGGCGGCGCGCAGCTCGTTCGGGATTCCGGCGGTCACCACCACCCGGACCGTGGTGGTTTGTCCGGCGGCCATCGTCGCCAGGAAATCTTCGGGGAACGACAGGCCCACGGCCACCCCTTCCGTGCCTTCGTCGACCGCGGCCACCAACGCATCGTCGGAGTCGAACGGCACGATCTCGAGGCCGGTGCCTTCCGCCTCGGCGGCGAGATCGACCAGGCCCTCGATTCCCGGACCGTGCACCCCGAGCGTGATGGTCTCGTCTACCGAGTCGGGAAGCAGCCAGAACACCAGCACATAGAAGACCAGGCCCATGATCGAAACGACCAGATAGAAGCGGTCCCGGGCGAACGCCATCAGATCCTTGCGGACGATCGCCGCCACGATGCCGGACCGAGAGACGTTCCCGTTCACTCGTCCAGCCCCCGGCCGGCGACCTTGATGAAGATGTCCTCCAACGTGGCTTCCTCGGTGTGAATGGTCATCAGGCCGGTGACGGCCACGGCCTCCTTGATGCGGTCGCCGGCCCGGGCGTCGTCGAGGGGTATCACCGCCTCTTTGATGTCGTCGCCGTCCCGGGCCCGCACCCGCACCGCCCGCTGTCCGTGGGCAAGTTTGAGGTTCTCAGGGGTGTCGATCGCCAGGATCTTGCCCTCGTTGATGAAGGCGACCCGATCGGACAACTTGTCGGCCTCCATCATGTCGTGGGTGGTGAGGAGCACTGCCACGCCGTGCTTGGCCTGATCGGCGATGACGGCGCGGATCGATTGTGCCGATACCGGATCGAGCCCGTCGGTGGGCTCGTCGAGGAAGAGGACCTCAGGGTCGTTGACGAGGGTGCGGGCCACCATCAACCGCTGCCGCATGCCCTTGGAGAAACTCGACACCCGATCGTCGGCCCGGTCGATCAAGCCCACCCGGCGCAGCAGCGGACCGGCGTCGATCCTCTTGATGCCGAACAGCCGGGCGAAGAAGTCGAGATTCTCGCGGGCCGTCATGTTCTCGTAGAGGTTCTTCTCCTCGAAGCACACGCCGATCCGGGCCTGGATGTCGGTGGTCCTCTCTCCGATGGGCAGGTCGAGAACCTGGACCGTCCCCGACTGAGGGGTGAGCTGGCCGGTGAGCATCTTGATCGTCGTCGATTTGCCGGCGCCGTTGGGCCCCAGGAAACCGAGGATTTCCCCCCGGTGGACGGTGAAGCTGATGTCGTCGACGGCGAGCACGCCGTCGTAGGCGAAGCTGATGCCGCGCACGTCGATGGCGATATCGGTCATCGGGGCTCCTTTCGGGCATGCCAGCGGGCCACGAGCTCCGGATATTCGGATTCCATGAAATCGAGCAGCTCGGCGAGATCGCTCAGCCTCCTCTGCCGGGCCGTGGGGGCGCCTCTCAGCAAGGCGATGCCGTCATCGGCCATCCGGCGGAAGCGGCGAATCCGCTCCAGGGTCTCGTCGAGGATCAGCTCCCACGCCTTGGGAGCGATCCTGAAGTAGGTGGAGCGGTCACGCGGAAATGTGATCCGCTCCACCATCCCCAACTGCTCCAGCAGCCGGGTGTTAGTCGACACCGCCCCCGCACTCATGTGCAGCGCTTCGTGGAGCTGCTGCGACGACTGATGTGGGGGATCGCAGACGAGCAGCCAGCCCAGGATCTTGCCCTGACCTCGGTTGCCTCCGCTCGACTCCCAGAAGCGGCCGAAGCCCTCGGCGTACTCGAGCGCCCCTTTGGGATTCATTTTCTTCTGATCATACTGAAAGAACCGCACCGAACCGACGCAGTGACGAAAACCGTGGTTAGCCTGGTAGTGGTTGGCACGGGAGAGGGAGGTAACCCCATGAAACGTTCTTCACTTGCTCGACACCATCGTCACGTTGCCTGGGCGGCCGTGGTGGTGGCGATGGTGCTGATCGCCGCGGCGTGCGGCGACACTGCAGAGACCACCGAGGCGCCCGAGGCAACGGAGGCACCGGCGGCTACTGAAGCACCGGCGGCTACTGAAGCACCGGCCGAGACGGAAGCACCGGCCGAGACGGAAGCACCGGCCGAGACGGAAGCACCGGCTACCACGGCGGCGCCGGCCACCGAAGCGCCGGCCGCCGGTCCGCCGGCGATCCCGGCCGATCACGCCGGTCGCACCGAATGCCTGGTGTGCCACGCCGGCGGAGTGGGCGGCGCACCGATGCCGCCCAGCGAGCCGGATCACTCCGGCTTCGAGGACAACCGCCAGACCTGCACGGGGTGTCACCAAGAGGCATCCTGACCAGACGGGAGCGCTAGAACACCGTCATGGGGCGGTATGCCCTTGCTAGAGGTGGCCGTTCCGTTCCAGCCAACGCGGAGAGAAGAAACCCGGGAACGGCGGCACGAAGAACGAGGCCGGGCGATAGGTCACGGTCACCGCGAACGCGGTGTTCTGGTCGACTCCGGCTCCCACCAGCCCGGCGGTGAGGACTGCCGCCGAGACGCCCACCCCGCCCGGAGTCGGAGCGGCTCCCGACAGAAGGGCGTTGCCCACGACGATCACCAGGGCCGTGGTCAGTGATATGCGAGAGCCGAACGCAAGCACCCCGTAAGAGGTGTCCGGGGAGGAGGTCGCCGCAGCGCGCACCTTGACTAGCTGCCCGGCCGCCGTAGAGTGCGCCACTCGGCCATCGGAGCTCTCAAGGGGGATCCATGAGGCTCACCCCGGAAACTCTGGCCCGCGCTTCGAGTCGCCATCCGTGGCGCACCCTCGCCGTCTGGGTCATTGCTCTGGCGCTGGCCGGCGTCTCGGCGGCCGCCTTCCTGGGCGGGGTGCTCACCACCGAGTTCGACTTCACCGACGCCCCCGAGTCGAAACGGGCTCTCCAGCTGGTCGAGGAGAATCTGGGAGAGGAGCTGTTCACCGAGATCGTGATACTGACCTCGGAGGACCTCACCTTCGACGACCCCGCCTACCAGCGATACGTCGGCGAGGTGGCGGCGGCGATCTCCTCGCTGGGGCCGGACCGGGTTCTCTTCGGCGGGGGCGGCCCGGGCCAGACCCCGCCGGTGTCTGAGGACGGCCACACCACGCTGCTGCCGGTCACGATGGCCAACCCCGACCTCGACGATGCCTCGCGCGACGCCGTCCTGGTCAGAGAGACGGTGAGCGCTGTGCCCACCCCCGACGGTTTCGAAGTGCTCCTTGCGGGCCAGGGGACGCTCAACAACGACTTCCAGGAGCTCTCCGAGGAGACGCTGCGGAGGGGCGAGGCCTTCGGCGTCACCATCGCTCTCATCGTGCTGCTGGTAGTGATCGGAACGGTGGTCGCCGCCGTGCTCCCGATCCTCCTCGCCGCAGGCGCCATCACTGCGGCCATGGGAACGGCCGCCGTCATCGGCCTCACCTTCGACCTGTCCTTCTTCGTCACCAACATGATCACGATGATCGGTCTGGCGGTGGGGATCGACTACTCGCTCTTCATCGTGGCCCGCTATCGCGAGGAGCGGGTGCGCGGCCACGACAAGCTGGAGGCCATCGGCCGGTCCGGGGCCACGGCCAACCGGGCGGTCTTCTTCTCGGGGATGACCGTTGTGCTGGCCTTGCTGGGGATGCTCTTCGTGCCCAATACGCTCTTCCGCAGCCTGGCCGTCGGGGCCATCGTCGTCGTCATCTACTCGGTGGCCGCCTCGATGACGCTGCTTCCTGCCGTTGTGTCGCTGCTCGGCGACCGGATCAACAAGCTGCGGGTTCGTCGCCGCGAGTCCCTGGAAAACGTGGACAAAGTGGGCGGCTTCTGGGACAAGATGACCAACGCGGTCATGGCTCGCCCGCTCGTATGGCTGGCAGGCGGCGCCGGACTGATGGTGGTCCTGGCCTTGTCTTTCTTCAGCATCGAGACCGGGTTTGCCGGGGTGACCACCCTGCCCGGCGACATGGAGTCGAGCAAGGCCTTCGCCGTTCTGGATGCGGAATTTGCGGGTGGTCTCACCGAACCGGTGGACGTCGTGGTCAACTCGCCGGTCACCCCTCGAGTGGAGGCGGCCCTGGCCGACCTGCAGGCGTCGGTGGCAGCCGATGACCGCTTCGGCGCCTTCAACCCGGTCCGGTGCGCCCCCGGCGAGCAGCCCGGCCAGACCTGCTCGGTGCAGGTCAGCAGCGGAGGTGACCTGGCGCTGTTCTCGTTCCCGCTGGCCGGCGACTTCCAGACCGATGAGGCCTACCGCGCCGTCGAGGACCTGCGCGCCGACCTGGTGCCGGCCGCTTTTGCCGGGGTGGATGCCGAGGTCGTCGTGGGCGGCTTCACCGCGTTCACCGTCGACTTCTTCGAGGATGTCGACGTCTTCACTCCGATCGTCTTCGTGTTCGTCCTCGGGTTGAGCTTCCTGCTGCTGACCGTCGTGTTCCGTTCGCTGGTGGTTCCGGTGAAAGCGATCATCCTCAACCTGCTTTCGGTCGGGGCCGCCTACGGGATGGTGGTCCTCTACTTCCAGGATGGAGTGGGGCCGGCCTTCGTGAAGGACATCGCCGACTTCTTGGGATTCATCCAGGTCGAGGCCATCGAGGCTTGGCTGCCGCTGTTCCTGTTCTCGGTGCTGTTCGGCCTATCGATGGACTACCACGTGTTCCTGCTGACCCGGATACGGGAGCACTTCGACCGTTCCGGCGACAACGCCGAGGCGGTGGCCCACGGGCTGCGCACCACCGGATCGATCATCACGGGGGCCGCCCTCATCATGGTGGCGGTGTTCGCCGGGTTTGCCGCCGGTGATCTGGTGCCGCTGCAGCAGATGGGCTTCGGACTGGCCGTGGCCGTGTTCTTGGACGCCACCGTGGTCCGCTCGATTCTGGTGCCCTCGACGATGCGCCTGCTGGGCAATCTCAACTGGTATCTGCCCAGATGGCTCGATTGGTTGCCGGAGCTCGACGTCGAGGGCCACGAAGCCGCCGCCCAGGCCCACGCCCGGGAGGCGGTCGGGGCGGCCCGGGACTGAACGCCTGCCGGTCGGCTCAGGCCGATTCATCCCGGCCGCGGGGCGCCATCCAACCCGCCATGGCCACCCCGGCCAGAGCACCAAAGAGATGGCCCTCCCAGGAGATCCCGGGCCGGGGAAGCAGCCCGATCAGCAACCCTCCTCCGTACAGGGCGAGCACTGCGACGGCAACCGCAATGGCCCGCAGGCTGCGCTCGAACCACGCCGCGCCGATCAAGTAGCCCACGTAGCCGAACACGACCCCGCTGGCCCCGATGTGATTGGCATTGCGGGCCAGCAGCCACGTCGCCAGTCCGCCGCCGACCACGATGCCCGCCGTCACCAGTGCCCAGGTGCGAAATCCCTGCAGCAGCACTAGACCTCCCAGCACGATCAGCGGCAGCGTGTTGGCCAGGAGATGGCGAAACCCGTCGTGGAGGAACGGGGCCCACAGCACTCCGTCCAATCCGTCCCAGGTGCGGGGGCGAATGCCCTGGCCCTCGAGGCGATCGTCGAGGACGACGACGTCGATGAGCTCGACGAGCCACAGGATCACAACGATGGCGGCCAGCAGCCATACAGCACGCTCCAGAGCGCGCCGCGGAGAGGGGGAGTCCTCGAGCGTCATCTCAGGAGGTTACGAGTCGAGCGCCGCGGGGCGCAGGAAAGAGCCTCGTCAGCGCACCTTGGGATCGGCCAGCTCGGGGTCGATCTGGTAGCGGTCGATGGCATCGGACACGACGTACGGCTCGACCCGGCCCAGCTCGGCGAGGCCGGAGAGCACCGCCACCACCACGTGGGGTGCGTCGACCTCGAAGAAGCGACGAAGCTCTTCCCTGGTGCCGGAGCGGCCGAAGCCGTCGGTCCCCAGCGGGATGAACGGCTGGGGCACCCAACGGGCCACTTGGTCGGGCACCATCTTCATGTAATCGGTCACCGCTACCACCGGTCCATCGTTGCGGGCCAACGTCCTGGTGACGAGCGGTACCCGCTTGCTCTCACCGGGGTGGAGGCGATTCCAGCGCTCGGTCGCCAGGGCCTCCTCGCGCAGTGCCTTGTAGCTGGTGGCGCTCCACAGCTCTGCTCCCACGCCGTAATGCTCGGCCAGGTCGTCCCGGGCCCGCCGGGCGGCGTCGTGGGCCGTTCCCGAGAAGAGGACGGCGGCCGAGTGGTTCATGCCTTCGGGTGCCGGAGCCCAGCGATAGAGGCCTTCACAGATCCCGTCGTCGACCCCCTCGGGCTTGGGGGGCTGGGTGTAGTTCTCGTTGTAGAGGGTGAGGTAGTAGAAGACGTCCTCGCCGTCCTCGTACATGTGGCGGATGCCATGGTCGATGATCGCCGCGGCCTCGTAGGCGAAGGCGGGGTCGTAAGCCCGGCACACGGGCACGGTCGAGGCGAGCACGTGACTGTGCCCGTCCTGGTGCTGCAATCCCTCGCCGAGCAGGGTGGTGCGCCCGGCGGTGGCGCCGAGGAGGAAGCCGCGGGCCCGGGCGTCGGCCGCCGACCAGATGAGATCCCCCACCCGCTGGAATCCGAACATCGAATAGAAGATGTAGAAGGGGACCATCGGCACGCCCCTCGTGCTGTAGCTGGTGGCGGCGGCGATCCAGCCGGCGGTGGCCCCCGCCTCGGTGATCCCCTCCTCGAGGATCTGGCCGTCCTTGGCCTCCTGGTACGAGAGCAGGAGCTTGGCGTCGACCGGTTCGTACAGCTGACCCTCGGGAGCGTAGATCTTCAGCTCTTTGAAGAGGGCGTCCCACCCAAAGGTGCGCCCCTCATCGGGGATGATCGGCACGACTCGCTCGCCGAAGTCGGGATCCCGGGCCAGGCCCCGCACCAGGCGGGTGAAGGCCATGGTGGTAGAGGCGGCTTGCTGACCGGAGCCGACGTACAGCTCTTCGAAGGCCTCCCGCCCCGGCATGGCCAGGGGAGCCCGCTCGGTGGTGGTTCTCCTGGGGAGGAACCCGTTGAGGGCCTTGCGCCGCTCGATGAGGTACTGGTATTCGGGAGAATCCACCGGAGGCCGGTAGTAGGGAGGGTCTTCCCCGCCCAGCAGAGCCTCGTCGGGGATCTCGTTGCCGAGGTGAAGCCGGTCGCGCAATTGCATCAACTGCTCGTTGCTGAGCTTCTTGATCTGGTGGGTGGCGTTGCGGCCCTCGACGTCGGGTCCGAGCGTCCAGCCCTTGATGGTCTTGGCGAGGACGACGGTGGGGGCGCCTTCGAGCTCGGTGGCCGCCTTGTAGGCGGCGTAGATCTTGTGGGGGTCGAGGCCGCCGCGCCGTAACGCCCAGATCTCCTCGTCACTCATGTCGGCCACCAGGCCCTGGAGTCGGGGATCGGGCCCAAAGAAGTGCTCTCGCACGTAGGCGCCGTCTTCGGCCTTGTAGCGCTGGTACTCGCCGTCGACCGTGCGGTTCATCTTGTCGACCAGCACGCCCTCGGTGTCGCGGGCCAGAAGCGGATCCCAGTTGGATCCCCAGATGACTTTGATGACGTTCCAGCCGGCTCCCCGGAACATTGCCTCGAGCTCCTGGATGATCTTGCCATTGCCCCGCACCGGTCCGTCCAGGCGCTGCAGGTTGCAGTTGACCACCCAGGTGAGGTTGTCGAGCCGCTCCCGGCCTGCCAGAGAGATCGATCCCAGCGTCTCCGGCTCGTCGCACTCGCCGTCTCCGAGAAAGCACCACACCCGGGACTCGGAGGTGTCGTCGATGCCCCGGTTATGAAGGTACTTGTTGAACCGGGCCTGATAGATGGAATTGATGGGTCCCAGGCCCATCGACACGGTGGGGTACTCCCAAAAGCCCGGCATGAGCCGGGGGTGCGGGTAGCTGCTCAGACCGCCGCCGATCTCGCGCCGGAAGCGATCGAGGTCGGACTCGTCGAGTCGGCGCTCCAGAAAGGCCCGCGCATAGATGCCGGGAGAGGCGTGCCCCTGGAAGTACACGGCGTCGCCCGGCGTCCCGTCGTCCTTGCCGCGAAAGAAGTGGTTGAACCCCACTTCGTAGAGCAGCGCCGAGGAGGCAAACGTGGAGAGGTGGCCGCCGATCGCATCTGCTTTGTGGTTGGCCTTGATGACCATCACCGCTGCGTTCCAGCGAATGAAGCGCCGGATGCGCTTCTCCAGGAACTGGTCGCCCGGGTAGTACGGCTCGGCCTCGGGGGGGATGGTGTTGATGTACGGGGTGGAGACGGTGACCGGAATACCAACGTCGCGTTCCTGACTCCGCTCCAGAAGCTTGGACATCAGGAACTTGGCCCGCTGCTTGCTGTCGAGGTCGATGACGCCGTCGAGGGAGTCCAGCCATTCCTGGGTCTCTTCGGGGTCGGGGTCGTGCAGCTGGTGGGTGTAACCGTCGCCGATCAGCACCGTGGGGCCTCCATTGCAGATGCCGAGCCTACCGGAGACGGTGTGATGTCCAAGAGGCTGGCCGGCACCGGCCGGTCAGGCGGCTCGTACCCGCCGAGCCACCGCAACGGCGCCGGCACCAAGGAATGCCGCCCACAGCGGCCCCATAGCCCCGATACCGAACTGGCCGGCGGCGGCATATCCGAGGGCGATGGCCAGGCCGAGGAGGCGGGCGGCTCGCAGCCGGCTGCGGTGCAACCGTCGGCGGGTGTGGTCCCCCACCGACATCGGTGCCGGTGTCGCGACGACCAGGAAGGCGGCGCTCACCACACCCGCCGAACCGATCAGGAGACCACCGAGATCCGGGGCCTCGAACTCCGCCCATTGGCCGGCGAAGCCGAAGGCGAGCCCGCCGACGGCGAGCACGGCCGGAACCACCCAGCGGTGCCAGGTCGGGCCGGGGTCGGACAGCGCAGTATCCAGCGCCGCAGCCGCTGCCAGCGCCGCCACCGCCACCAGGCCGGTGGGCCGTGTGGCCATGTAGGCGGACGCCCCGACCAGCACGGCCAGATCGAGGGGTCGGGACGGAACGCCGGTGGGTCGAAGCGTGACTCGCATGGCAATGAGCGCCGCCACTACTGCGGCCAGCGCCGGGCGGCCCACCAAGAGCGCGAGCAACGCCAGCGGTGCTCCCAAGGCTGCAGAGCGCGGGTCGTCGGGATCAATTTCTCGGCCGAGCGCCCAGGCCAGGAAGACCGCCAGGCCGGCCCGCACCCCTCCGCCGAAGGCATCGGACAGCTCACCGGTGATGGCCGCCGCGATCCCTCCAACGACGGCGGCGATGGTCGAGACGGCAACCGCGTACCGATTCGAGGCGTGACGGAAATCGAGCAGCCGGGCCAGGCTGCTGATGCGGGCGATGGGATGAGGCACCGGGGGACCGTACCGTGCCCGTCGCCGCTGTGGGCGCTCCGGCGCGGTGCAGGGGCCGTCTGTTCGCGCCCCGGGTGACCCGCCGCTACCGGCTGTGGTCCGGTGGCCGCAAAGCCGGGACGTGACCACGTTCTTCATCGCCCTCGGAGTCCTCGAGGACTCCGGCTATCTGCCCCGCGTTGCCGTGTTCACCAACCGGGTGTTCCGGATGGTGGTAAAGCTCAAAGTTCGGCATCTTTCCGCCGGCTTCGGAAAACCCCGGCCCCGTGGGAATTGGCCCTTCCCACAAAGTTGGATGCCGGGAAGGGAAGCCCAGGTCACCGGCGACGTGTCGCGTGACATCCGCGTGACATAGATCAGCCCCCGGTGCCGGGTTGGGGGGACGACAGCACCGAGGGCTGGGGGGTGTCCGTTGAGGCCGCATCGGTGAAAGCTCAGCTAGGTAGGCCCCCTCCTCAGCCCAGGAGTCCTTCGGCCTTTCTCACGGAGTCGTTGCGAACCTAGTCCCCTCTGTGGCCAGTCGGTGCCGGACCAACCGGCTTTGCTCTCGTTCCGTCATTCAGCCATCCTGACTCGGGGTCGTCGGGTTGCACGCGATCCCTTGGACTCCAGGGAACACCCCCAACCAGCCCCATTCTTCGGGATTCTCCCTAACGATGATCATTATCTGTCCACCTGATTGCACTCTCCCACCGGCGGGGGAAAGAGCCCATAGCTCGTCATCCGCAAAGAAATCTTCGGGCATTTCGCCCTCAGGATTCGAGTCGGGGTGATAGTCAGGCTGATCCAACCCGTTCTTGGCACATTCGGACTGAGCGTTGTACTTGGCGGGCAGGTCACCCTTGTTCTTATTCCACTCCCCCGCGAACGCCACCTGTCCAAATGCGGCCAGGTAGAGAAGAGCTACCGAAAGAACGATGAGTAGTCGCTTCATGTGTTGCCTCTTTGCTGGTTCCTTAGGAGCCGCTGGCTCCGACAAGGATGCGGCTCGGTGCAAGTCTCGGACGTTGTTCACGTCCTTTCCCGATTCCTGGCAGGGACTGCTTGGACCGCTCTGATCTCACGAACCGAGCCTGGGTCAGTCGCTGAGACCTTTGAAGTCCCAGGATGGGGGCAAGGCCCCCAAAGTGGCCTTCGTAGGTGTGATCGGCGATCGAAGCCCGAAATCACGAATCTCCGGCTTCTCGTATTCCATTGACCTCCCAGCCACAGTTGCCCGTTGCACGATGCCGTGCGGTGCGAAGGTATCACGCGGCCACGCTACGTGTCAATGCACAGAATCGGCGAGGAGCGCCGTTGCCGCAAGACGGCGTCCGGTGCCGTCTTCCAGACCGCGCAAGTTCCCGGATTGCACGAGGTGTAGCGGACGCGACGACGGCCCATGAGGGCAGACTGGCTGGACCTCATGGACCGTCGGATAGTGCGTTGGATCGGCTAGAGGTCGATCTCGTCCACGATCACGAGGGAGATTCCCCCGAAGTGCTGGTCGCAGGTGTGCTCGGCGATCGAGCCGAAGTCGATTACTTCCGGCTTCTCAAGGGAGGGAGGAATCATGAGGCGGCTACTTCTGGTCTTGGTGGTGGTGGCGCTGGTGATGGGCGTGAGCCTCTAGCCAGGTTCGAATTGTGCTTCGTGAACTGCTTGGATTCCGAGCAGCCGAGGCGGGCCGTGGCTATGGTCGCCGGGGTTACCGGCCCCAGCGGGAGGGATCATGGCGAAGCGGACCTATCGCACCGACCAGATCGTCGTCCACTGGGACTCGGAGCGCTGTGTTCACAGCGGGATCTGTCTGGGGACCCTCCCCGCCGTGTTCGACGTCGAGCGCCGGCCGTGTGGGTGACCGTCGACGGTGCCGGCGCCGACGAGATCGCCGCCGCCGTCTCGAAGTGCCCGTCCAGTGCGCTGCATTTCGAGCGGCTCGACGGGGCAGCGCAGGAGGAGCCCGCCCCCTACACCACCGTCTTTCCGTCGCCCGACGGGCCCCTCTACGTAAGGGGCGATGTGGTCGTGATCGACCGGTCGGGAGAGGTCATTCGGCGCGACACCCGGGTGGCCCTGTGCCGGTGTGGCGCCAGCAACAACCAGCCGTTCTGCGACATGAGTCATCGGGACATCGGCTTTCGGGACAAGCCGCCGGAGATCACCGAGCATCGAGACCAGGCGGAGTCGCCGCCCGAAGTGGCCCCCGAGTCCTAGTGGCTCAGGCCAGCACCGCTTTTTCCTCGAGGGGGTGGGGCTCCCGGTCGATGGAGAAGAACGCCATGTCGGCGTCGGTGTCGTAGGACATGCTCTCGCCGGTGAGCCACTGGGCCACCATCGACCCCACCGACGGCGCCTCCTTGAAGCCGTGGCCGCTGAAGCCGTTGGCGACCACGAACCCCTCGATGGCCGTCGGACCGATGATCGGATACACGTCCTCGACGTTCACCGTGTACAGGCCGGCGATGCCGGTCATGCCCCCCCGGTAAGGGAGGGACGGGATGCGGTGATGGAGGCTGTAGATCTTGGTGTCGCGAAACGCAGCATCGATGTTGGTGTTGAAGTGGTCCGGGTCGGGCACCTCTTCCTGCTCGTCCTCTTCCCGGATCGAGCCGACCAGGATCTGCTGGCCGGCGGCCTCGGGTCGGAAATAGATGCCGCCCGAGGAGTCGGCCACCACCGGGATGGGACCGGGCACCTCGTCGGGCCATTCCCGATAGAGGACCTGGGCCCGTATGGGACGCAGCGTCCAGCCCAGCTCCAGGCCGGCCATGGCGGCCAGGCGGACGGCCCACGGACCGGCCGCGTTGACGACGATCGGGGCGTCGATCCGGCTGCCGTCGGCCAGGTCGACCCCGTCGACCCGGTCGCCCGAGGTGTGGACTCCGGTGACCTCGGAGCGAAAACGAACCTCGGCGCCGTCCCGCCGCACCGCCTCGCACAGATCCTGGGCGGCACTGACCGGATCGAAGTAGCCGGGCTCGGGTTCGTAGAGGAAGTCGTCGTGGTCGATGCAGTTGTGCTCGGTTGCACCGGTGAGGTCGAACGGCTCGTTGCACAGCGAGAGGGCGGGGAAGTGCTCCCGCACCGCCTCCCCGTCGAAATGCTCGACGGCGATGCCCAGCCCCGACATCATCTCCTGGGCCTGCTCCACCTGGGCGGCGGTCTCGTTCATCATCCACAGCACGCCGGTGTGATGGAAGCGGGCCCGCGGCTCGGCCAGGCCGGTGAAGTCGGCCCAGCTCCGGTAGGCCCGGAGCCCGTCACGGGCCACCTTGATCGACTCCGGGTAGGTGTAGCGCTGGCGAAGGATGGCGCAGGAGGCTCCGGTCGAGCCCTCGGCCACGTTCGGGGCCTTCTCGAGAACCACGATCCGCAGGTCGGAGCGACGGATCGTCTGGTAGGCGATCGACAACCCCATGATTCCCGCTCCGACGACCACAACGTCGGCGGTTTCCCGACTCACCGCTCCCTCCTCTGTCGGGCCCACATGCTACGCCGCCGTCGGCGGCAGTCCCCGATGCTCGGCCCCGTCGAGCGCTTCCCAATAGAGCTCGACCGGATGGGCGATGCGGTAGTCCCGCCCGAGATGAGACCGGAGCTGGATCTCACAGCCCGGGTTGGCGGACGCCACCACCGTCGTGCCGGCGGCCTGCACCTGGGCCGCCTTTTGGCGGCCCAATTCGGCAGAGGCCTGGGGATGGAGGAGGCCGTAGATTCCGGCGGCCCCGCAACACAGCCCGTCGGGATCGATCTCGATCACCTCGTACCCCGCCCCGGCCAGCACCCGCCGGGGAGCGTCGGTGATGCGCTGGGCATGGCGCAGGTGACAAGGATCCTGCACGGCGACCCGGGAGCCGGTGGCCGCCACGGTCGGCAGGCGCCCTTCGGCGAGACCGTCGGCCACCAGCTCGGTCACGTCGCGTACCCGTGTCGCCACGTCCCCGCCCCTAGGGGCCCAGTGGTGATAGTCCTTGAGGTGGGCGCCGCAGCCGGCGGCGTCGGCCACCACGATGTCGCCACGGCCCAGGGCGGCCAGATTGAGGGCGGCCAGCCGGCGGGCCTCGCCTGCTGCGCCGTCGTGGGCGGCCAAGGCGCCACAGCAGCGCTGGTCGGGGGGAACGGTGACCCGGTAGCCGGCCCGGCGCAACACCTCGATGGTGGCGTGGTGGACGGCGCCAAACCACGGCTCCATCACGCAACCGGCCAGCAGGGCGGCGGTGCCCACCTGCTCGCCGACCGGCGGGTACTCGGCTCCCCGGACGCTCGGCATCCTCAAGGGCAAGGGACGCAGCCCGTCGAGCCCCGATCTCAACCGGCCCGGAGCCAGCCCGGTGAGCCGGCCCCGTTGCGCCAGTGCCAGCAGGTAGGTCCCGATTGCCATCAGCCGGGGGGCAGCCAGAGCTCGACCGAGCACGGTGTGACGGAGCCGGCGCCGGCGGGTGGGGCGCTGGGCGGTCAGCTCGGCCCGGGCCCCCTCCATCGCCCGCCCGAACGGCACCAGCGACGGGCACACCGCCTCGCAGGCCCGGCACTGGAGACAGAATCCCATGATCTCCTCGAAGGTGGCGTCCACCGGAGCTATGCCGGCGGCGACGGCCGACATCGCCATCAGCCGACCGCGTGGAGAGGCGGTCTCCTTGCCGGTGAGACGGAAGGTGGGGCAGTAGGGCAGGCACAGGCCGCACTGCACGCAGGCGCTCAGCTCGGCTGTGGTGGGGGCATCGGCGGTGGTCCAGCCCATCACAGACCGCCGGGCAGCCGGCCCGGATTGACGACCCGCACCGGATCGAAGCGGGCCACCAACCTCCGCTGCACGTCCAGGGTCGCCGGAGGGGTGCCCCACGGGTCGAAGAGGGCATAGCTGGGGGCGGGGGCGGCCTCGACGACCAGTGCCCCTCCGTGCCCCTCGGCCCAGTCCCGGAGATCGGACGCCCCGGCGGTATCGAACGAGGGGGCCCCGACTCGGATCTCTCCCACGCCGAAGGCCGCCTGGTAGTGCCATTCCGAGGGAAGGCGGGCGATGGCTTCGCCGACGAGCCGGGGCGGCACACGCAGGGAGAATCGAACCGGCTGGTTGATCGGGGCGGGCCAGTGCAGTCCCTCGCGTCCGTCGCCGTCCAGGTCCCGGATCTGGACCTCGACCTCGCTGGGGGCGCCTCCCAGGTAGGCACGGGCCGTGCCGTCGTCTTCGATGACGGCCAGGGGCCGGTAGGCGCGTCGGAGTGCCTCGGCGGCATCGGGCACCGTGACGGTGGCGCTGGCGACCGGGGCCGGCCACAGTTTGAGGGCCACGCGCCCGATCAGTCCCAGCGAACCCAGCGAGCCGGTGGCGAGGCGGGGGAGGTCGTAGCCGGTGACGTTCTTCACGACCCGACCCCCACCGGTGACGATGCGGCCGTCGCCGGCCACCAGAGCCACCTCCAGCACCCGGTCCCGGGTGGGCCCGTAGCGCAAGCGGCGCCATCCGGAAGACGCCGAGGCGACCACGCCGCCCACGGTGGCCCGACCGGGAAGTTCCGGAAGCACCGCCGACTGGTTGCGGGAAGCGAGGACTTGTTCCAGATCGGCCACCCGCACTCCCGCCTCGGCGACCACCGTCAGGTCATCGGGCCGCCAATCGACGATCTTGTCGAGGCGGTGGGTGGACAGCACGATGTCGGGGTGGGGCCGGGCTCCCAGGCCCTGGTGGGTGCCTCCTCCCCAGACCAGGACCTCGGCTCGGCGCTCGCTGGCCAGGTCGAGTACCCGGGCCGCCTCCTCCAGAGTCTGCGGTGCCACGGTGGCGTCGGCCGGGGGTGCGTCCTCCAGGTCTTCAACGAGGAGATCTGCTCCCAGCCGGGCCAGATCTCCCTCGAGCGTCACACCCATGCCCCTTCCGGCACGGGCCGTCCGAAGTCGAAGCAGCGGGAGCCGGTGGGGAGGATCTTGTCCGGGTTGAGCACTCCGTCGGGGTCGAAGGCCTCCCGGATACGCGCCTGGGCGTCGAGGTCGTACTCGTCGAACATCAGCGGCATCAGGTCTCGCTTCTCGAGGCCGACCCCGTGCTCGCCGGACAGCACCCCGCCGGCCCTGACGCACACCTCGGCGAGTTCATTCGCTGCCGTGGTGACCCGTTCCAGCACCCCCGGCTCGGCGGCGTCGAAAGGCATGAGGGGGTGGAGGTTGCCGTCGCCGGCGTGGAACACGTTCATCATGTCCAGTTGATGGCGCTCGGCGATGCGATAGACCTCGCGCAGCACTTCCACCAGCTTGGTGCGGGGTACCACGGTGTCGTGCAGGTAGTAGTCCGGGGCCTGCTGGGCGACGGCGCCGAACGCCGACTTGCGCCCCTTCCACAGCAGGGCCCGCTCCGCCTCGTCCCGGGC